>NZ_JBNMIU010000055.1:0-14511 GCF_050873445.1 Acidaminococcus sp. | reverse complement strand
CTCATATCCAGACTGGCCGTAAAACCGCTGCCCAGTTTCAGCGCCACCCGTGTGATGATGTATTTGCCATCGAACACGCCAAGGTGCTGCAGCTGGACCAGTTCCCCGGCTGCATAAATGGTATCCCCATAAAGATTAAAGGCAGCCGTCACTTCTTCTTTATTCTTCTCTCTCAGTTTCTTTTTGGCCAGTCTCTCTGCCTCTGCAACAGTGTCACACTGTTCACTGGCTTCCAGGGTCTGACCATCTTTCTTGTTTGGGTCTGTAAAAGTAGCTTCGATGACGGCCTTGTCCTTGCCCTTCTTATACTTCACGTGGCAGGCTTTATATACATCCCTGGTCTTTGCCTTCAGCTGATAGTCCGTAAATTTGTACACATACCTGGTTTCGGCATCCTCTGTCTGGGTTTTCTGAGCCAGAGTCTCAGTCCCAGGATGAAGGAAAAAGATTCTCGCTTCGCCCTTCTCCTGCTGCTGTTCGTCGAATACCGTCAGCTTCTTCAGGTCCACCTTCAGGCATAGGCCCGCATCTTTGACTACTTTCTGCAGGAATTCCAGATCCGATTCGTCCGACTGTTCCGCATGATCCAGGGGCGGATCATCCTCGCAGTACCAGTCAAGAGTCAGGCCGTTTTCTGTGGCAATGTCTTCGCAACATTTCTTGACAGTGATTTTTTCCCAAGTCCGGTTCTTTTTCTCGCCTCGAAGGCTGCCTTCAAAGGTCACCGCCACCGCCTTGATCTGGACAACTGCCGGCGCCATCTTCAACTCGATTTCATCAATCTCAAAGCTGCCCAGTGCCAGCGATTTCAAACCTTCGTCCAGGCTGGACCGATTCAGCGTGTAAATGGTTACGGTCAATTTGGAGCCTCGCTGCGGGTACCAGTCAGCTGCCCATAGTTGAGCCCTGTCTTCCAGGGTAAGCGTCAGATCGTCCGCCTGCCCTTCGATATTATCGGTATAGTCCAGACTCAACAGGTATTTGCTGATTTCCTCGGAAATATCCTTAGCCTCACTGCTGCCTTTCGGCGTATAGGAAACTTCACACCATACCCGATATGCCAGGTTGGTGCCCTCTGTAAGAGTACCAGCCAGTTTGTCGAGCGAATCGGATACAAAGGACATGGTCAGCCCTCCTTCCAGGGCGGCAGGAACCGGCTCACAGGGGTTTCCACATCCGGGCACGTAAGGATTACCCCGGAAGGGAATACAGCTGTGTCAGCGTGCTTGGGATTTGCCTCCATAAGAGTACCGATATACCGCTCGCTGCCATAAACCTTATAAGATATGAAATCCCACACATCTCCCTGGACAGTGGTATATATTTTACTCAAAAGAGAGCCTCCTTTCCCGCTGCACCATATCCTGGTACATCCTGCGGAAACTTGCTTCGAACTGGCTTTTCTGTTCCCACAGCACCTGCCGGATCTGGTCGGCTGTAGCGGCCCCACCGGTTACCTGGACAGTCGGGGCGAAGTTCACCGTCACTGACTGCCCCCTGTTAAGGAGCGGAGCCGGGTCTTTCACCGGCTGCAACGCCCTCACTCCCAGCATCTGCCCGGCAGACTGCCACAGCCGCATGGCGTTCTGTGTCCGGTTGATGGGTACGATCATTTCCGGGTCGCCGGCCTCGCCTACCCAGCTGAGGGTGGGCCGGGAAATCAGGCCGCCGTAAGCATGTTTTTCCGGTGCCCCCGTCGTGGATCCGGTAGTGATGAAATTCACCGCAGCAGTAATAGGAGAACTGAAGATTGCCTTCAGCTGCTCCCATTTATCCTGCACATACTTGACGCCGTTATCAATAATTCCGTAAATTGTATCCCATACACCTTCGACGGCGCTCACGATAGCGTTCCACGCATCACAAGCAGTATCATAGATATACTTCCACTGACTGATAATCCAGGAAGCGGCAGAAGCGATTCCCTCGCAGATAGCAGCCCATGCCGCATTAAATGCTTCCGCGATGCTCTTCGCTGCCCAGTCGATGAAGTTCCGGACGGTTTCGCTTTTGTTATAAAGCACCATCAATGCGGCGATCAAAGCCAGCACACCGATCACCACGAGGGCGACAGGGTTCAGACTCATGACAAAATTCAGCGCCGCCTGGGCCACCGTCATGAGTTTCGTGGCGATCTGGGCGCTTTGCATGGCCGCCTGGAAAAGCTTGATGCTGCTCGACACGTAGCTGAACATAGATACCACTACGCTGAACCCCAGAAGCCCCATTACCACAGCCGCCACTACCCCGGCAACAGCCGCCAGTGTGGCCACAAGCTGGGGATTCTTTGCTGCCCATCCTGCGAAACGAGCAGCCACACCAGCCAGGGCAGTAGCTGCCCTGGCCAGGATAGGCAGGAACACATTACCTACAGAAATCTGTACCGATTCTGTAGCAGACTGCAGCTGTACCAATGCTCCACGTGCATTGGCATTCATGGTCTTGGCCATTCTTTTGGCCGCACCATCAGAATTTTGGATTGCCTTGACCAGCTTTTCAAAGTCTGCATCAGACCCGTTCACCAGAGCCAAGAAACCGCTCATGCCTTCTTTACCGGCGATCATGGAAGCATACTGAGCCTTCTCCGAATCGGAAAGACCGGCAAACTTCTGCCGCAATTCCGCGATAGTCTGGGCAAGTGGTTTCACGCTGCCGTCAGCATTCGTGACTGATATGCCCAGGGCATCCATTGCCGTTCCAGACTCTTTTGTAGGAGCCACCATCCTGGTCATGATTGACCGCAAAGCAGTGCCAGCCTGTTCGCCTTTGATGCCCGCATTGGCCATCATCCCGGTGGCCACAGCAACATCTTCGAGTTTATACCCCAGTGCACCCGCTACAGCACCTGCATACTTAAAGGTATCACCCAGTAGCTGGGTGTTGGTGTTGGAATTCGTGGCAGTCGCCGCAAACACATCAGCCATCTTCCCGGCCTGATCAGCGCTCATCCCAAAAGCAGTTAAATCATCGGAAACGATGTCGGCAGTAAGCGCCAGATCCGTACCTGACGCCGCCGCCAAATCCAAAAGCCCTGGCATGCCGGAAATGATCTGGTCAGTTTTCCAGCCCGCCATGCCCAGGTAGCTCATAGCCTGGGCCGACTGAGTGGCAGAAAACTTTGTACTCGCCCCCAGATCCCGGGCCGTTGCAGATAACTTCTGCATATCGGCATTATCAGCATTGGTGATGGCCTGTACTTTGGACATAGCCTGCTCAAAGTTGGCAGCTACCTGAACGGAGCTCACCAGAGGGGCCGCAAAGGATTGTGCGGTAGCCATGCCTCCCTGGAAGTTTGCGAAAGAGGTCATCAAGTCATGCTTAGCCCCGTTCTGCTCAGCTTTAGCCATTTTAACCTTTTGCTGGGCTGCGGCTTTCTTCTGTTGAGCGTCCAGTGCTTTGTTTGCTGCCTCGATTTGGTTCTTTAGCTCGGCCTGACTTTGGGCAAAATTCTTGGTGGAAAAACCTGCAGATTCCAGTTCGCTGCTTACACCGGCTAACAACAGCCGGCTTTGATGCAATGCCACTCCCATCTGTTGCACACGGTTTTTAGCTGCGGTGTAATTGTTTTGGACTTTCGCAGCCTTGTCGCCAGAAGTATCAAGTGCGGCGGATGCTTGACGAACAGCTTGCTGAGCCTGCCCCAATTCGTTTTTATAGTCACGTACGGCCTTAGCTGCGGTAACCCACGTATTGGCCATACTGCCAACATTATTCAGCTGTTTCAGCTTATCTTTCAGTGCGCCGATACTTTGCGCCGTGTCCTTTGTAGATGCTGATAAAGAGCCATCAATCTTACCCTTGATGGCGATGGCCAGTTCCATTATTCTACCAGCCACTAGCCCGTCACCTCCCTCATGTGGTATACTTTATAAAAAGGGGGTAATATTATGAATTCCTTTTTATTACTGTGTTGTGCCGCAGCACTCCCCGAAATGTGTAAAGAAACAAAAACAGAAATACAACGAATTGAAGAAGAAAATAAACGGATGGAAGAGGAAGAAAAAGAATGGCAGCATTACTTAGCCAGACAAAAACTCCTCGAAGAAGAACGCGAACGTCAAAAAGCTGCCTGGTATGAATCTCATCCCGACGGCCCGATTAGAACGGATCTCCATCTGGATCCGAAGCGTCTTCCTTAAAATTTTCATAGCCCCCTCATTTTCGAGGGGGCTATTTTTTTGTCTTGCTGCATGCTTCCTCTTCAGCTTCAATCTCACCGTTGACTGTCTCTATCCACCCACACAGGTCTGTTACAGGCATCTCCAGGAAGAAATCCAGGGGCGACTGGCTGTATTTGGCCAATCGCAAACAGGACACGCGGATTTCTTCAACAATCAATTTTATTGGAGCAAAAAACCTTGTGCCTTCAGGCACAAGGCGGTGAAGTCCTTGCCGGACAGGTTCAGTACTTCATCATACTTCAGCCCTGTGGCCGCTCCGGCCACCAGAGCCTGGTACATCTGGGACAGGGCCAGTACCGTAATAGCCGGATCCAGTTTCCGTGCCTGCTTCTCACAATTGATGAGGGTACGACCATTGATATGATCAAAATCCAGGACCAGCTTATCTGTACCATCTGCCGTTGGCTTATGCAGCACTACTACATTGTCTTCCAGCACTTCAGGAGCAGCGCTTTTCGCTGCCCCGTTTTTTCTTTCTGCCATTTAAGTTTCCTCCCTTACATCCCGATGTTCCGACGGACCTGTTCCAGCAGATCTACGCCATTCACCACAGCCTTGCAACCGAATTTATCAATTTCGCAGAGTTCCGTATCACCAATACTGATTTTGATGTAGTGGCATTCGATGGTAGTTTTACTTTCCATGGCCTCCCCTGCCTTCAGCTTACCAGGGTCATGGGATTTGACTCTCCCCCGCACCACTACGTGATAAGAGTCATGGGAGTAGGCACTAGACCCGCCGTCATAACTCTGCAGGTCTGCGTAAGCATCCAGGCTCACCGTAGTGCCAGCCACCAGACGGGTACTGGTCTTTGTGGGAAGCTGCCAGGTCAGTTCTGCTTCCAGACTGTCGAAATGCCCCTCAATGGGGGCATCGATTTTCCCGGCGATGCCGATGCCCTCCACATTCGCCTTCAAGGCGTCCAGTTTCGGCATTTTGAATTCTTTGCAGCCAATCATATCGTCAGCGCCACTCAGGTACACCCGCATGTCATTGACGACTTCAGGAATCACATTGACACTCATGCTCTCGCCTCCCTTTAGTCAAACAGCTTCTTGAAGTTGTTGACATCGTATTCCATGATTCCGTCGATTTCCTGAGCCGGGACCGGCGGCGTCATGTAAACATGAACTCGGATAATTCCCTGCAGCAGGTCTGTAGTCGGGTTCTCGGATTCCAGGAACTTTACGGAAGCACCCAGCATATAGCCTCTGGCCACCAGGCCGTTCAGCTTGATGGTTTCAGAATCAGTGATAGTCCGGATCAGCCTTGGAGTCAGTGGACCGTCAGTTAGTTGCCAGTAGGTCAGAATGAAAGACTGATACTCCCAGTCGAACATACGCCGGTCGCAAATAAAGGAATCCTTCACATCGGTAATAGAAGGATAGGCCCCAGTGTAGTTGCCCCAGCTCTTCCAGCCGCCGTTGAAATTCAGCCCGGTAACAACGCCCTGGCTGTTCAGCAGGTTTGCCTGAGTCAGGGACAGACTCACTTCGGTACCGTCTTTGAGGCAGAGGCCAGTAGCCTGCAGGGACTGATTGGACGGACTCTGGTAAGGAACGTCACTGTTGGCCGCATCAACCACACCGATGATCCCCATAATGTGGGTGGACATATGGAACACAGATTCTCCGTTCCGGACACAGGGCCAGCATACTACCTGGTTGGTGCCAGTGTAGTTGTTCTTGTTCTTCCAGGCGTTGACATCGCTGTAAGCCTTCGCTTTATCCGTATCCACATCCGTCAGCACGATGCAGCGGAACAGGCCGTCGATATTCAGGGCTTTGGCCCTCATCACAGCGGCCACCGTGGGGTCTTCGGACCAGCCAGGGGCGGCAATGATGCCGGGCACCAGGGACAGCTGGGTATAGATCTTATCGATCAGTTCCAGTCCCTTGGTATTGCCTTCCGTAGAGGCCCCACCAATGATATCAGAGGCGTCCACTGCCGTGGGATCCACTGCATCATAGTCCAACAGGACGGTTTTGGCAGCAGCCAGAGTGCCACCGGGCACGACCGTGATCACCAGCTGGCCTTCATCGTTCCAGGCCGCAGTATAATCGGTACCTTCTTTGGCAGGCTGAGCGGCTTCTGTACTTCGTACCTTCAAAGTACTCAGCAACACCGGGTCCATAACAGTAGCGCTGCCGTCAGTCAGCGTTACGCTCTTGCCGGTCGTAGATTTCTTATGCGTAACCGGATCCAACACGTTTACAAATACGATGGGAGATGCTGCATACAGCTTGAATTCACTGTACATGGCCTCGCACAGGGTATATTTGTCCCAGTCATCGCTGTAGCCCAGGGCAGCTACCGCTTCGTCCCAGCCATAACAGATGACAGGCTTGTTCACGTATTTGGTCGGGTCAGCGGTCAAGTGTACCGGAGCCGTACCGAAGACTACTGGCAGGCCGGCGGTCGTGTTGACCGGAGTCACCAGGGCGGTTGCCACTTCGCTGGCCCGCACACCGTGGAAAAATGCCATAGTTAGTTACCACCTTTCTTGTTATGTTCCGCAATCGCTCTATGGTAGAGCACGTTGCGGACAGTTCCTTTCTGTTTGATTTCCTGTCGTGCTGCATTTAACTCAGCCGGAGTTACAAAAAGGAGACGATACACCGGATGCCCGTCATATTCTGCCGGGATGCCATCCGCGTAGATCTTGAAAGTCGCCAGATCCGTGTCCCGGAAGCCCGGGCCTACGTAAATCATAGGGCCTTTCTGCTTATTTTTCTTGGTCATACCGTCCACCATCCAATCGGAGGATTATTCTGCCGCACCTGGGGAATGGCCACATCGCATTCCACCACGCCCAGCCACTGGGGATAGGGCTGGTCATCCGGTACACTGGCCTTCATTCCTGGCTGGATCCAGTACTTGCCAGCCACGGGGTTGGCCATCAGAAGGTGGGCCCGAATAAATTCCAGCAACTGAAACAGAGACTGGCAGCCCTCTTTCAGGTCGGGGTCATAAACCGTGGCATAGAATACCAGAGACACCGTACTCTGTTCGGTGTCGTCCGTTGTTACCTCCGGCCGTATCACAATCGCCGGGCACATTTTTTTTAAGTCATCCGTAGTGCGGGCCCGAGGCAGGAACCCAGCGTACACGTGGAAATCTTTCCCGCACCGTTCCTCGTAAGCGGCAATCCGTTCCTTTAGGAATTCAGCCAGGCCCTGTGCTACATCTAATGGTGTCATAATCATGCCCCTCCAAGCAGCCGATCCAGCTCATGTTCCAGCCGGCTTCCAAACATTTCACCGCCGCGTTCCTGCATCTGCTCCATAACGTCCGGGTTGCCGAACAGCTGGGGTACTGCGGGACCGTACAGACCTTTGACCGGGTACCGTTCCTTGCCGACCCTGGCCATAAAATTCCCATTCAGCATAAAAGACCTGGCCACCCGTCCACCGCCGCTCCGCTTGATGGCCACGAAAACACCGTACTGACGTAAGGCTGCTTTATACTTTGATACAGGCTCTGTGGATCCTCGCACCAAAAGAGTGGTGCCGTCTCCGTCGCTCCGAATCTGCGTTCGTGCCTTCAGGTTCCCTGACTTAATGGTATAGATGTTGCGGATGGCCTTGGTGCCTGCCGTCCTAGCTGCCGTCGCGGCTCGTTTAGAAGCTCTTTTGACGGCCCTCTGGGCCCCCTGCTGATTCAGCCGGTCCAGCATCCGCAGCAGACGGCTTGCGGCCGTGATCTCAGCGCTAATAGGCATCTACGCCACCTCCTACATTCTGATGCAGGGTAATGGATGCAATCCCCAGGTCATCCACGCATTCATCCACCAGCATGGTTTCGCCATCCAGAATAAATACCTGGCCTTCTCGAGGGATTTCTTCCAGGTCATCCGTTTTTACATGCACCACGACCACCTTGCCGGAAATTCCTTCATAGCCGGAATACTTCTGTCCCAGGAACCGTTCCCTGGCTGTGGGACTCTGAACAATGCAGGGGACATCCGCTCCGTTCAAATTGTGGGTTTCCCCGAACTCATCCGGGCGGAAAAACACATCCCGGTCTGCAGCCAGCGTGTCCTTGAACTTCATTTCTTCCTCTTGAGTGCTTCTGGAGCCGGATCTGGCAGAGTCGGAGCGGCTTTTTCGACCTTTTTCTTAACGGCTGCAGGTTTGGGTGTGGCCACCTGTTCGGCCTGGCCAGAAGTCAGGAAACGCTTAGCCTCCTGGTCAGCCAGGTCTAACACATCGCCGGGACCGTGCAAGCGGCCCTTAGCCGTGATGTAGTTCCGCTTTACCATGATTTTCACCGGTTATTCTCCTTTGGCCTTGATCAAGGCGAAGTCCGTGATGCATTCCGGAGCGATCAGACAGCGGGAATACATGGTCAGTCGCAGTTCCTGGGATTCCTTGTTGCCGCTGTAATACGGTACATAGGGTGCCACAAAAGTGTTGTAGCCCATGCCCGCATCGTTCAGCAGGGTAACAGCCCCGTGATACTGACGGCCACGGCCGGGGATGCCCACGATGACATCATCGTCACCGATAAAACCTTTCAGCTTGCCGTCGTCGTCCATATAGCTTTCCGCATAAGTATATACTTCCAGGTTCAGCGCCGGGATACGGCCCACAAAAGCCACCTGGGGGGAGGTGATCCGGGGCGCAAAATTGAACATGCTCAGGTTGGCAGTACTGGGGATGCCCATCCATTTCATGATCTGGTCATTACCCAGCATATAACCGGCCACATTCTTACCCACAATCATCACAGTAGGCACCATGCCGGAAGCTTCCTGGATCTTTTCAGATGCGGATTTGATGTCACTGTAGATGGTGGCGCCGGACTTATCCCAGGTAGTAGTGGGGACAATCTTCTGGGCAAAGTTGAAATCAACAGTATCTGCAACCGTCAGCTTACCATCATCAGCATAACCCTTGATCTCGTACTTACCGGTAGTCAGCAGGTCGCCGGCCATCTTGTTTTTCCGGTTGACGATAGCCGCCTGCAGGTCAGCCAGGTCACGGGCCTGGATTTCGGTGGCACGCTGGGCCGGAGTCTTGGTAGAGTAAATGCCTTCACCGAATCCACGGTCACTGATCATTTCCGGGTCGATGACACGGGAGGGAGCCATCATAGGAGGCTTGTAAAAATAATCGTCAAAGCCATTGCGCTTCAGCTCTACAGCCTTGCCGCCCCGAATTACAAAAGGTGCCAGACGACGTTCGCCGGTCTTGATCTGCACTTCGATAGTCGGAGTTACAGCGGTTTCCGGGACAATGGGGAAAAAAGTATCCAACAGCAGGGATGCAGGAGTCTTGCTGCGTTCCACTGCAGACATCAGAGATACGGTATCGTTCAGGTTAATCATGTGTCAATCCTCCTTACAGCTTAACCGCCAGATGGATGCCCACCTTGCGCAGTTCGTCCTCATGGGCGTCCACGGTATCGCCAGACGCACAGATCAAAGCGGCCCGATTAAAGCGCCCCGTCACGTAAGCAGTCACTACGGTATCGGCAGTGGTAATATCATTAGCCACGATGGCACTTGCTACGCCTTCTTTGGCCGTAGCGGAGGCTGCGCCTTCGGCGGTAACAGTCAGCAGGGTGCCCCGCTTCAAGGCGGTGCCTGCGGTCACAGTAAAGTTTTTGGTCAGCACCGGAATTTCCGGGCCAGCCATCAGATTATCGGGAGTGATGGTGTTTTTCTCTACAATAGCCATAGTCTCAGCCTCTCTTCTTATCCATCAGGTTGACGATTTCGTCGATGGCGGTCTTCTTATCAGCCGCAGCGACGGCTTCACCCTTAGGCTTGTCTTCTACACCAGGCTTGACCTGGGTGGCGCCGGACTGCAGCTGATCAGTGATCAGGGCTTTCAGTTCTTCCATGCCTTTGTCTTCCACCTTCAGGGAGGCCACAGCATCCAAAAAAGGATGCAGTTGTTCGGCGGTTACGCCCTGTTCCTTGGCCTTGTCCACCAGAGCATTGGCCACCGGGTTTTCCCCTTTCAGGGCATCCAGGGCCTTAATACGGTTCGCTTCAGCATTGGCTTTCTGGGCTTCTGCATCACGGGCCGCAAAAAAGTCTTTCAGCTGATCCATAAAGGACTTATCTTCATTTTTCACAAATTTCACCTCATTCTTCTGAGCCCGGACAGCGCACAAGCGCTGCAGAGCCTGGTTCTTATCGGGATGCATGCCGGGCATGACCACGCTGTTGACCACCAGCAGGCCATTATCCTGTACACCTGCATCCACTCCGTAGTCGTCGATGCCGTCCACGAAACCCTTGTCATGAGCTTCGTTGGCGGTCATCCAGGTTTCGTCATCCATCATCTGCCGGATATCATCCTCGGCCAGGTCTTTGCACCGGGACATATACACGGCCACGATGGTATCCTTGACCTTGTCCAGCATTTCCGCAGCCTTATCCAGATCCTGCCGATCCATGGTACCCCGCATGTGAGACGCCGGATTGTGGATCATGTACAGGGCGTTTTCCGGCATGGTGATGCTGTCTGCTGCGCAGGCCACCAAAGTAGCTGCGCTGGCGCAGATGCCGTCGATATGACAGCTCACATGCCCACTGTAGGTCTTCAGCACATTGTAGATAGCCTGGGCCTGGAAAACATCGCCGCCCGGGCTGTTGATCCGCAGCAGTACATCCTTACCGTCCAAAGCCTGCAGTTCCTTGCGGAAGCTGCCTGCGCTCTGGGTCGGGTCATCAGGCAGGTACTCGCGGATCCAGTCACCGGAGCTGTCGATTTCACCATACAGCAGGATCTCCGCCGTATCGCTGCCAGCTTCGTTACGGATTGTCAAAAACTTATGTTTGTTTTGCACTTGATTTCTCATTTTCCTCGCCATCACCTTCCTGAGTCAGACTGGACCCGGCCAACACTTCCGGGTTCCCTATATCGAGGCCCAGATTCTTGATCAGGGCCTGTTCATAGGCAATCTGTTCCAGGTTCTCTTCCAAATCGCTGCCGGTCATCTCGGCGGCCTCCCGCTCCCGGGTGGTCAGTCCATACTTGACACGCAGTGCCGCACCGTTGACGTCCTTGATTGGATCCAGGATGCTCATGGTCGGGCCGAACCAGTCAGCAGAGCACCACGCTCTGCGCTTGACGGGGTCCGTGAAGAAGCCAGGGCACGAAATGCGCCCGGTGGCCACAGCCTCCATTAGCCACTGTTCATAAATTGGCTGGCAAAAGTCAGCAGCGAACCAGCGGCGACGGGTCTTGAACTCATCCTGGGCCTGGAGCAGGGCGCCCCGGCTGGCAGAATAGGAAGAGCTGAAACACTTCAGCAGTACTTCATAGGGGATGTTCAAAGAAGCGGCCACGCTTTTTTCCAGGTGGGTCATATAGCTGTCGTAGGCGATCTGGGCGTTGGAGCTGTCCACTGTCTTCACGTCCACGCCCTTGGGCAGGCTGTTCAGCTGTCCCGGCCCCAGCTTATACTGTGCAGCATCGACCACTGGCTCTCCAGCATGATCGTCGTCAGGCGCTCCATAGGCGCTGGGCAGGATGTTATCCAAACTGTTGCTTGCCTGGGTGTTCGTGAAAAAGATGGACAAAAAGCTGCGGATGATAGCCGCAGTCAGCTCGGCGTTGCAGTACCGTCCGATCTGCTTGAGATTCTCCAGCACCGGCGCCAGGTATGGCACCCCACGGTACTGCTCGGCCCGGATGTCATGGCACACCTGCAGCATGTTGGGCAGCCCGGTGCAGCTGCCGAAGGCTTCAATGCGGGTCCAGTTAGTGGCCCCGTCGATGTCTACCAGGTCGCCGGGAACTTTATTGCTCACCCAGTACGCTTCCAGCCGGCCGTCCGGTGTCACTTCGACGCCGTTGATAATGTGATTGCCGTTATCCGGGTTCAGCTGTTCGATCCCCCAGGCGTTGGCCTCGCTGTACATGGCCGCAGGGCCCAGGGGGTTGCTCACCCGGTTGGCTTCCAGCAGCTGGATACGCAGGGTATAAGACGTAATATAGGAGGGGTTGGCGCGCCGAAACAAGGCGAAGCTGTCGCCGTCAGTCAGATACGTCGCATATGCGATGCTCTGCAGGTCGTAGAAATTGTTCCTGCGCCGCCAGTCGCACTCCTTGGACTCAGCCCACAGCCGGAACTCCCTCGTAGTATTCCGCTCCCAGTCTCTCGCTTCATCTGCAGTCAGCCCCAGGAGCTTATAGGGAATACGGGGAAAGAGTCTCAGCCCGGCCCCCACAGCATGCATGGTGCTGGTCACAATAGCGGCGCTCCCTAACGGAGTGTTCGTCGCCTGGTCAGCTGCCCGGTTGCGGAGGGTCGTCAAGTTGGCATCGATGTCGCTCTTGCTTGACAGCCGAAGCGGATGCCAGCTGCGGAGGGCATCCTTTTGCCAGGATGCACCGCCGTCGCTATACCCGCTGTTGCGTACAGCGGGGGACCGAATCCTTGATTTCAGTACTTTTCTTCGTCTCTTGCTCAAGGGTCTCCCCTCCTTAGTCCATCAGCACGGCCCGGCGTGTACTCCCAGCAGGCTCCAGGGTTTCCCCTTCCAGAGTAGCACCGGAGGCTACCAGGTCATCGATGGCCGCCCGGATGGTGGCCAGGTTGGCTCTGGTCAGGGTACGATTGCCGATGGTGTAACTCTGGCCGGTCAGCACGGCCTGTTCGGCCTCCAGGTACATCTTGAGGCGCTGATTCTGGATTTTACTCATATCGTCTCTATCTCCTTACCAAATACGGGTCCCCGCGGAGGCCCGCACCGGCTTACGCTTGTGTGTCGCTGGCCGGGTTGCAGCCACAGCCCTGGGCGTTGCAGCGGCTTCGTCCATTCGGCTCGTCATGCTGGCCTTCAGGGCCTCCCAGTCAGGGTGCAGGCTCAGCATACAGGCCAAATTGTAATTTCGCAAATCCAGGGGTTCGTTCCGGACGCCCTGGGTGGGTTCCCATACTTCCCGGTATTCCCCGTTACGCTTTACTAGTTTCTTATGTTCAGAAATCAGGCCGCGGAAATACAGGTTATCGTAGCCCCGGCTCTGCATGATTCCAACTTCGTCAGATGGGAAGTGGAAGTACATGGGCCCCGGCTTGTCAATAGTCAGCCGGTTCATGATCTGCTGCTTACCGTCATCGACGCCCAGTATTACCAAAGGGGCGTTCATGCCCTTGGTCTTCCCCACTTTATAAGTAAGCGGGATACCGGGACCGCCCATGCCTTTCAAGGCAAAGCGCTGCTTGAGCACGTTCCGCTCACAGTATTTATACACGTCCCCGGTGTAGTGGCCGCCGGAGTCGATCAGGGTACGGACCACCCGGAGTCCAGTGCCGTCTTTGAAGTGATACCGACGATCCAGGATCTTGTCCAGTGCCGCCCAGGTGTCTTCCCGGTTGGGAGCGCCCAGGATGATTCCTTTCAGGATTCCCCAGCACTCTTCCCCTTCGCCCCAGCCGCAAATCTCATACTCCAGGCGGTTATCCTGGGTATCGACAGCCGCTGTCAGCATCAGCACGCCCTCCGGCAGCTCAGCGCCGTACTTCTCCCGGCGCTTGAGTAAAAAGCTGTCTGACTCAAAGGCACCGACAGCCCGATAGGTCTCGCCAAAGCGGGTATTCATCACGACTTTCTCCCGGTCGGGAAATCCCTTGGCCTCCAGCCACTCTTTCATCACCTGTTTCCAGCTGATCCAGGGGGAGGAAAAAGCGTTCAGATAAAAGGACCGGCAACCGCTGGGCAGGGCTTCAGGATTCTGAGCCATGTACTTCTGAGTGGCTGTCTTCATCTGTTTTTCCGTAAAGGCAAACCCACAGTCAGGGCAGCGCCATTTAACGCCCTTCACTCGGTACGTCTGCAGCCCCTGCACCTTGGGGCCTTTCACCGCATCCACTTCCATCTCGGTATAGCTCAGCTTGTGATACTCGCCGCAGTTGGGACACTGGTGCTGCCATTCTTCCTGGGTGCCTGTTTTATAGGCCAGGTCAATCCGGCTTTCGCCCTCATTGGTAGGCGTAGAAAAAAGCCCCATCACCCGATTCCAGTAGGTAGTCATACGTTTGCTGGCCAGGTCCACCGGGTCCCCTTCGCTGCCGGCAGAGGGCGGGAACCGGTCCACTTCGTCACACAGCAGGATGCGGATGGGCCGGGAAGCCAGTCCGGCGGGGCTATTAGCTCCGCCCATGATAAGCCTGCCACCTGGGAACAGCT
Source organism: Acidaminococcus sp. (assembly GCF_050873445.1). GTDB lineage: Bacteria > Bacillota > Negativicutes > Acidaminococcales > Acidaminococcaceae > Acidaminococcus. The sequence goes on along the minus strand of NZ_JBNMIU010000055.1, from coordinate 180 downwards.
TACTCAGGATCGTATTGCTCCTGTCCCGGCTCTTGGAATCGGAAAACAGGTTGGAGAGTACTTTGGTGTCCTGGATCATGGGCTCAATTCTGGACTTGGAAAAGTCCTCGGCCATATCCACAGTGGGTTGTACCATCATAATGCTGCAGGGATCCAGATGGGCGAACCGGCCTATCACAT
>NZ_JBNMIU010000054.1:0-14780 GCF_050873445.1 Acidaminococcus sp. | reverse complement strand
ATATCCATTCAGGATATCCTCCTTTCAAAATGAAGTGGTTGGTAGCCATCTTCATTTTACCAAAGGAGGATTTTTTGGTATAGCTAAAAGCTTTCCAGAACCCCACGCATAGCGTGGGGTTTTCAAACCCGACAAAAAAGCCCGCACCGCCTACAAGGCAGTACGGACTTTCTTTCACGGAACTCAGATCAGTTCCAGGATAGCCATTTCGGCAGCATCGCCACGGCGGGGAGCCGTTTTATAAATACGGGTATAACCGCCGTTGCGGTCAGTGTATTTCGGAGCGATTACATCGAACAGCTTCTTGGTTACGTCTTCATCCACGAGGAATGCCAGGACCTGACGACGAGCGTTCAGATCGCCCTTCTTTGCCAGGGTGATCATCTTATCAGCCAGACCGCTGATTTCTTTGGCTTTCGTTTCGGTGGTTTCAATTCTCTCGTTTTTGAAGAAGGCGGTCAAGACGCTGCGGAACATAGCTTTCCGGTTGCTGGTGTTCCGGTTAAATTTTCTATAGGACATCTTTCGTCTTCCTCCTATTCTTCGTCAGAATTGCGCAGGTGCAATCCCAATTCTTCGATCTTGTTCTTGACTTCTTCCAAGGATTTGCTGCCCAGATTCCGGACGCAAATCAGCTCGTCTTCCGTCTTGTTGATGATATCTTCTACCGTATTGATGCCGGCCCGTCTCAAGCAGTTGTTGGAACGGACAGTCAGATCCAGATCATCGATGGACATTTGCAGCACGGAAGACTTGTTGCCTTCTTCGCTGGTCTTGGTGCCATCTTCATCCCCCTGGATGCGGGGAACATTCGTGGTCTTAAACAGAGCCAGATACTTGATCAGGATTTCTGCTGCAGAAGTCACAGCTTCATCCGGGCCCAGGCTCCCGTCAGTCCATACTTCCAGGGTCAGGCGGTCGTAGTTGGTTACATTGCCTACCCGGGTATCGGTTACACCGAATTTCACACGGGTAATGGGAGAGTAGATGGAGTCGACAGGAATAAAGCCGATGGGCTGATCCTTGCTCTTGTTCTTCTCTGCCTGTACGTAGCCACGGCCCACGTCAACGTAGATTTCCATGTTCAGGGTAGCGTTCTTGTCCAGAGTTGCAATATGCAGTTCCGGATTCAGAACTTCCGTATCCTGGTCGGTGATTACGTCGGCGCCGGTCACTTCGCCTTCGCCGGACTTTTTGATGTAGAACGTCTTGGGTTCAAAGGAGGTCTGGTCATCCAGACCCACTTTGAAGCACAGGGCTTTGATGTTTAATACGATATCCGCAACGTCTTCTCTGACTCCCTCAATGGTAGAGAACTCATGGAGAACACCATCGATTTTAATGCCCGTCACAGCCATGCCGGACAAGGAAGAAAGCAGTACACGACGCAGACTATTACCTAAAGTAATACCGTATCCACGTTCCAAAGGTTCCCAGACGAACTTGCCATAACGTCCATCAGGGGAAATTTCGTCGATAACCAGGCTAGGTTTTTCGATTTCCTTCATGCGGAAGCCTCCTTTCGCGCATTACCACAATACGCGGTATAAAAACTGGAGAACAGTATCAAATTACTTGGAGTACAATTCGACGATAGCCTGTTCTTCGATAGGAACGTCGATGTCTTCCCGAACCGGCAGACGATCAACCTTTCCGCTGAGGTTTTGAGCGTCTACAGAGATCCAGGCAGGAACGGAGGTCTTGCCCAGAACTTCAGCCATGCCTTTGAAGTAAGCAGAGCTGCGGCTGTTTTCCATAACGGATACTACATCCCCGGCTTTTACCAGAGCAGAAGGAATATCCAGGCGTTTGCCATTGACGGCAATATGCCCATGGGTCACCAGCTGACGAGCCTGACGACGGGTGTGGGCCAGGCCCAGACGATACACCACATTGTCCAGTCTGCGTTCCAGCAGGACCAGCAGGTTGGTACCAACGATACCTTCCATTTTCTTGGCTTTTTCATAGTAGCCACGGAATTGTTTTTCCAGAACGCCGTAGATGAATTTGGCTTTTTGTTTTTCAGCCAGCTGCATCCCGTATTCGCTCTTCTTTTTAAACTGGCGTTTCGGCTGACGATGGGATTCTTTCATAACCCCAACGAAGGCCGGAGACATGCCCAGGGATCTGCATCTTTTCAGAACAGGAGTCTTATCAATAGCCATCTAGTCTTTCACCTCCAATTATACTCTTCTGCGTTTCGGCGGACGGCAGCCATTGTGAGGAATCGGAGTCACATCTTTGATGGATTCCACTTCCAGGCCTGCAGCCTGCAGAGCACGGATAGCAGCTTCACGGCCAGCACCAGGACCCTTAACGTATACTTCAATGCGTTTCAGGCCATGTTCCATAGCAGCTTTGGCAGCCGTTTCAGCAGCCATCTGTGCGGCGAAAGGAGTGCTTTTCCGGGAACCACGGAAGCCCTGACCGCCGGCAGAAGCCCAGCTCAGGACAGCCCCGTTCAGATCGGAAATCGTCACGATCGTGTTATTAAAGGTGGAGCGGATATGTGCTACACCAGCTTCAATGTTTTTGCTTACTTTCCGTTTGTTACGGACAACTTTTTTACCAGCCACTCGTCTAATCCCTCCTTAGACAAACTTACTTCTTAGCGCCGGCCACTTTTTTCGGGCCTTTACGGGTACGAGCATTGTTTTTGGTGTTCTGACCGCGAACAGGCAGGCCTGCACGATGTCTCCGACCACGATAGCAGCCGATTTCCACCAGACGTTTGATGTTCAGGGATTCCTCACGACGGAGGTCACCTTCTACTTTATATTCATGATCCAGGATTTCACGCAGCTTAGCAATTTCAGCTTCGGTCAGATCCTTGACACGGGTATCAGGGTTGATACCGGTTTTGCCCAGGATTTCCCGGGACAGGGTCAGGCCGATACCATAAATGTACGGCAGAGCATATTCGATACGTTTATCTCTAGGCAAATCTACACCGGCGATACGAGCCATTCAAAGCACCTCCTTATCCTTGTCTTTGTTTATGTTTCGGGTTTTCGCAAATGACCATAACGCGGCCTTTGCGTTTGATAATCTTGCATTTGTCGCAAATGCGTTTTACAGACGGTCTTACTTTCATGTTGCTTGAACCTCCTCTTGCCAAATCCTCTTATTTGAACCGATACGTGATCCGGCCCCGGTTCAGATCATAGGGCGTCAGCTCTACGGTCACTTTATCCCCTGGGAGGATCTTGATAAAGTTCATACGTATTTTCCCGGAAATATGAGCCAGGATTTCGTGATCGTTTTCCAGTTTCACCCGGAACATAGCGTTGGGTAAAGATTCCAAGACAGTACCTTCTACTTCGATCGCATCTTGTTTGGACACTTGAATGCCTCCTTACCCTTTTACAGCCGCTACCACATCAGCATACACCTTATCGATGGGCTGAGTGCCGTCAATTTCCTTGTACACGCCTTCCGCTTTGTAATACGCAATCAGAGGAGCAGTTTGGCTATGGTACGCTTCCAAACGTTTTTTCACAGTGGTTTCTTTGTCATCATCCCGCTGGTAAAGTTCCCCACCGCATTTGTCGCATACGTTTTCCTTTTTGGGAGGATTGTATACCACATGATAGGTAGCACCACAGTTTTTGCAGATGCGCCGACCGGTTACCCGGGCAACCAGGTCTGCATCAGGCACGCTGATATTGACCGCAGCCGTCAGGGAAATCCCCAGATCCTTCAGGATCTGGTCCAGGGCAACTGCCTGTTCTTGGGTACGGGGAAATCCGTCCAGGATGAATCCTTTGGTACAATCCGGCTGACTCAGCCGTTCTCTCACAATGCCGATCGTGACACTGTCAGGAACCAGACCGCCGGCGTCCATATATTTCTTGGCTTCTTTCCCTAATTCCGTCCCATTTTTCACAGCCGCACGGAACATATCTCCCGTAGAAATATGGGGAATGGGGAAATCGGCAACTAATTTTTCCGCTTGGGTCCCCTTGCCTGCGCCAGGAGGTCCCATTAAAAGAATATGCATGTTCTCTCTCCTTATTTCATGAAACCCTGGTAGTGCCGCATGAGGGTCATGGACTCTACCTGTTTCATCGTATCAAGCGCTACGCCAACTACGATCAACAAAGCCGTTCCGCCGAAGTATACTCCGGAAATTCCTGTGAGCCAGACGATCAAGTTAGGCATAATAGCAATGAACGCCAGAAAAACAGCACCCGCTAAGGTAATCCGGTTCATCACCCGATCCAGATAATCCGTGGTGGGCTGACCAGGCCGCAGCCCGGGGATGAACCCGCCGTATTTCTTCAGGTTATCGGACAGATCAGGAATGTTCAAACTTACCGCCGTATAGAAGTAAGTAAAGAACAGGATGAGCAGGATGTACAGCGTAGTCTGCAATGGGGTGCCCCATGCTAAATAGCCGGCTATTTTCTGGATCCAAGGGATCTTGATGAACTGCGCAATGGTCACAGGAAACATCAATACGGAAGAAGCGAAGATGATGGGCATCACACTGGCCTGATTCACTTTCAGAGGAATATAGGTCGTGTGCCCGCCATACATCTTCCGACCTACGATCCGCTTTGCATACTGTACGGGGACTTTGCGGTACGCCACAGTAATGGCTACCACGAACATCACCATCAGGATTGCCAGCACAGCGAAGATCAATACGTTGAAGACGTTAATTGTACCTGCCTGCAGGTACCGGCCAATGACGGCCAGCCCGTTGGGCAGTCGGGAAATGATCCCGGCGAAGATGATCAGAGAAATACCATTCCCGATCCCTTTCGCGGTGATCTGTTCCCCAATCCACATCAGCAGCAGCGAACCTGCGGTAAGCGTAATGACGATCATGGCAAAAGAGAAGAAGTCAGGATTGTTGACTGCTGCTCTCAAACCATACGCCATCCCGATTGCCTGAATGGCACCCAGACCGACTGCCGCATAGCGGTTGATTTTGTTGATTTTTTTTGCTCCTTCCGCTCCCTCTTTGGACCATTCTTCCAAAGTCGGGATCACCACTGTCAGCAGTTGCGTAATGATTGACGCATTGATGTAAGGAGTAATGCTCATAGCAAATATGGAAAATTTGCTAAGTGCACCGCCGGAGAACAGATCCAATAAACCGAACAGGTTTCCACTGTTGAAAAGCCGTTCGATCATGGCTGCGTTAACCCCCGGAACGGGAATCTGCGTACCAGCCCTGAAAACTATGAACATCGCAAGGGTAAATAATAATCTCTTTCGGAGTTCTGTCGCCTTTAACAGGTTATCAAGGGCTGATGCCAATTAGATCACCTCTACCTTACCGCCGGCAGCTTCGATCTTGGATTGAGCCGTTTTGCTGAAGCCCATGGCTTTTACAGTGACTTTTTTGGTCAGTTCGCCATTCCCCAGGACACGGATGCCGTCACGGATGTTCTTCACCAGGCCGGCTTCGATCAGGGATACAGGATCGATTACAGCACCGTCGTCAAAGCAGTTGAATACTTCCACATTGATTTCAGTGTAATGTTTACCGAATTTGTTGTAAAAACCGCGTTTCGGCAGACGCAGATACAACGGTTTTTGGCCGCCTTCAAATCCAGGCCGCTTTACCCCGCCACTACGGGATTTCTGACCTTTTTGACCTTTGCCGGCCGTTTTGCCCACACCGGAACCCAGGCCGCGGCCTACGCGGACGCGAGCTTTCTTGGAGCCGGCAGCGGGAGCCAATTCATGCAAATACATTTGCAGACCTCCTTATTACGCCTGAACTTCTTCTACTTTGACCATATGAGCCACTTTGTGGAGCATACCGCGCAGAGCAGGAGAGTCTTCTTTGACAACGCTGGAACGGATCTTGGTCAAGCCCAGAGCTTTCACAGTAGCGCGTTGGTCTTTGGGATACCCGATTAAGCTACGGGTCAGCGTGACTTTAACTTGTGCCATCATGCTACCTCCTTAGCCTAACAATTCTTCAACAGTTTTGCCGCGCAGAGCAGCAACATCTTTGGCATTCTTCAGGGACTTCAGACCTTCCATGGTAGCCCGAACCACGTTGTTGGGGTTGGAGGTACCCTGGGATTTGGTCAGGATATCGCGAACACCAGCCAGTTCCAGGACCGCACGGACAGGACCGCCGGCGATAACCCCGGTACCTTCCATAGCCGGTTTCAGCAGAACACGGCCAGCGCCGAAAATGCCGATTACTTCATGAGGAATGGTGGTGCCTTTCAGAGGAACGGTGATCAGGTTCTTTTTGGCATCATCCACACCCTTGCGGATGGCTTCAGGAACTTCGGCAGCTTTGCCCAGGCCCATGCCAACCTTACCGTTTTCATCACCTACAACAACCAAAGCAGAGAAGGAGAAACGACGTCCGCCTTTTACGACCTTAGCTACGCGGTTGATGAAGACTACTCTTTCTTTGAAGCCATCATCTTGTTTTTCGTAATTAGCCACTCTTATGTCCTCCCTCTGTTAAAATTCCAGACCGGCTTCGCGGGCGGCTTCAGCCAAGGCTGCCACGCGGCCATGGTACAGATAACCACCACGGTCGAAAACAACAGTTTTGATGCCCTTTTCCAGAGCTTTCTTAGCAATTTCGGTGCCAACAGCCTTGGCAGCTTCGATGTTGCCGCCGTAGTTTTCTTTGTTGGCTTTTTCAACGGTGCTGGCGGAAACCAGGGTTTCACCAGTTTCATCGTTGATGATCTGAGCGTAAATGTTGCTCAGGCTGCGATATACATTGAAACGGGGTTTTTCAGCCGTTCCTACAATATTTCTGCGCATACGCAGGTGCCGTTTTTGGCGAGCTGCGTTTTTATCTTTCTTGTTCAGCAAGAGATTCACTCCTTCCTCTTAGAAATTATTTCTTGCCTTTGGCGCCGGCTTTACCTTCCTTGCGGATGATATGTTCGCCTACATAGCGGATCCCTTTGCCTTTGTAGGGTTCAGGAGCACGCAGGCTGCGGATTTCAGCAGCAACAGCACCAACTTTTTCTTTGTCGATACCGGAAACGATGATTTCCGTGGAGTTCGGGCAATCGAAGGAAATCCCTTCGGGAGGATCCATCACGCAGGGATGGGAGAAGCCCAGGGTGAAGCTCAGAGCTTTGCCCTTTTTGGCTACACGGTAGCCAACGCCTTGGATTTCCAGATGTTTGGAATATCCTTCCGTAACACCCAGGATCATGTTGTTGATCAGGGTACGGGATAAGCCGTGGAGGCTGCGATGGATCTTGTCGTCGGAAGGACGAGTCACAGTGATCACACCGTCTTTCAGTTCCACAGTCAGTTCTTTGCTGATTTGACGGCTCAGTTCGCCTTTCGGTCCCTTAACGGTAACCAGGTTATCTTGTACCGTTACCGTTACCTTGTCAGGTACGGTAATCGGAGCTTTACCAATTCTAGACACTTATAAGCACCTCCGGTCCTAAGGAATATCTTACCAAACGTAAGCGACTACTTCGCCGCCCAAGCCAGCCTTCCGGGCAGCTTTGTCCGTCATCATACCCTTGGAGGTGGAGATTACGGCAATGCCCAGGCCACCCAGTACGCGAGGCAGCTGGTCCTTTTGGGTGTAAACTCTCAAACCGGGTTTGGAGATACGTTTGATGCCAGAAATAACTTTTTCCTTGTTAGGACCGTATTTCAGCTGTACACGGATCACATTCTGATGTTCACCGGCTACGACTTCAAAATTTTTAATAAATCCTTCTTCCTTCAAAATCTCTGCAATGGCAGTTTTGATTTTGGAGCAGGGGATTTCAACTTTATCGTGATGAACCGAATTGGCATTACGGATTCTCGTAAGCATATCGGCAATCGGATCAGTCATGGTCATTTATAAAAGCCCTCCTTCCTTTTTCCGCTTCTTACCAGCTTGCTTTCGTTACACCGGGAATAGCGCCTTCGTAAGCGTATTTCCGGAAGCAGATACGGCAAATGCCGAATTTGCGCATGTAAGCATGCGGTCTGCCACAGATTTTGCAGCGATTATATTTGCGGACTTTGAACTTCGGTTCCGCTTTCCATTTTTCAATCAATGCGGTCTTTGCCACGGTTTTCCCTCCTTATGCCCCAAACGGCATACCCAGAAGCTTCAGCAGTTCTCTGCCTTCTTCGTCGGTTTTAGCAGTCGTAACAATGATTACATCCATGCCGCGGACTTTGTCGACTTTATCGTAGTCGATTTCGGGGAAAATCAGCTGTTCTTTCAAGCCGATGGAATAGTTGCCACGACCATCGAAAGATTTCGGGTTCACGCCTCTGAAGTCACGTACCCGGGGCAGGGCAATATTCATGAATTTATCCAGGAATTCGTACATCCGGCTGCCACGCAGGGTCACTTTAACGCCAATGGGCATGCCTTCACGCAGTTTGAATGCAGCGATGGATTTCTTTGCTTTGGTGATGATAGGTTTCTGACCAGCAATCATGGTCATATCTGCAACAGCACTTTCAATGGCTTTGCTGTTGGTTACAGCTTCACCGCAGCCGATATTCAAAACAACTTTTTCCAGTTTCGGAATTTCGTTGACGTTTTTGTAATTGAATTTTTCCATTAAGCCTTTCACAGCTTCGGAATTATATTTGTCTTGCAGTCTCGTTGCCATCTGTTTTCCTCCTTTCCCGAAGATTATTTGTCGATAACTTCCCCGCACTTTTTGCAGGCTCTGGCGAATCCATCACCACTAGCCACTTTCTTAACGCGGGTCGGTTTCTTGCAGGACGGGCATACCAGCATCACGTTGGAAGCGTTGATCGGAGCTTCTTTGGTGATGATCCCACCCTGAGGGTTGCTCTGAGAAGGTTTCGTATGACGCTTTACTTCGTTGACGCCTTCAACAGTCACCTTGGATTTCTTCGGGAAAGCAGCGATTACTTTGCCTTCCTTGCCTTTATCTTTACCGGTCAATACCACGACGGTATCGCCTTTTCTTACGTGCAATTTTACGGCTTCAGCCATTTCTGCAACACCTCCTTGTTCTTAGAGCACTTCCGGTGCCAGGGAAATGATCTTCATGAAGTCTTTATCACGCAGTTCCCGGGCAACCGGCCCAAAGATACGAGTGCCCTGAGGGGTCTTATCGTCTTTGATCAAAACGGCAGCGTTTTCATCGAAACGGATGTAAGAACCATCCGGACGACGGGTGCCTTTTACGGAACGCACCACAACGGCCTTTACTACATCACCTTTTTGGACAACGCCACCGGGTGTAGCATCTTTGACAGAAGCTACGATGATGTCACCGATGTTGGCGTATCTCCGATAGGAACCGCCCAGCACACGGATGCACATAATCTTTTTGGCGCCGGTATTGTCCCCAACATTCAGCACAGTCTGCTGTTGAATCATGGTTTACCTCCCTTGCCAAGCTATGCTCAGCAGTCTATCTTATTTTGCCCGTTCTACGATTTCAACTACGCGCCAGCATTTATCCTTGGACAAAGGACGGGTTTGAGCGATCTTCACGATATCGCCAACATGAGCGTCGTTGTTTTCGTCATGAGCCTTCAATTTAATGGTATGCATTACGCCTTTTTTGTAAAGAGGGTGTTGAACCAGACGTTCAATAGCAACGACAACGGTCTTCTGCATCTTGTCGCTTACGACTTTACCAGTACGCGTAACACGTAAGTTTCTCTCTTCAGCCACGGATTGTATCCTCCTTCGCTTAGGGTAGTACCCGGATTAAGCGTTTACTTCGCGTTCCCGTTGGATCGTTTTGATCTGGGCAATGGATTTCTTGACTTCTCTGATTTTCATCGGATTGTCCAGTTGTCCGGTTGCCATTTGAAAACGCAAGTTAAAAAGTTCATCTTTTAAGCCTGTCAGCTTTGCATTCAGCTCTTCAACAGACATTTCTCTGATTTCGTTAGTTTTCATTAAGCTTCACCACCTACTCCATTTTCACGCGCGGTGACTTCGGCATCTAACTGAGCTTTCGTTACAAAGCGAGTCTTGATCGGCAGTTTGTTGCCAGCCAGACGCATAGCTTCCTTAGCGATATCTTCCGTTACGCCAGCCATTTCGAACAGAACACGGCCAGGTTTCACTACCGCTACCCAATACTCAGGAGCACCTTTACCACTACCCATACGGCTACCAGCAGCTTTGGCAGTTACGGGTTTGTCAGGGAAAATTTGAATCCAAACTTGACCGCCACGTTTGATGTAACGAGTCATAGCAATACGAGCAGCTTCGATCTGCCGGTTGGTGATCCAGGACGGTTCCAGAGCCACCAGACCATATTCACCGTGAGCAACCCGGTTGCCACGCATTGCACGGCCTTTCATGCGGCCTCTCTGCTGTTTACGATGTTTTACTCTCTTCGGTAATAACATTATTTCGCCCCTCCTTCTTGCGCTTCAGGAGCTTCTTTCTTTGCAGGTTTGGTCGGCAGGACTTCGCCTTTATAAATCCATACCTTTACGCCGATACGGCCATAAGTGGTATGAGCTTCTGCAGTCCCATAGTCGATGTTAGCACGCAGGGTATGCAGGGGGATACTGCCATCACGATAGCTTTCGGTACGGGCAATTTCAGCACCGCCCAGACGGCCAGCGCACTGAATCTTGATACCTTTGGCACCCAGACGCATGGTACGGCCCACACACTGTTTCATGGCACGACGGAAAGCGATCCGGCGTTCCAGCTGGGAAGCCACGTTTTCAGCAACCAGGGTAGCATCCATATCAGGTTGTTTAACCTCGATGATGTTGATGTCCAGTTTGCTGCTGGTCATCTTAGCCAGGTCTTTTTTCAGCAGTTCGATGTTGCTGCCCTGACGGCCGATTACGATACCAGGTTTAGCGGTATAGATGCTGATGCGCATTTTTTGTTCGGTCCGTTCAATTACGACCCGAGAGATACCAGCCTGGAATTGTTTATCTTTAATGAAGTTACGAATCTTGATATCTTCCAACAGATTCTTTTGATAGTCTTTGTCGGCGAACCATTTGGAATCCCAATCGTCGATTACGCCCACTCTGAAACCATGTGGATTAACTTTTTGACCCACTATTCATTCCCTCCTTCTGTCAGGATGTTTATTTTTCGGAAACAGCCACAGTGACATGGCTGGAACGTTTCAGGATCTTGAAGGCCTGTCCACGAGACCGCGGATGGATTCTCTTCATGGTAGGACCCTGGTCAACGAAAGCGTTGGAAACGACCAGTTTGTCAGCATTCATGTCAAAATTATGTTCAGCGTTCGCAACAGCGGAGCGAAGAACTTTTTCAATAACCTCAGAACCAACCTTCGGGGTAAACTTGAGGATTGCAAAGGCTTCGTTCACAGACTTGCCACGGATCAGGTTGATCACGATGCGCAGTTTGCGAGGTGCGATACGGATGTATTTGGCAACAGCTTTAGCTTCTTGCATCTATTTTATCCTCCTTCCCCTGATTATTTCGTAACGGCAGCGGCTTTATCGCCATGGCCCTTGAACAGACGGGTAGGAGCGAATTCGCCTAATTTATGGCCGACCATATCTTCGGTGATATACACAGGCACATGTTTCCGACCATCATGGACGGCAATCGTGTGGCCCAAAAATTCAGGGAGAATCGTGGAGCTGCGGGACCAAGTCTTGATGACTTTCTTTTCCTGAGCAGCGTTCAGCGCTTCAACTTTTTTCAGCAGACTAGCTTGGACATAAGGTCCTTTTTTAACGGATCTGGACACTCTTTATGCCTCCTTTCAACAAACTCTATTATTTCGTTCTGCGTTTCAGGATCAGTTTCGTAGAAGCTTTCTTGTGCTTCCGGGTACGAGTACCGAAGGCGCTCTTGCCCCAAGGAGTAACAGGACGCTTACGACCAACAGGGGAGTGACCTTCACCACCACCATGCGGATGGTCATTCGGGTTCATTGCCACACCACGGTTGGCAGGACGGACACCCAGCCAACGGCTGCGGCCGGCTTTACCCAGGTTCAGGTTTTCATGATCCAGGTTACCGATCTGACCGATGGTTGCACGGCAGAAGATGTGTACTTGACGCAGTTCGCCGGAAGGCATACGCAGCAGAGCATAGCTGCCTTCTTTTGCCATCAGCTGGATGGCAGCACCGGCGCTGCGGCCCAGCTGGCCACCTTTGCCGATTTTCATTTCCACGTTGTGGACCATGGTACCCAGAGGAATGTTCTGCAGAGGCAGTGCGTTACCGATCTTGATATCGGCTTCCGGACCGCTGACCAGCACATCGCCCACCTTCAGGCCCTGAGGAGCCAGGATGTACCGTTTTTCACCGTCTGCATAGTTCAGCAGAGCGATGTTGGCGCTACGGTTGGGATCATATTCGATGGTCGCAACTTTTGCAGGGATGTTGTCTTTATTCCGTTTGAAATCGATGATACGATATTGTCTCTTATGACCGCCGCCCTGATGACGAACCGTAGTCTTACCGGTGTAGTTACGGCCGGCATGCTGGTTCAGTTTTACAACTAAGGGACGATGGGGCTTGTCCGTAGTGATCTCTTCGAAGGTGGACACAGTCATGTTCCGCCGAGAAGGAGAGTACGGGTTAAAGCTTTTAATAGCCATTGTTTGTCCTCCTTATGCGAATTACATTCCTTCGAACAGCGGAATTGTATTACCTTCAGCCAGTTTTACAATCGCTTTCTTGTAATCGGAACGTTTGCCTTCATATTTGCCCATGCGCTTGGTTTTGCCCAGTACGCGGATGGTGTTGACATTTACTACCTTCACATTGAAGATTTCTTCAATGGCTTGGCGGATTTCAGTCTTGTTTGCGCCCATAGCTACCTGGAAAGTATATTTGTTGTCCTTCATCATATCAGAAGTCTTTTCGGTCACAATGGGTCTGATGATAATGTCGCGAGGATTAGCAGCCATTATGCGAGCACCTCCTCAATTCTTGCTACGGCATCTTTAGCCAGCAGTACTTTTTCCGCATTCAAGATATCGTAAACGTTCAGGCAGTCATTGGACAGGGCCTTTACTTTATTGATATTGCGGGAAGATTTTTCTACGTTTTCGTTTTCCCCATCAGTAATGATCAGGGCTTTTTTGTCAACAGCTTCGAAGCCCTTCAGCAGAGCAACTGCATCTTTGGTTTTGGGAGCTGCCAGCGTCAGGCCATCAACAACGACCAGAGCACCTTCAGCAACTTTTGCGCTCAGTGCGCAGCGGATTGCCAGACGACGAGCCTTGCGGGGCATATCGATTGCATGACTCCGGGGAGCAGGACCGAAGACGGTACCACCGCCTACCCACAGAGGAGAACGGACGGAACCAGCACGAGCACGGCCGGTGCCTTTTTGTTTCCAGGGTTTTCTGCCACCGCCGCGGACCAGGCCACGGGTCTTGGTTGCATGAGTGCCCTGACGTTCATTGGCTTGTTGCATGACAACAGCCTGATGGACAACTGCTTCATTGAATTCTACGCCAAAGACGTAATCCATCAATTCTATTTCTTCACCGGTTTGTTTGCCGGTCATATCGTAAATTGCTACTTTCGGCATTGAAACGCCCTCCTTTCGTTAAACCTTATTTTTGAACTGCTTTCACGACATCGGGACGAACCGTGTCTCTCAGCAGCAGGAAGGTACCAGCGGCACCAGGTACAGAACCTCTTACCATGATCAGGTTGCGGTCCTTATCCACTCTTGCGATTTTCAAACGTTGCACAGTCGCACTGATTCCACCCATACGGCCAGGCAGCTTTTTGCCCTTGATTACACGGCCGCCAGGACCGGAATGCATAGGACCATTGGAACCGGGTTCACGATGAGATTTGGAACCGTGTTTCATAGGACCGCATGCGAAGTTGTGGCGTTTGATCGTACCAGCGAACCCTTTACCGCGGGAAACGCCGACAGCGTCAACCAGATCGCCAGCTGCGAAAATGTCAGCAGCAATCTTGTCACCGATTTTATATTCAGAAGGAGCGTCCAGACGAACTTCACGGACAACCTTTACAGGAGCCACGCCAGCTTTGTCAAAGAAGCCCTTCATGGGTTTGTTGACTTGTTTTTCTTTGATATCACCGAAACCGAGTTGAACAGCATTGTAGCCGTCTTTTTCTTCGGTCTTGTTTTGCAGCACGACGCAGGGACCCGCTTCTACTACAGTAACGGGAACCAAAGTACCGTCAGCTTCAAAAATTTGGGTCATACCTAATTTTTTGCCAATGATTCCTTTAGCCATCATCGCACCTCCTTACGCTTTGATCTCGATATCTACACCAGCAGGAAGATCCAAGCGAGTCAGTGCATCGATCGTCTTAGCTGTAGGTTCCAGGATGTCTACCAGTCTCTTGTGAGTCCGCATTTCGAATTGTTCACGAGAGTCTTTGTTGACATGCGGGGAACGCAGAATCGTATAGATGTTCTTTTCCGTAGGCAGGGGAATCGGACCGGATACTTGCGCACCAGTGCGTTTCGCCGTTTCTACGATTTTGGAAGCACTTTGATCCAGTGCTTTGTAGTCATACGCTTTCAGGCGTATACGGATTTTTTGAGTCTTTGCCATTAGTAAATTCCTCCATTCGCCACGTTTCCAAGAACGGACATACTCAGCAGAAGTTCCCTTCTTTGCCAGCGGGCCAGAAGCCATCTTCTGCCTCATCGCGGGCCCTAAAAACATAAGAATATGAGGGGCTTTGGCCAAGCCCCTCATATGGGCTTTTATTTCATTGAATCGAAGAGATTAAGCTTCGATTTCGGTAACAACACCGGCGCCAACGGTATGGCCGCCTTCGCGGATAGCGAAACGCAGACCTTGTTCGATAGCGATCGGAGTGATCAGTTCTACGTCCATCACAACGTTATCGCCAGGCATAACCATTT
>NZ_JBNMIU010000053.1:0-14853 GCF_050873445.1 Acidaminococcus sp. | reverse complement strand
TCCAAAACTTTTGTATGCGGCAACCCATGTCCTTAGTTGACTATCGCTTGCTATGCCATATTTTCGCGAAATGTAACTATAGCTTTCTCGATTCTTCAAGTATTCCAACACCAATTTTTTCTTAAATCTGTAGCCATATTTTGCCATAAAAAACTAACCCCCAATCGTTAGATTTTAGGTCTAACAATTGGGGGTCAGCTCAGGGCGGTCCGTTTTTTATTGCTTCTTTTTCTCTGTGAACCCTGTTATACTAATATTGATTAAGTATGCAATCATTTCACTAACCCACAGGAGGTCTCTTATGGGTGCCATTTTGAAAAAACGGCTGGGTGTCCTTTGCGGGGTCCTGGTGGTGCTGTATCTGCTCTTATGGAAACTGTTGCTTCCGGCCGGGCTGCAGCGGGCCATACCCCTGGTGGAACAGACGGCTGCGGAATATCTGAACGGACAACTGCAGATGGATACCATGGAAGTCAGCCCCGACCTGACATTTACTGCCCGGAACGTGCGCCTGGACGATGCCTCCGGCAATCCGGTGGCCCGGATCCCGGCCCTCTCTTTGCACCTGGATCCTTTGAAGGTCCTGGACGGCAGCGGCTCCATGGGAATGATCACCCGGGTTACCCTGCACCAGCCGGAACTGTATCTGGTCCAGGGCCAGGACCAGCAGTGGAATGTGGCCAATCTGCTGAAGCCCAGTCAGTCCACCAGCACGGATTTCAAGGCCCCCATCGTCATTGAAGACGGCCGGGCCACACTGACTGTACCCTATGGCTCCTGGCAGGCGGATGTAGAAGGCACTGTGGATACCTCTGGAAATCCCCTGTTTGGAGTGGATCTTACGGTGACCCGGAACCACCAGACCATCCATGTGGCCGGACATCTGGACACCAGCCGCCAGGGAACCCTGACGGCTCAGACTGATTTCCTGGCCCTGGGAGACTATGCCGATCTGGCACAGCAGTTCCTGCCTTTGTCCAATCTGCGCGGAGCCGTGGAGGATGCCACGCTGACCTGGACCAACAATGATAAGGGAAGCCAGCTTTCCGGTCAGGCCGAACTGCGCCAGGTGGGTGCCGCCTATATGTATGACGGTCAGCTTCTGGATCTGACTGCGGACGGTCAGGTGTCCTTCGACAACCTGCGGTTTGCGGCCCGGAACCTGGACGTGACCGTAAACGGCCAGAAGGCACGGATCCAGGGCCGACTGGACCTGACTGACAGCAAAAATCCCCAAATGGAGAAACTCCAATTGCAACTGGAGGACTTCGATCCTTCCGCACTGCCTCTGGACCTCCCCCTGGAAGGAAAAATCAGCGGTGAAGCCATGGTCAGCGGTACCCTGGATAATCTGACAGGTGCCGGTACCTTTACCATTCCGGAACTGACCGTGCAGGGGTATACGGCCACTCAGGTGGAGCTGCCCTTCATGGTGCGGAAATATCGGGTGGAGACCGACGGGGCCAAAGCCCATATCGGCGGCGGGAATGTGACTGTGAAGGCTTCCTTTGACTGGCAGCAGAAGGATGGAGAAGCTGAACTTCATACGGAGGATGTGGATCTGGGGACTTTTGTACCTCGGCTGGGCAGCATGATCCTGGACGGTACCCTGTATGCCACAGGCACTTACAAAGACAGCCGGCTGCAGGTGGAGACCGTATCCAGCGACCTTGGCCTTGCCTGGGGAAATCTGTCCCTGCAGGACATCGCTATGGATGCGGTGCTGGACGGCAGCAGCGTGACGCTGAAGCGGATTTCTGCCGAGAACTCTGCGGGCGGCGGCCTGGTGGGAAGCGGCAGTCTGCAGGACGGTGCTCTTTCTGCTGATGTATATTTGACGAGACTGCCCATCGATCCGGTACTGGCAGCGGTGGGGCAGGAGGGAAAGGGGAACCTTTCCGCCCATCTGACTCTTTCCGGCAGCATGGACGATCCCCAGGCCAGTGGCGCCTTTTCTCTGGAGGATGCGGAAATCCTGGGTGAACCCATCAAGGAGGCCCACGGGGTCATCGGATGGCAGGACCACGTAGCCGCCTTTCACAAAGTGGAAGTGAATCCGGCCCAGGGCCGCCACATCCTGAACGGCAGCGTGGACCTTTCCGGCAGCGAACCGGTGCTGAATCTGCAGCTGACCACCACCGGCGTGCGTCTGGAACCCTTCAGCAATTTCTTCCAGTCTCCTTTGCCTGTTACTGGCAATCTGACCAATATCATTGCAGTGAACGGCCCGCTTTCCAATCCTGTTTTCCAGGGCCATGTCCACGCCTATGACGGTTCCGTGAACAAGTTCCTGGTGGATGAGCTGGACGGGGATTACAGCTACGATGGCACTGTGCTGAATCTGAAGGACTTCAAGGTGCAGGCACTGACCTGCCAGGCCCGGTTCAGCGGTACGGTGACCCGCAATGGGTACCTGGACATCGGTATCGATGCCAAAGATATCAACCTGCTGCGCCTGCCCTGGCTGAAAGAGGATGTGGACCTGGCCGGCAAGGTAAACTTCAGCGGCAGCATCACCGGTCATTACAGCCAGCCTCAGTTCCAGGGGGTCTTGAGTTCCGATTCCGTGTTGATCAACAATGTGGAATTCACCGGTCTGGCCCTGTCCTTCCAGAGTCAGGCCGGCCATGTGAATACGTTCCAGGGCACATTCCAGCAGAAAACTGGCGGGGACTATGCCCTGAGGGCTACCTTCGACTTCGACCAGAAACTGTTCCAGTGGACGGTAGATGTAAAACGGGGCAATGTGCGCAGCCTGCTGAAGATGGCCCAGGAGGATCTGGATATCGATGGGTATCTGTCCGGCCGCATCGATGCCAATCCCTATGGCCGGGGCACGGGCATGACCGTTACCGGCAAGGTGGAGGACGGCAAGGTCAGCGGCGTACCCTTTTCCACGGCGGACTTTGATCTGTACGTCCACCGGGGTGTGTGGCAGCTCCGCAAGCTCCGGGCACAGGAGGCCGGAGGCGGTCTCCTGGCAGCCCAGGGCAGCGTGGATATGTTCAAGCGGAATGTAGACCTGGAAGTGGCCACCAGCGGGGCTAATGCCAAACTGCTGAACGTGGCACTGGATACGCCTCTGGATATTGCCGGCAAGCTGAACATCGCCGCCCAGGTGAAGGGAAGCCTGGACAACCCCAGCGGGAACTTCTCCCTGGAACTCCAGGACGGCAGTCTCAGCGGTATGGCCTTTGACCATGTGTACGGCATGGTGGTCCTGCGGGATGGCATGTTCCATGTGGATCAGGCCATGGTGCAGAAGGGGGATTACAAGGTCTCGGCTTATGGGACTTTCCCGCTGGATCTGCTGCGGGCAGCGGATAAACGGAAGAATCCGGAGGCCCGCATGAACCTGGAAGTACGGCTGGACAACGGCAACCTGGCCATCCTTCCTACCCTGACCAAGTGGGTACAGTGGGCGGACGGACCTACCAGCGGCAAGGTGGACATCACAGGTACTCTGGAAGATTACAGCCTGAATGGCTCCATCGATCTGGATGGGGGCACGGTGAAGTTCCGGGGTCTGGACAATACCTTTGACAATGTGAAATACCATGCCGTATTCAACGGCAAGACCATCACTCTGAAGGAATTTTCCGCTACTACCGGCAAAAACGGCAGTATCACGGCTTCCGGGTCCTATTTGCTGGACGATACCAGCGGCAAGCCCTATCAGATGACCATGGACATCAGGAATGTGGAGCTGGTTTCCAGCACGGTGCAGGGGAAGCTGAACGGCCATTTCGCTCTGGAATACAGGGAAAAGCATCCTTTCCTTACCGGCAATATCAAGGTGGATAAGGGATATCTGGGCATCTCCAGCATACCGGAATTCGGTCAGGGCGGTTCTGACATCGGCCTGGACATTGATGTGGACCTGGGGAATAACCTGCATCTGTACAATGCTGCCTTCATGGATCTGTGGCTGAAGGGCCAGTTCCACATCCTGGGCAGCACGGCCTATCCCCAGATCAGTGGCAGTATCCGGGTGAACCGGGGCAGCCGGCTGAAATATCTGGGTACGCCGTTCAACATCGGGTTCGGGGAAATCTACTGGCCGCAGCCGGGGACATTCATTCCCCATGTGAACATGTCTGCTTTCACCCGTCTGGGGCAGTACGCCATCCTGGCCAAGGCCAGCGGACCGCTGAGCCTGGATGACATTGTCATCCATCTTTCCAGTGACCCGCCGCAGGATGAGAACACCCTGAAACGGTTCCTGACGCTGAAAACCGATGACGCCAACCTGACGAACGACGCCTGGAAGGGCCTGGTGGACGCCGGGCTGCAGATGACGTTCCTGGCCAATGTGGAAGACGCCATCAAGGAAGCTCTGGGTCTGGATGACCTGCGGATCTACAGCGGCAATATCCAGAACATGGTGTCCTTCAGTACCGCGGATATCGGCAAGGCCAACGAAGCCACCGGCCAGGACCGGCGGCAGTACAATGTGCTCATGAGCCGTTCCTTCGGGCGCAAGCTGCTGCTGGGCTACACCACCAGTTTCGACGGCGAGAAGAACAACCTGTATGCCGGTTATCGGGTGGGACGCAAGACCTACCTGGGCGTTTCCATGGACCAGGATCACGATCATTGGTACGGCATCCAGTATCGGACGAAATTCTGATCATCAGCCTGAACAAGAGGTACTCCCGCGAGAGTGCCTCTTTTTTCACATCCCAAGACTGGAAATATTATGGCATAGAAGGTATAATAAACTGGATATGGTATTCATCAATCGTTGATTTATGGAGAGAATGAACGATAGAACCTGAATTAGGGGGTACTCTATGAAGAATCAAGTAAACTGGCGGCGTTTGTCTCTGGCAATCCTGGCCTCGATGGCATTGGCCTCTCCCGTATATGCAGCGGAAGAAGTCACCCGCAGCCAGGATATAAACCTGAGCAGTCATAAAACCACCGCAGGCGCCGGCCAGGGCGTGGGCACCATCGAGGTGAACACGGAAGCAGCTCAGCCTGCTGCCCAGGCAGCAGCTGAAACCGCCGCAACGGCGAGTGACGAAACTCCCCGGTACCGGGAAGTCCGCCGCAACGGCGTGACCTACATCGAAAAAGTAGGCAAGAAGCAGTTGGAAAAAGAAAAAGAGAAGGCGGAAGCTGACGAAGAACAGCTGCAGGCCCGGATGACCCAGCAGAAGGAAATCCAGGAAGCTGAGAGCAAACAGCTTCCCGGCCGCAGCGTGCTGCAGCAGTCCGTCCTTTCCGATACGGACATTACATCCCAGGAAAAACAGTACGAAAGCATTTCCAAAGAATCCGCTCCCTTCGTGGGGCAGACCGTTACCAAAGTGACACTTACAGGTGCTTCCCATGAAGATACCGGTAAGCTGGCCGATGTGCTGAAAATGCCGGCAGGCACCAGATTCACCAGGGAAGGTCTCCAGGATGACATCCGGGCTCTGTATGAGACCGGCTGGTTCTATGACATCAAACCCGTGTTCCGTCAGGTCCCAGAAGGGGTCCAGATCGAATATCAGCTGGAAGAGAATCCGGTACTGACTGATGTGGACATCGAAGGCAACACCGTGGTTTCCACCGGTGACATCAGGAAGGCCCTGGATCTGCCTGTGGGCAAGGTGCTGAACTCCCGGGACGTGAATATCGGCGCTCGGAAAGTGGAAAGCCTGTACAGCCAGCAGGGGTACATCCTGGCCAAGGTGGCCGATGTACGGATGCAGCCGGATGGTCATCTGATCATCCAGGTGGCGGAAGGGGTCATCGAAGATTTCCGGGTCAAGGGCAACACCAAGACCAAGGATAGGGTCATCATCCGGGAAATGCGCATGAAGAAGGGTGAACCCTTCAATGCCAAGAAAGCCCGTCGGGCCATGCAGAAGATCTACAACCTGGGCTTCTTTGAAGACGTGAACATCCGTCTGAATCCGGGACAGATGCCCAATACGATCTCTGTGGAAGTTTCTGTGGTGGAAACCAGCACCGGTACTTTCGGTATCGGCGCCGGCTACAGTGACGCAGACGGCTTCCTGGGCATGGTCAGCATCGGTGACAAGAACTTCATGGGTACTGGTGACAGCGTCAGCGCCCGCTGGGAATTCGGCGGCGATTCCGAGACCAAGGCCAACTATGAAATCTCTTATATCAAACCCTGGATCGACGACAAGGAAACCACGGCCGGGTTCACGTTCTACAATATGACCAACGAGTACGTGGACTACAACCGTGACGGGGATGAAATCGCCCGGTACTACAAGAAACGGATCGGCGAAGAACTGTTCTTCAGCCGGGTCACCGACAATGAATTCATCACTAACAGCATCACCCTGAAGAACCGGGATGATAAATACAAGAAACCGGTGGATGGCTATGGTACACAGTGGTTCGAAGCCGGTCAGAACGGGTATGGCGATGTCCATGAATATCCGGACGATTACAACTGGGACAAGAACGAGCGGCTGAAGAAGAACTTCGGTACCACCCGCAGCATCACTCTGGCCCGTACCCTGGATACCCGGGATAATATCTACGATCCTCGGGAAGGGAAA
Organism: Acidaminococcus sp.; assembly: GCF_050873445.1. Classification (GTDB taxonomy): domain Bacteria; phylum Bacillota; class Negativicutes; order Acidaminococcales; family Acidaminococcaceae; genus Acidaminococcus. The sequence continues at coordinate 8,326 of NZ_JBNMIU010000053.1, read as the reverse complement.
CGGACCCAGTATTCTGTGGAAGTAGCCAACTTCGGCGGCGACTTCAACTTCGAGAAATACCAGGCCGATTACCGGTACTACTATCGGATGGGCAAGGACAATGTGTGGGCTCTGGATCTGGGCGCCGGCTATGCCAACGGGGATATGCCCCTGTCCCAGCGCTTCAGCGTGGGCGGCAGTGACATCCTGCGTGGGTACCGGGACGACCAGTTTAAGGGGAACAGCATGCTGAAAGGCTCTCTGGAATTCCGGTATCCGATTATCAAGAAGGTCCAGGGCGTGTTCTTCACCGATACGGGCTATGCCTGGAGCAAGGATTATGGTGAATCCGACTTCGATCTGGGCAAGATGAAATACTCCAGCGGTATTGGTCTGCGGATCAACTCCCCGCTGGGACCCATTAAGCTGGACTATGGCTTCCGGCTGGCTGGCGGCGACCGTGGCGGCCGTTTCCACTTCAGCTTTGGCGGCCAGTTCTGATAAATTACTATTGAACAAGGAAGCAGGGATTGAAAAATGATGGAATTTGCCCATAAGAAAAACGTCAAGGTGATCTCCCTGGCCATTGCGGCCCTGATGGTCATCGGCGTTTTTGTCCTGGCAATCCAGGGCAGGAATCTGGGCGGCGGTGACGCCACCATGAATTCTGCCATCGGCAAAGTGAACTACAACCAGGTCATGGCCTCCGCACCGGGCCTGGCAGATGCACAGACCCAGCTGCAGCAGGCAGCCGAGGACAGCCGGAAGGAATTCGAGGAAAAAAGCAAGGATATGAATGACGCGGACAAACAGAAGCTGGCCCAGGAGTACCAGAAGAAACTCCAGGACAAGCAGAAGGAAGTCCTGGAACCGGTGAAAAAAGAAGTGGATGATGCCATCGTGGCCGTGGGCAAGACCAAGGGCCTGACTGTGGTGGTCAACCAGGGTGCTGTAGTCTATGGCGGGGTGGATGTAACCACCGATGTACAGGCCCAGCTGAAGAAAGCCAAGAAATAACCGGACGCCTCAAGAGGAGGGAATGCATCATGGTCAGATGGCTCTGTATGCTGCTGACGGGGCTGCTGCTCCTCACCGGCTGCAGCTTCACCCATGGGAGATTCCCTTTCCAGAAGCAGGATTCGCCCCGGTTCGCCGTGGTGGATTGGGATAAGCTGGTGGAACAGCATCCCAGATACAAAGAATGGAAGCGCCAGCAGGAGCAGCTGGAAGCGGCCAAATGGCTCCGCGACCGGCAGAAGGAAAACGGCCGGCAGCAGCTGGAACTCCTGGGCAGGATGCAGAAAGTGAAGCAGGCAGGGGCCGGACAGTTCCAGTCGGCGGCCTGGCAGGCCAAAGTGGCCGAAAGACGTGCTATCGAACAGGATGCCCTTCGGAAGAAACGGGAGGCACTGGAAAGCCAGGCGGACGAAAAATTCAAGGCCGATGAGGATGCAGTGGAGGAAAAATACCGTATCCCCCTGTTCAACCTGCGGCTGAAACTGGGCAGCATCAAAATGTCCGACGCTTCTCAAAAAGCCCTGCTCCAGGAACAGCAGGAACTGCTGGACAAACGGGAGAAGGACCGTTCAGAAGTACAGGCGGCGAAGGAAGAATGGATGCAGCAGCAAATAGCCGCTGATGTGGCTGCTTCCCAGGCCCGGCTCCAGGCGTTTTCCAAAGAGCTGGCCGGACAGACAGTCCAGGAACAGACCGGCCTTTCCCTAACGGACAAGAAGCCCCGGGAGCAGGAGGGCCAGGCAGAACTGGACAAATTGATTGAAAGTATGGACAAACAGATCCAGCAGCAGGAAGACAAGGAGAAAAAGCTGCGGGAGGACATCGACAGTGATATCCTCAGTGCAATCAAGAAAGTCAACCTGAGCCGGAAATATACGCTGATTTTCCGCAATCCGCGGGCCAATATCAGTGCGGACGATATTACCGATGAAGTGAATACCGTCGTTCAGCAAATTGTAGACTAAGAGGGATGGAAAATATGAAAAAAGCAATGATTCTCTGCATGATTACGGCAGCCATGCTGTCCTTTGGCTGCGGCCGCAACGCCCAATTCGGTGTGGTGGATATGAACAAGGTACAGACCGAAAGCCAGGTATTCAAGGATGCCACCAAGGACCTGCAGGAAAAAGGCAAGGCCATGGAAGACGAACTGAACCAGGAAACGGCCGGCAAGAGCCAGGAAGAAGCCCAGAAGATCCTCCAGGATAAGAGCGCCAAGATGCAGAGCCTGCAGGCGGAAGCCCAGGCCAAGGTGAAGGGCAGCTTCGATACCGCCGCCGCTTCTGTTGCCAAGGAAAAGAACCTGAGCGCCATCCTGGTGAAGGAAGCCGTTCCGCAGGGCGGTGTTGATGTGACCGATGATATCATCAAGGCAATGAAATAACAAAGAGTAAGGGCGAACAGGTGGGTTCGCCCTTTTTCCCGTACCATCAGGAAAATGGAAAGGATGCTGGATATGGAAAAAACATTACAGGAACTGGCCGATTTGTTGCAGGGGAAGATCCTCCAGGGGGATCCGGCCATGGTGATCAAGGGTGTCAATGGGCTGGAAGAAGCCCAGGCTGACCAGATTTCTTTTGCGGTGCCTCCGTACCTGGAAATCGCCGGCCAGTCCCATGCCGGGGCCATCATGATTCCGGAGGGGAACACGCTGAAGGGTGACCAGGCAGTACTCTCCGTGGAAAATCCCCGGGCTGCCTTTGCACAGCTGCTGCAGCTGTTCCGTCCGCCTGAAAAGGTCAACAAGGGCATCAGCCAATACGCCTTCATCCATCCATCTGCTAAGGTGGGCAAGGGTGTGGCCATCCTGCCCTTTGCCTATGTGGCGGAAGATGCGGAAATCGGCGACAACACAGTGATCTACCCCCATGTATATGTGGGGCGCCACGTGAAAATCGGCAGTGACTGTACCCTGTATTCCAATGTGACGGTACGGGAAAACTGCGTACTGGGTGATCGGGTGATCCTCCAGGCCGGCTGCGTCATCGGCGGCGACGGCTTTGGCTACATCACTGCCGGCGGCAGGCACACCAAGGTGCTCCAGACCGGCAATGTGGTGCTGGGCGATGATGTGGAAATCGGCTGCAATACCTGTATCGACCGGGCTACGGTGGACAGCACCATCGTGGGCAAAGGAACCAAAATCGACAATCTGGTCCATGTGGGCCATAATGACATTATCGGTAAGAACTGCATCCTGGTAGCCCATGTGGGCATCAGCGGCAGTGTCACCATCGGCGACAACTGTACCTTCGGGGGGCAGGCTGCCACCGCCGGCCACCTGAAGATCGGCAAGGGCTGCACCTTCGCCGGCCGGACAGGCATTATCAGCGATGTGCCTGACGGCGTGGTATGGGCCGGCTTTCCGGCTCAGCCCCATGTGGACTGGCTGCGCCAGGTGGCCAATGAACGGAAGCTGGGCGGTCTCCTGAAACGGCTGCGCCAGCTGGAAAAAACCATGGAGCAGCTGGAAAGTGAGAAGAAAGGATAAATCCATGAAGAAACAATTGACTGCGGCGCTGCTGTGCGTGCTGGGCTGTCTGCCTCTGGCGGCAGAAGCCAAAGTGACTCCCAGCGGTACCAGCGGCGTCATCAATGCGCCTTCCGGGTATGTTCGGCTTCCGGGTCATGTGTCCGGCGGCCTGGACTGGACCAAGGAAGGGCGGAACGTACGGGGCAATGTGTCCCTGCCTCTGGGCATCGAAATCGCCGGCAGCCATGTGGATACCAAACATGATGGCTCCTATGGAACCGTCAGTGCCAAATTCCAGGTCCTGCGCGAAACCCCGCTGACCCCGGCCATTGCCATCGGCGTGGAGGACATTGCAGACAACCAGGACCGCCGGGGTTATGTGGCTGTCAGCAAGGCCCTGTTCGCCGGCTGGAAAGTCCATGCCGGGGTGGGTACCGGAGCTCAGTACAAACACGGTTTCTATGCCGCGGAAAAAGAAACGAAGTTCCTGGGCCTTTCCATGAACCTGATGGGTGAATACGACGGCAGCCACTTCAACTACGGCGCCGCTGTGCCCGTGGGCAGATTCATCCAGACGGAAGTGGGCGTCCGGGACCAGCACCTCTACGGGGGCATGAATCTCACATTCTAAGGAGGGACGAGGATGGCTGCGTACAAACTGATGCAGTTCATCAGCTGGCTGGTGTGCCATCAGCCCGACTGCCTGAACCGGGCTTTGGCCTGGGTGCTGGGCCATCTGGGCTGGCATGTGGTCCCTGCCTGGCGCCGGTACATGGCCAAAGAGAACATCAAGGACTGCCTGGGCGTGGATGACGCCAAAGCGGAAGCCATTGCCGAGGAAAGTGTCCACCGGTTCGGCCGCATGCTCATCGAAGTCCTGAAATATCCGCTGATCAACAGGGACAATTTCCGGCAGCTGGTTCATTTTGAAGGACTGGAAAACCTGGAAAAAGCCTATGCGGAGGATAAGGGCGTGGTCATGTGCACCGCCCACTATGGCAACTGGGAGATGCTGGGGGCCTCCATGGCGCTCCTGGGGTATCCCATTTTGTCCATTACCCGCAGGCAGAATAACGGAGCCATGGACAAGTTCATCAACGATTACCGCCGGATGGTGGGGCAGCATGTGACCTACAACCATGGAGAGAACAGCATGCTTTCCATCGGCCGCTATCTGAAGAAGAAACACCTGGTGGGGATCCTGTACGACCAGGACTCCGCCCACACGGGAGAACATCTGCTGTTTTTTGGCAAACCTTCCCGGGTACCCCAGGGAGCAGCTCACCTTTCCCGCATGTTCGGATCGCCCATTGTGCCCCTGTTTATGCACAACAATCCGGACGGCACTCTGACTGCCCGAATCTATCCGGCACTCCACACGGCGAAAACCGCTAACCGTTCCGAGGACGTCCGTGTTATAATGGAAGAACTGGTAGCCATCGCAGAGCGGGAAATCCGTCTGGATCCGGCCATGTGGTTCTGGGTCCACGACCGCTGGAAAGATGGCCGCAAACGCTACGAAATGTACAAGAAAGGCGTGTGATCGACACCCATGGAAAAACAACATACCCTGAAACAGGCAGCATCCTGTGACGGCATCGGCCTCCATTCCGGCAAACTGGTGGAGATGACCCTGCGCCCGGCGCCGGTGGACACGGGCATCGTATTCATCCGGACGGATCTGGAAGGCAGGCCCCAGGTCCATGCCGTGGCTTCCAACATCACGAAGACCACCCGGGCCACCACCCTGAGCGAGAATGGGGCCCAGGTGACTACCATCGAACACTTGATGGCAGCGTTTGCCATCCTGAAAATTGACAACTGTTATGTGGAAATGTCTTCCGCCGAACCTCCCGTAGGGGACGGTTCTTCCCAGGCATTCATCGACCAGATCCTGAAGGCCGGCATCGAGGAACAGGATGCGGAACGGCATGTGTATCATCTGGACCGGACATTCTCCCATTATGACGGGGACCGCTCCATTGTGGTCCTGCCCTATGAAGGGTTCCGGATTACTTTTACCTCCATCAACCCCCATCCCCTGCTGGGGACCCAGGTGCTGGATGTGGAGGACAGGGATGATACCCTGCTGAAGGAAATCGCATCGGCCCGCACCGTTGCCTTTGAAGACGAGATCGCCCAACTGCAGAAAATGGGCCTGGGCCTGGGCGGCAACCTGGACAACGTGGTGGTGTTCAGCAAGGACGGCGTATTGTCCAAAATGCGGTTCAAGGACGAACTGATCCGGCATAAGATCCTGGATGTGATCGGAGACATGTATCTTCTGGGCCCCATCCATGCCCACATCATCTGCATGAAGAGCGGCCATGCGTTCAACGACAACGTTTCCCGGCAGATTGACGAATACCGTCGTATCCGTGAATCCGAATATCGCTGCAAACCGGATCATCGGGCAAAAAAGAATACAAGTGAAGTAAGGAGTAAGGCTATGATTACATTAGACATCCAAGAAATCCAAAAGATCCTGCCCCATCGGTATCCCATGCTGCTGGTAGACCGGATCATCGAACTGGAACCCATGAAACGGGCTGTGGGCATCAAGAACATCACCATGAACGAGCCCCAGTTCCTCGGCCACTTCCCGGGCAACCCCATTATGCCGGGCGTGTTGCTGATCGAAGCCATGGCCCAGGTGGGCGGTGTGACCCTGCTGTATCCGGAAGAGAACCGGGGTAAGATCGCCGTATTCGGCAAAATCGATAAAGTTCGGTTCCGTCGGCCCATCAAACCGGGCGACCAGCTGGTGACCACGGCCATCATTACCAAAATCAAAGGCAATATGGGTGTTGCCCACTGCGAAGGTACGGTGGACGGCGAAGCTGCCTGCGAAGGAGATTTCTTCTTTGCGCTGGCAGAAAATAAACAATAAAGGTGGAGTGAAACAATGACAGCAGATTCTACTATGATCCATGAGACAGCCATCATAGCACCGGGTGCGGAAATCGGCCCCAATGTGAAAATTGGCCCGTACTCTATCATCGGTGAACATGTCAAGATCGGTGAAGGCACCGTCATCCACCCTCATGTGGTGATTACCGGACGGACCACCATCGGCAAGAACTGTGAGTTCTTCCAGGGCGCCAGCATTGGTGAAGTCCCTCAGGACCTGAAATATAAAGGCGAAGATACGGCCACCATCATCGGTGACCATGTGACCATCCGGGAATGTGCTACAGTCCATCGTGCAGTGGGCGAAGGCAACGAAACCCGCATCGGCAATAACGTACTGATGATGGCCTATACCCATGTGGCTCACAACTGCATCGTGGGCAACAACGTGATCATGAGCAATGTGGCTACCCTGGCCGGACACGTAATCGTAGAAGACCGGGCCGTCATCGGCGGTCTGACCGCTGTGCACCAGTTCACCAAGATCGGCCGCAACTGTATGTGCGGCGGCATGAGCCGGATTTCCCAGGATGTACCGCCGTTTGTGATTGTAGCCGGCAATCCGGCCTATGTGGCAGGGCTGAACAGCGTGGGCATCTCCCGTGCCGGCATTCCCATGGAAGTGCGCCGGGAACTGAAGAAAGCCTACAAGATCCTGTACAAGAGAGGGCTGTCTCTGCCAGACGCCATCAAGACCATGGAACAGGAACTGGACAGCTACGAAGAAGTGGAACATTTCATGCGCTTCCTGCGTACGGTGGAAAGAGGCATCTGCCGGGCATCCGCCCATGGCATCCGGGAGTAAGAGCCTATGGGGAAGACCTTAGGAGTACTGGCCGGGGTAGGGCATCTGCCTGTTGATGTGGTCCGGGGTGCCAAAAAGGAAGGGTACCGGACGGTGGCCATCGGCCTGGTCCCGGGCACTCATGAAGAACTGTCCGGAGAAGCCGATGCCTTCTATGCCATCAATATCGGCAAGGTGGGGAAGATCTTCAAGACCCTGCAGAAAGAAGGGGTGGACGAAGTCACCATGATCGGCAAGGTGACCAAGGAAATCCTGTATTCCGGCGGCATCCTGGTGCCCGACTGGCAGGCCATCAAGATTCTCATGAGCCTGCCTGACCGGCATGACGATACCATCATGAACGCCCTGGTAGCCAAGCTGGAGAGCCTGGGCATCCACGTGATGGACCAGACCCTGTTCCTGAAGGACCTGATGCCCCGGGAAGGGGTGCTGAGCAAACGGAAACCTACCAAGGAAGAATGGGAGGATATGCAGTACGGATTTGCCATGGCCAAGAAAATCGGCGGCCTGGATATTGGCCAGACCGTGGTGGTGAAGAATAAAGCCATTATGGCCGTGGAAGCCATCGAAGGCACCGATGCCTGCATCCTCCGGGGCGGCAAGCTGGGCAGGAAGGCCATCGTGGCCAAGACGGCCAAGCCCGCCCAGGATAACCGGTTCGATATGCCGGGGGTAGGAGTGCGGACCATCGAATCCATGATTGAAAGCGGCTGTGCCGGCATCGTCATGGAAGCGGGCCGGACTCTGCTGGTGGAACGGGAAAAGGCCCTGAAGCTGGCTGACGAACACAACATCACTGTGGCAGCCATGAAGGATCCGGAAGCCAAACCATGACCGGGCGGGCACACCGGTAGACACGGCTGCGCCGGTCTTGGTGCGTCCCTGCGGAGTCCTCACGGGAAATCGGTGCAGGCCCGTTTCCTGGACGGCAGTGGGGCCGCTGCCCACTTATTCACTAATTACTAGCCACTAAAGGAAGAAGCTATCCTGTGAACTTTAAAATTGAGCTGACCCCCAATTGTTAGACCTAAAATCTAACGATTGGGGGTTAGTTTTTTATGGCAAAATATGGCTACAGATTTAAGAAAAAATTGGGTTCTATAATAAATGTTGGGGTCTTGTGGACTTCCTGTTCACAAGAC
>NZ_JBNMIU010000052.1:0-14956 GCF_050873445.1 Acidaminococcus sp. | reverse complement strand
TGAATTTCACAAGTTCCGATTAAATCAAATGGGGCATCAGGTGGAGCATCGGTGCTGGCTAGTAATTGGTAAACTGTACTGAATGAAATAGGGAATAGTATTGTATATCTAGATTCGCCTTTATCAGGCTTTCCCCACTGTGCCTGCGTCTACCTGCAGATAGCAATCCAGCGAAACCAGGAATTTGAAGAAGTGCCCCCAGTGCTATTGCGCCCATAGATGGTTAAACTGGGCACGTAAAAAGAGTAATATACAGGATTGCTCCCACCATCACTGACTACACCATTTATGGTTTGTGCATGAATGGGAAGAACAATAACGCAATTCCCACTGGTGTTGGTGGTATTAGATCCCCACTGTTTATTGGAACCCAGCTAAAACATAGAAAACCGTAGGAGATGATTCAGTGCTTGTCCGGAAGAAAATTTGCTGATTTGTATCTAAATCTGACAGTCTCATAACGGTTTTTGAGTAGTTAGCATCGGAAGCAGTGTTCGAGCCAATACCAATTGCAACTAATACACGGCAAGAAATTGGCAATTGTGCTATGGCACAGTAGCCTGATGGGGCTTTACTTTCTCCCCACTGTTTACCTGCAGATTGCCACAAAACACAAGGACTCGATGGATGCTTTATCATCAGGCAGATAATCCAGTATCACCAGTAACAAGCGCCGTATGCATCAGCTCAGCTTCTTCGGGCGGATCTGCCGGGTACTAGTAACACGCTAGTAGCATGTTACGGCAGCAGTTCAATGCATTTCCGGAGCTGCCTTAGTCCTTTATGAGTGTACACCCGCTCTGTTATATCACCTCCAGCGTGTCCCAGGATACGACGCTTTGCTGTCTCATTGGCGCCGGCGTTGTCCAGGAGCGTGGCTACGGTGTGGCGGCAGTCGTGGGTAGTGTGGTTACCACCGATAAGCCCCATCACCTTATCCCATACAGTGCTGTACCTGCCGTAGGTGTACGCCCGGCCGGTGATATCTGCTATAAGGGTATCACCGGGCTGTTGCATCCTGGCAGTGATGAGCGGCAGGATACGGTGATGGATAGGTATGGTACGGATACCTGCCTGGGTCTTGGAGTGAGTGATCCTTATGGTTCCTTGTCTGAGATTCACATCCTTCTTACGGATGGCAAGCATCTCTCCACATCTCATGCCTGTGTAGAGCAGGATCAGTACGGTATCTACGCCGGGTTGATCTACAGCTTTCCAAAGCCGGTTTATCCGCTGTCGGGTAAAGCAGTGATGGGGGCGGACGGGATGATTCTTACCAATCCTCAATAGCGGAGCATATGCCTTTGCGACGGCTTCTGTCTGGAGAGCATATTTTTCGACCAGGCTGATCAGGCTCCGGACTTTTTTCAGGGCTGAGTAGCTAAGCCCGGCCCGCCTCATCCGGTCCAGGATGGACTGGTAATCCTTGTACTTCAGAGTCCCCATGGACTCCTGGGTAATACTGCTGCAGTGCTTATAAGCGTTGGCGTAGCCGTCCAGAGTACTTTGAGATGGCTCTGTATCAGCAGTATGAGCGGCCAGCCATCTTGTATACATCTCTGCAAATGTCGGCTTGTGGCCGGGAAGGGAGGAACGATTGTGAATCTGATTGTAATCGGCGGCAAATACTTCTGCCTCGACTTGTGTTACAAAGTACTCTATCGGGCGCTGATGCCCCTCGTGCGAAATTACAAAGACAAACGGTCTCCGCCGGTTGCCACTTAAATGCTTGACGGACCCATATCCATTGGGCTTTCTCACTTGTATCAACTCCAATCTATTATATAAGGAGAGATTATCATGAGTAATACTAACGTTGCCTATTACATTGCCGGCTTTGATAATAACGGCAAACGTGTGGGCTCCCTGATCTGCGACTTTGACCCGGCAAAGGATGCCGACAAGCTGGCAGATCTCAAAACGCAGGCGCAAGAACTCTTTACTGATGCCGCTATCATCGAGCCTATCACGGCTGCGGATTATAATGCCTACCTGTCCGGTATGATCAGAGGGACTGATGGAAAGCCCATCGCTTATGTAGCGCCTGAACCCACCGATGAAGAGAAGAAAGCAGCCCAAAAGACGGCTCTGAAAACAGAGTACGAAAGCGGAAGAGCAGAACTGCTGGACAGCCTGCAGGCCGCACAGCTGTCCGGGAATGCGGATGCAGTGGCAAGTATCCAGGCAGAGTATAAAGAATTTGCTGAAGCTTATAAAGCTGCTGTAGAGGAGGTTGGTTAAAATGGCATTTTTTAAACTGAAAAAGCGCTGCACGTACTGTGGCACGGCCCTGGACGATAAAGGGGACTGCCCGAATACCACCTGTATCAACCATCAAAGTGAGTCTGCTGCAGAGGGGGATGACTCCAAGAAAGAAGGCTGATCCATGGACTGGGTATCAATCTTTTTGCCAAGCCTGTCCTCAATCCTGAGCGGGGTGCTGATTTGGAAGTTCAAGGCGCTCCAGGCTGCTGGAGAAGCGGAACGCCTTGAAAGGGCCAGAAAACACGAAGCGCTGGTGGATGGAGTCGTCGCAATGCTCCGGGACCGCTTAATCGATGTGATGGATCACTACCTGTCGATTGGCTGGGTGCCGCATCATAAAGCAGAAGCAGTCAATAAAATGTACCTGGCCTATCACGGCCTGGGAGGAAACGACATCGTGACACAGACATATCTGCAGTTTACGACTCTCCCACACGCTGTACCGCAAGGGAGGAACGACTGATGTTTGAATTTGAGAAAATCGACCTGGAAAACATCCTGGTCATCATAGCCCTGTCAGCCAGTCTGATAGTGGCTATTTTTTATGGCCTGGATAACCTGGCTATGAGCATTGTGACCGGCCTGCTGGGGTATATCGGCGGGACTGTCAAAACGGGGAAAGGAGGTGAAAAATAGTGGTAAAGGTAATTGATGTCAGTTACTGGCAGAAAGACATTGACTATGATCTGGTTAAACAGGCCGGAGTCCGTGGTGTGATTGTCAAGATCACCGAAGGTGTTGAGATTGAAGAAACCTGGTGGGGCCATGTGGCGGAAGCGGAAAAGCGTGGACTGAAATGGGGCGTATACTGCTTCAGCCATGCGTCTACACCGGAAGAAGCGGCAGCAGAAGCCAATGAAGTGCTCTATCTTTTGGGCAAACGCATCCCGCCCATGGGCGTGTGGTTTGATTTTGAGTCCCCGGAGTGCCTGAACGCAGATGATCCAACGGGAGTGTGCTCCGCATTTGTGAATGCGATCAACGCCGCCGGCATCCCTTGCGGGATCTATGCCAGCCTTTCCAACCTGGAAGACGCTATCGATGTGTCTGCCCTGGGCGACTACGTGCCATACTGGGTGGCACAGTACAGCAAGCGCTGTGATTTCAAGGACGACTATCCTGACAATGTACTGGCCGGGTGGCAGTACAGCGACAGCCAGAATATCGGGGGAGTTAACGTAGATTTGAATGAGTGGTATCTTGATTTAAATTAGGAGGATCATTATGAGCAAATGGACTGATTTTAGAGACAGCATGGAGGATGCGATGAACCTTGACGGCGTGGTCGCTGGTCTGAAGGATCAGCTGGTATCCAGCCTGACTTCTGACGGTTTTCCCATCATTGAAGAGCTGGCGAATACCTTTGTGGGTAAAATCCAGGAGCAAGCTGCTGCAGAAACCGGATGGTGTAAAGTCCGTGACAGCGTGGTCCTGCCGCTGATCATCAAAGTAGGTCTGTATATGATGAAGGTGGTCCTGGCCGGAAGCACGGCGGAACCGTCTGAAGCATCAAAAGCTGAATAAATAGAAAAGCCCGTAGAGCCAGAAAATATCTGGCTTTACGGGCTTTTTTATTACTTGAGACTGTGGACTTTTTCTTTCAGCTTACAAAGTTCAGAAAAAATGGAAACGCCTATCTCTTGAGCGAGATTAATGACAGCCTCATGCTCGGAAGGCTTCCTTTTGTAATCCGGCAGCTGCTTTAAAATCCCATTCATCGTGAGGCTTTTCTCACTTAAAAACTCCACTGATGCCCGGATGGCAGGAGAATCACAGCTCACATTGTGCTCAACGGGAAGGGCTGCCCAGTCGTTAAGAAGGAAGTACTCATCGAACCGGGGCTTCAATGTTTTATAAAGCCCTGTCAGCTTGAGAAGATGGAGGACAGTCTCCTGTGGGTAAACGATTATCCGGTAAATGCATTTTGGGAGATGATTCTGCTCTATAAAAGCTTTAACTTCTTCAGTGACTAAGAAAAAGTATCTTAATCCTTCTGAATCTGCCCTTGCCTTCAGCACCGAACGGTTGACTCCGGTCAGCTCCTGGAGCTGGGTAGAAGTCATGACGAAGCTTCCATGCCAAGTGAGCCGTTTCAATTGCGTGGTCTGGGGTACAGGCATCGGCTTCTTCAATGCTGCTTCCATTTCATGGAAGCGATTGATATACGTGGCCGTGAACAGAGCACCTTTCTTCCCAGTCATCTTATGGGCGATGAATTCACAGCCCTTCTTCGTGATAAGGTAACATTTTCTGACTTCTCCCTTTGAATCTTTATAGGTAGATTCTTGGAAGAAATCAACCGCCCCAATTTTGGGGGCGTTAAGATACTGCATATAAGTGGAGATGTCCCGCATTAAATGGTCATGCCGTTTGGGCAACATTTTTGCTACCTCACGGCTATCTAGGGTTAACGCTTGTGAATTATTCATGATTAGTCTTTTCCCTTCTTTTGAAAAAGACTACGTCCTATGATATAATATTTCACGAGACGTAGTCTCAGTGATTGATAAGATAACCACTATCTTTTCCAGGGAAGGTGGTTATCTTATTTTTTTTATGTCTGTTCCCAACTTTTTTATTCCTCTACGAATACCTTCTGCGCGTGGTATGTTTTCCTGCAAACAATACGCTTCTAAAATTCGTTCGCATTCAAAATCCAATCGTACATGAATCGGTTTTGACTTGGGATTATCAGTTGGTCTACCTATTTTAGGGCTCATGTAATCACCTCTCTTTCTGTAGCCCGGAATTATTATATATTTTTGGGCTACGTAAGTCAAGCATATTTTATTATAAAAAATCCTTGACAATACACGGTTAAACGAGTATAATATAATTGTAAGGAGGTGATACCATTGGATAAGGAAGATTGGAAGTGGATAATCGGAATCCTGATTCAGATTTTCTTCTTCTGGTACAACCACCGGAAAAAGAAAAAGCCTCGAAAGCGTAAAACCCAGCCAAAGGAAAAACGCTAACAAGGCAAGCGGGTTGGGGCAACAGCCCCACCTGCTCCCATTTTATCATAGAGAGGAGCGTATAGCAATGAGATACTTGTTGTGGACAGTGGCAGTGATTTTCCTGGTGTGTATTTTAAACTGGGACAAAGAAATGGTGAAAGCAGCTATTACAGGAGGTGTGGTGGTGCTATGGGCAAAGGAAATGATCGGTGTGCTTTGGAAGAGGTAATGACGGCAGCAGAGGCTGCCGAGAAATGGGGGCTTAACGCCAGAACCGTCCAGCAGTCCTGCACGGGGTATAAAGGAGCCCTGCCCCGATTCACCGAAGAGGAAGCACGGAAAGCCGGCCGGATCTGGCTGGTGACCAAAGCGGGGATGGAACGGCTTTATGGGCCGGAAGAAAAAAATCCTAAATCCCTGTTGACAAAGTGCGAAATTCGCACTATAATATAATCAAGCAAGGGGGGAGGAAGGAACCCCGGAGAAACAAGGAGGAAATGAAAAATGGCAAGATTTTATGACGCAGAAAAGATTCTGGACATTAACATGTACAGCGTGAGCACCGGAGAAGATTTTGCAGAAGACTTTTTTGAAGATGGTCTTGCAAAGGAAAAATACAATGAAGTGTTGGACGCCTACAGGGTTGACAATGTTGACTACCTGGTAGATTATGCAAAAGATAATGCCGACCCGGAGTACAACCTTGTCTATACGGTTGATGACCGGGCAAACGTTAACAATGACGTCATTGCAAAAGCGGCCGCTGACCTCTATGTAAGAAACGGTCGGAGCGCTGCTGACCGTGACCAACTGAAAAAAGAGTACGATCTCACAAACGAAGAAGTTGATGCTCTTTGCAAAGAGCTAGCTACTTACGAGAAATAAACGGTGAAGAAGAAATGACCACAATTAGAGAAGCACGGCATAAAGCCGGGCTTACACAACAAGCGATGTCAGATCACTTTGGGATAGGGCTCAGGACAATCAAGGACTGGGAGGGGGGTACGCACAACCCTCCCAAGTGGGCAGAAAGGCTCATTATCAAGGAGCTGGAAAGGATGGCCGACGACGACCATGACATCTGACGAACTTGCCCAGCTCCTGGGTGTTACGAGGACGGCCGTCAACGTCCAGCTGCGTAAAGGGCGCATTAAAGGCCATAAAGACAGCAACCGTCACTGGGTCATCGATGAGCCGGATCCAGTGGCAGCCTACAAGGCTCTCCGGATAGAGAGCAAGCATCGGATACCGGTCCGTGTGGGAGATAGGTATGGTTACTGGACTGTGCTGGAGCCGCCTGACTATAAGACCAGGAAAGTCCGTTGTCAGTGCGACTGCGGGCGAGTGAGAAATGTCTTTTTGGTGCAGTTGTATAGAGGGCTATCAACATCTTGCGGGTGCCACCATGTCGACAATCCCACCGACAAACAAAAAGCAGTACGTGCATTTGGACGTGAGGTCCTAGATGCGGTCCATAAACATAGGCTGACCATCAAGTACATTGGGAAAAAGGTCAATAAAAATTCCACTACCGGTCACACTGGTGTAAGTTTTAATAAAAGAGCAAAAAAATATTTTGCCTACATAATGGTAAATCGCCAAAAAATCCATCTGGGATACTACGAGCGCATTGAGGATGCCATAGCGGCCAGGAAAGCAGCTGAGGAAAAGTACTATGTGGATCGCCAGGAAAAAGTAGATGAAATTATTCGAGAGGTGAAAAAATCGACCCTCAACATTTAGCTGCGAACGATTTTATTTTTCATTGCAAGTGATCCATCACAGGACCGGCAGACGGCAAACGAACGGCAAAAATTTGGTGGAAAGTATGGTATACAATGGAAGAAAACACGGCGACCATTGCGTGGCCACCGTGAATTATACTACGGTTTGCAGACTCTGGACAAAATACCTCTGTATGGTCTATAATAATAAAATCTGATAGATGGAGGGAATACCTGTGGCTTTAGATATATTGATGGTTCTTGATGTGATTGTGAGCATCCTGATGGGCCTTTCCATCCTGCTGCAATCCGGTAAGAGCTCTGGCTTTGCAGGCATGGGCGGCGGTGAGACCCTGTTCGGCGGCAAACCCACCGACATGGATGAAGCTCTGTCCCGGTTTACGGTGGTGCTGGGCATTGCTTTTGCTGTAATCAACGTGGTTATCGCCCGGTTGCAGTAATCAACTGAAGAACGTTCACACATGCACAGTGGCATTGCCTTGGAGGGTAATGCCATTTTTGCTATAACCGGCTGGGCGGTGGACAGGATCAGCCGCTGCTTTTACAATGAGGGGAGGGGTGCGGATGAACACGGAAATCATGCCTGGGGCGGAACCCTATGTCTGGCAGGGAACCAATGGAAAGGGTGTACTGCTGATCCATGGTTTCACCGGCAGCCCCTCGGAACTGCGGGAACTGGGAGAGCAGCTCCACCGCAAAGGGTACACCGTGGAAGGAATCCTGCTGGCAGGTCATGGCACCGATCCCCGGAATCTGCTGAAGGTCCGGGCGGAAGAATGGCTGGAGCAGGTACGCCAGGCAGTGCTGGGGCTGCGCCGGAGCTGTGGGACAGTCATGGTGATCGGGATGTCCATGGGCGGCCTGCTGACACTGTACGCCGGAGCGGAACTGCCGGTGGACAAACTGGTGGTCTTGAGTACTCCCATCTACCTGTACGACTGGCGTGTGCATTTCCTGTGGCTGGCGGACCGGCTGCCTTACTGGGCCATTCCCAAGTCTCCCCGAAGAATCGATGCGCCGGAGTGCTACAATGCAGCCTACCGGTGCATGCCCATTGCCGGGGTACACCAGCTGGTAAAACTGCTGCGTCTGGTGAAAAAGCAGGAAATTCCCAAAGTCAGACAGCCTGTCTTGATCATCCAGAGCCGCACGGACCATACAGTGCGGCCGGAAAGCGCTCAGTATATTGCGGACCAGGTGGCCTCAGAGCACAAGAAGCTGCTGTGGGTGCCGGATGCCCGCCATGTGATGACATTATTTACAGGCCGGCAGGCCATTTATGCTGCCATAGAGGCCTTTTTGGAGGAATAGGAAAAATATGGAACGAACGAGAGATACCATGTGCTTTGGCTGCGGCAGGGATAATCCTGTGGGACTGCATCTTCATTTTCGCACCGATGAGGACGGCTGCTATACCAGTTTCGTGCCCCAGCCGGTGCACCAGAGCTATGACGGTCGGATGCACGGGGGACTGATTTCCACCCTGCTGGACGAGACCATGGGCAATTATCCCTATATGTACGAACACAGAGTAGCTTACACAGCCCGGCTGGAAGTGCGCTTTCGGCAGCCGGTGCGCATCGGGGAACGGATCCGGGTTATTACGAAAGTGAAACGGAGGAAAGGACAGCTGCTGGAAATGACGGGACAGGTGGTCCGGGAGGACGGCACCATCGCTGCCGAAGCAGACGGGAAGCTGATGTATGAGGA
Source organism: Acidaminococcus sp. (assembly GCF_050873445.1). Lineage (GTDB taxonomy): Bacteria > Bacillota > Negativicutes > Acidaminococcales > Acidaminococcaceae > Acidaminococcus. The sequence continues at coordinate 6,276 of NZ_JBNMIU010000052.1, read as the reverse complement.
GAGATCATGACCAATATTGAAATGCAAGAACGGATCCTGGGGTATGTGAAGGAGCATGCGGCGGCTCCTCTGGCGGCAGAGCCCATTTTGAAGGCTTTGCAGCTGGAAGGGGCGGATCTGAAGCTGTTCTGGCTGGAACTGAAGGAACTGGAAGATAACGGTACCCTGATCAAGACCCGGTACAATACCTACGGGCTGCCGGCTGCCATGGGGCTGGTGGTGGGCCGCATCCAGATTACCAGCAAGGGCTTTGGCTTTGTGATCCCGGCAGAAAAGACGGAAGAAGGCGATCTGTTCATCCCGGCCAGCAGCCTGACCGGAGCCATGGACGGAGATACGGTTATTGCCCGGGTCATGGAAAAAGGCTATGACGACCGGAGGGAAGGAAAGGTCATCCGGATTTTGAAACGGGCCCATACCAAGCTGGTGGGGACTTTCAGCAAGGCCGGAGAATTTGCCTTCGTGATCCCAGATAACAAACGGGTAGGACGGGATATCTACGTGCGCCGGAAAGATTTTAACGGAGCGAAGGATAAGGAAAAAGTGGTGGTGGAGATTACCACCTGGCCGGACGAACGGCGGAATGCCGAAGGCAGGATTGTGGAAATCCTGGGCAAACCCGGGGACATCGGTCTGGAAATCCTGTCCATCATCAAGGATAATGACCTGCCCACCAAATTCCCGGATGCTGTCCAGAACGCCGCGGAAAAAGTGGAACAGAAAATCAAAAAGAAGGAGCTGCAGTCCCGGCTGGACCGGCGAAAATGGAACATCATCACCATCGACGGGGTGGATTCCAAGGACCTAGACGATGCCGTGTACGTGGAGAAGCAGGGGGACAACTACTTCCTAGGGGTTTATATCGCCGACGTAAGCTATTATGTGCAGCCCCATTCCGCCCTGGATCAGGAGGCCTACGAACGGGGCACCAGCGTGTACCTGGTGGACCGGGTGCTGCCCATGCTGCCGGTAGAGCTGAGCAACGGCATCTGCAGCCTGAACGAAGGGGAAGACCGGCTGACCATGGCCTGCGAAATGCTCATCGACGGCAAGACCGGACGGACCATCTCCTTTACCATTTCTCCCAGCGTGATCAATAACCATCACCGGATGAACTATCCGGATGTGCGGAGTATTTTGGTGGATCAGGACGAAGCCCTGCGGGAAAAATATGCGGACATCGTACCCATGCTGGAAGACATGGCCGACCTGCAGAAAGTGCTGAACAAGAAACGGCAGCGCCGGGGTGCCATCAACTTTGAACTGCCGGAACAGAAAGTGCTGCTGGATGACCAGAAGCATCCGGTGGCCATCGTGAAGAGGGAACGCTCCGTGGCCGAGATGATGATCGAGGAATTCATGCTGGCCGCCAACGAAACGGTAGCCGGTTTTATGGCCAGGCACAAGCGGCCCTTTATCTACCGGGTCCATGACCTGCCGGATCCGGAAAAGATTCAGAATCTGGCCAAGCTCATGAGCCTGTTCGGGGTCACCCTGAAAGTGGAAGAAAAGATGCGGCCCAAGGATCTGCAGCGGGCTCTGGACAAGGTGGCCGGAAAACCGGAGGAGAAACTGATTTCTACGGTGGCGCTGCGGAGTATGCGCCAGGCTGTGTATCAGACGGAGAATATCGGCCATTTTGGGCTGGCCGCTCACTTCTATACCCATTTTACTTCCCCCATCCGCCGGTATCCGGACCTGATGGTGCACCGCCTGCTGCGGCGTCAGCTGGATGGCGAACGGCTGAGCAGACAGGAAGCGGAAGAACGGACCCAGCGGCTGAGCCTGATCGCTTCCCACTGTTCCGTCCGGGAACGGGCGGCTATTGACGCTGAACGGCAGACCGTGGATTTGAAGATGGCGGAATATATGCTCCAGTTCGTGGGGCAGGAATTTACCGGTACCATTTCGGGGGTCTCCTCTTTCGGGTTCTTTGTGGAACTGGATAACGGGGTGGAAGGTTTGGTGCACGTTTCCAGCCTTACCGACGATTACTATGATTACATCGAGGGCCAGTACGCCCTGATCGGCCAGCATCTGGGCCACCGGTACCGTCTGGGTGACCAGGTGAAGATCCAGGTTCTGTCAGTGGATGTGGAAGAACGGAAAATCGACTTTGTACTGGCAGGGCTTTCCAGGGAAGATGCCGATGCCATGCGCCGGGAACTGGGCCGCCAGAAGAAAACCAAGAGCGGCATTGCCACCGGGAAACTGCGGCATGATACCACCGGACGCAGGGCTCACGAAAGCTCCAGGAAAAGCCGGAACCGGCATCACAGCAAGAGCAGGAAGGACAGGGAACAGAACGCCGTCGGGACGCCGAAGAAACAGGAAGGCGGCCTGAGCCAGCTGGTACCGGAGGGTACCGGAGCCCGGGGCGGCAGCAATACCAGGAAGAATAACCGCCGCCGGCGGAGAAGAAGGGACCGGAAACATGGAAAAAACAGTGAAAATCGCAGCAGAGAATCGCAAAGCAAGGCATGACTATAATATTCACGAGACCTATGAAGCCGGCATCGTGCTTACCGGTACGGAAGTGAAATCCCTGCGGGCGGGCAAGGCCAATTTGAAGGATTCCTATGCGGCCGTGACCAAGACGGCGGAGGTGTATATCTATAATCTGCACATCAGCCCCTATGAGCACGGCAACCGGTTCAACGTGGATCCTCTGCGGGACCGGAAACTTTTGATGCACAAACGGGAAATCCAGAAGCTGATCGGCAAGACCAAAGAAAAAGGGTATACCCTGGTTCCCCTGCAGCTGTATTTCAGCCATGGGCTGGTGAAATGCAAACTGGCACTGGCCACCGGTAAGAAACTCTACGACAAGCGCCAGGATATGGCTGCCAGAGCCGCTAAACGGGACATCGACCGGGCGATGAAGGAGAGAAACAGATAAAGAAGCTGTGAAATCATGGCCCCATGAAAACAAAAAAAGGACTTTCGGCTCACAAGAATCGGAAGTCCTTTTTTCGTGTTTTTGAGGAGTTTACTTTTTCGCAGCCTTTTTTCTTGTCTGTTTGATATTGCGCAGATCCTTTTCCCAGCACCTGTTCGAAATAGTCGCTGCGGAACCGGGTCATCTTGACCGTTGACTGGCTCGGCTGGTTTTGCTATTTCTGAAAGGTCGTTTTATCCGACATTAGCCAAAGCAATCCCGATTAAACATACAGCGATTCCTATCATTTTTGTAAAATGCAGCTCCTCTTGAAAAAATACTGCCCCCATAAATATTAAAATAATTGCAATAAAAATGTTGGCAATGAGTGAACCTTTGCTTATTTCCCACCCATTTTTGTACATGAGCATATAGCCTCCTTCAACCCCAATAATGATTAGTCCCATTATATAATTTGCTATTTTGAGGTTTGACATTTCTTCGTATATGCTCGTCTTTTTAGTAATAAGTAGTAATATAATACTTCCTACCAATGCGCTTCCATAGGTAGCTACTAATGCAGCAAAAGGATTGACTGTTGCTGGCGTATTCTTGCTAATGAGGTGATACATCGTATTTGAAAAAACAACTAAAATTAACGGAGCGATATAATATAAAATATTCATTGGTTCTCTCCAATATCTTTACACATCCATATATGCGGACAGCTTTCGTCAAAATCTATTTCTCCGAAACAAGAGTATCCATATTTTTCATAAAATTTTCTGGCTCTATTCTGTGCATGTAAATAAATTTGTGTTCCACCAATTTGCCTTATTTCGTTTTCTGCCAAAGTCAATAGATACGAGCCAATATTTTGACTACGATATTGTTTGATTACAGCGATACGCCCAATAGTATATTTCCTATATGAGGATTGAAAAAAACGACAAGTTGCTACCGGAATTCCCGTGTCATACAAAACCAAATGCTTTGAAATTTTATCCGTTTCGTCAAATTCGTTTTGAAAACCTTGTTCCTCTACAAAAACTTTCTGCCTAATTTCGTATGCCTCTCTTGGTAATTCACTATAAAGTTTAATATCCATTTTGCCCTCCTTGTAAAAACAAAAGGCATCCAAAAATTAACCTTATAACGCATTACTGCGCCGTACCTACGGTTAATTTTTGAATGCCTAATAAGTACATTTATCCGGTGATAATGTATCAGCAACTATTTGAATAATAATATAGCAGGTGTTTTTGCAGAAGTCAATATTTGAGGGAATAGAGGGCTGCTGTCTATGAAATTCTTATGTGTTACTTTACTGCATATGAGTATTGAAGGCGTGATTGCAGCAATCCTGCTGATGATGGTGCTGATCTACAAAAAAGGTGATGGAGGAGATACTGCTGGTATCAGCTTTTTCCGGATGATCGGACGGTATTTTTCACACCTTCATTTTTTTACTTGCTAAACGTCAAAAAGTCAAATATAATAGAGCATGGGAAATCCTGCCTTTCCCAAGGGAGGTGTTTCATCATGCGAAATATCGCAGATGCAATCGAAGAATTCATTATCAGCGAACTGTTTGCCAACGAACGGGACGCAGTGAGTGTCAAACGGAGCCAGCTGGCGGAGAAACTTTCCTGCGCTCCCAGCCAGATTACGTATACGCTGACGACACGGTTTACTCCGGAACGAGGCTATGAAGTAGAATCCAAACGGGGAAACGGAGGCTTTATCCGGATCATCCGGCTGCATCCGCAGCCAAACGGTGCTGCAGCAGCCCACCCGGCCCTGCCGGCCGCCCAGGAGAACACATCCTCCGGGCAGCTGGTCCATGCGCTGCTCACACATAAACTGGTGACTCTGCGGGAGGCCAAGCTTATGGATTACTTCCTCCAGGTGCTGGGGGACCATATCAGTGAAAAAAATAAGGAACAGCTGATCCGCAATGCATTCCAACTGCTTCAGGAGGAGGAGTAAGTGGCAAAGAAGACCCAGACCCGTTATGTATGCCAGAACTGCGGATATTCCACAGCCAAATGGCTGGGCAAGTGCCCGGAATGCGGCCAGTGGGACACGTTGGTGGAGGAGGTGGCGGCTCCTGCAGGACCCACCCGCCAGCGCCCCAGCTATCTGGCTGTGACGGAGGCGCCCACGCCTAAGACCCTGCGTCAGGTCAACAAGGTGCAGGTGCATCGGCTTTCCACGGGTATCCATGAATTCGACCGGGTGCTGGGGGGCGGCATCGTACCGGGTTCCCTGATCCTGCTGGGCGGGGCGCCGGGCATCGGCAAAAGCACCATTACCCTGGACGTTTCCATGAAGGCAGCGGACCGGGGCGCCAAAGTGCTGTATGTGTCGGGCGAAGAAAGTGAAGCCCAGACTGCCATGCGAGCTGAACGGCTGGGTGAAGCCACGGATGCCCTCCAGATCATGACCGCTACAGAACTGGGGACCATCCTGGTCCAGGCACGCCAGGTGATGCCCAGATTGCTGGTGATCGACTCCATCCAGACCATGTACAACCAGGAACTGGAAACAGCGGCGGGCAGCGTGGGGCAGGTACGGGAATGTACCGCCAAGCTGCTGACCTTTGCCAAGGAAACGGGCATTGCGGTGATCATCATCGGCCACGTGACCAAGGAAGGGAATATCGCCGGGCCCCGGCTGCTGGAGCATATGGTGGATGTGGTGCTCCAGTTCGAAGGAGACCGGTCCTACACCTATCGGGTATTGCGGGCCCTGAAGAACCGGTTCGGTTCCACCAGTGAATGCGGAATCTTTTCCATGGAGGAGGCCGGTCTGAAAGAAGTGGCCAATCCTTCCGGATTGTTCCTGGAGGCAAAGGAGTCTCCGGTACCCGGGTCGGTGATTACGGCTGTCATGGAAGGGAATAGGCCTATTTTGACGGAAATCCAGGCCCTGGTGGCCCATACTCCTTTTGGCCTGCCTCGCAGGACTGTGGTGGGGGTGGATTTTAACCGGGTGAACATGCTGCTGGCGGTGCTGGAAAAGCGCTGCGGCATGAACTTCGGGGATCAGGATGCCTATGTGGCGGCCGTAGGCGGTATGAAGGTGAAAGAACCGGCAGCCGACCTGGCCATATTGGGTGCCCTGGTATCCAGTTACCGGAACCGGGCTGTGCCCATGGGCGTGCTGGCCATCGGTGAAGTGGGACTGACCGGGGAACTGCGCCGGGTTGGGCTGGTGGATCGCCGGATCAGAGAGGCGGTACAGCTGGGTTTTCACCGGTTCGTGGTTCCCAGGGGCAGCTTCCCCAATGGAAAAGAACCGAAAAACGTGACCGTCGTCCAGGTGCGGACGGTGGAAGAAGCGGTTGCTGAAATGTACAGAGAATAATGGCCGGGAATCATGGACCGAAAGGAGGG
>NZ_JBNMIU010000051.1:0-15753 GCF_050873445.1 Acidaminococcus sp. | reverse complement strand
GTATAATGAATTTTCCTATGAACTGCTGCCGGCAGACCAGGGAGTAATGGTGGACAGCGAGGGCCAGGGAGCCGGGCAGCTGCCCAGCGGGCGCAGCAATCTGGGGGCCCAGGCGTTTTACACCCTGTGGGAAAAGCTGAAGCAGCCGGAAACCGGGCTGAGGATTACCTGCAAGATCAGGGTACCCGTATCCCGGGGTCTGGGGAGCAGTTCTACGGCCATCGTGGCCGGGCTGATGGCAGCCAATGCACTGTCTGGGAATCCCCTGACCAGGCCGGAACTGGTAACAGAAGCTACAAAAATTGAGGGACATCCGGATAATGTGGCTCCGGCTATCCTGGGCGGCATTACGGTGAACGTGATGGAGGGCGGAAAGGTGGAAAGCCTGAAGATCCCTCTGGCGAAACCTCTGAAACTGGTGGTGTTGGTGCCGGAAATGCAGCTGCCCACCAGTAAGGCACGGGCGGCCCTGCCGAAAGAAGTGCCCCACAAGGATGCAGTGTATAATGTCAGCCGGGCGGCCCTGCTGGTAGGGAGTCTTATGAGCGGAGATTACGGATTTCTGACCACGGCGCTGGAAGACAGGCTGCACCAGCCCTATAGGCTGTCACTGATCCCCGGGGCAAAGGAAGCACTGGAAGCGGCCCGGAAGGCCGGTGCCTATAACGGCATCATATCCGGGGCCGGTTCCACGCTGATGGCCTATGTGCCCGAAGAGGGCGATGCCCTGGAGGTGGGCAGGGCCATGGAAGAGCCGTTTAAAAAGAGAAATATCGGAACCATTATCCATCTGTTGAAAATCGATGAGGATGGGGCAAAGGTATTGTAAGGAAAGGGATTGTGCGGAATCGTTCTGGACACATTCTCCTTATGTGTTCTATAATAAGACTAGCGGTTAGTCTTTGGGAAAGAAATGAAAATTGGTGGAGACTGCCCACTCGGCAGTCTCTTTTTCTTTTTTCCCACTTACAGGAGGAGTTTTCATTGCAATTGAATCAATTGAAAATCGGGCAGAGTGCGGTTGTAACCAAAATCGACCTGCCTTTTACCATTGAACGCCGGCTGCAGGCTCTGGGCATGACACTTGGCACCCGGATTGCAGTCGTGAACCGGAAAGGCAAGGGCATCATGATCATCCTGCTCCGGGGTACCCGCTTCGCCCTGGGCTACAACATGACCCGGAACATCGGTGTGGATAAAGTGGAGGTGGCCCATGACTGAGCAGCAATCCAAGGACACGTTCCTGCATGACGCCCGCCATATGACCATCGGTTTCATCGGTAACCCCAACTGCGGCAAGACCACCCTGTTCAATGCCTTCACCGGCGCAAACCTGAAGGTGGCCAACTGGCCCGGGGTGACAGTGGAAAAAGTGGAAGGCGCCATTCGCCGCCACGACATCGACATCCGTCTGGTGGACCTGCCCGGTACCTACAGCCTTACATCCTATACCATGGAAGAAATCGTCAGCCGTGATTTCATCCTAAGCGATGAGGTGGACGTGATTATCAACGTGGTAGATGCCTCGGCTCTGGAACGCAGCCTGTATCTGACACTGCAGCTGCTGGAACTGGGCAAGCCTGTGGTCATGGCCCTGAATATGATGGATATTGTGGAAAAACGGGGGATGGAAATCGACCTGCACCGGCTGCCGGAAATGCTGGGGATCCCGGTGATTCCCGTTTCAGCCCGGAAGCGCCGGGGTTTGGATGTACTGCTCCATGCAGCTATCCATCATCGGGATGCCAAGCATACGGACCCTCTGATCCACGAACACAAGGCCGTGGGGGCCCATCGGCTGGACCACAAGAAGTATGCTATGGTATACAGCGATCCCATCGAAGACCGGATTGACAAACTGATCGTGGCCCTGGAAGAGAAGTATCCCCACATCGTGAACCCCCGGTGGCACGCCATCAAGCTGCTGGAGCAGGACAAGGAAATCCTGAAGAAGTACCCTGTGCAGCGCAATGACTTGCTGGACAAAAATTACGAAACCCGGATCATCCGGGAAAAATATGATTTCATCGAAGAAATCATCCACGAAGTGCTGCTGCACAAAGAGGAAAGCGACAAACTCACGGACCGGCTGGACAGCATCCTGACCAATAAATACCTGGGCATTCCGGTGTTCCTGCTGATCATGGCCGTGGTCTTCTTCCTGACCTTCACCGTGGGCGACTGGCTGAAGGGCTATATGGAAGAAGCCATCGACTGGTTCAGCGAGATCCTGAAAGCAGCCATGGCCACGGGCAATGTGAACGATGCCCTGCAGAGCCTGATCATCGACGGAGTGCTGGGCGGCGTGGGTACCATCATCACGTTCCTGCCCAACATCCTGATCCTGTTCCTGACTTTGGGCTTTTTGGAAGATTCGGGCTACATGGCCCGTGTGGCCTATGTCATGGAAGACGTGATGAGCAAGCTGGGGCTTTCGGGCAAGGCCTTCATCCCCATGCTGCTGGGCTTCGGGTGCACGGTTCCGGCCATTATGGCCTCCCGGGCCCTGGAACACAAGAGGGACCGGTACAAGGTCATGCTGATCACCCCGTTCATGAGCTGCAACGCTCGGCTGACCATCTATATCCTGTTTGCGGAAATGTTCTTCGGCAGACACGCCATGGTGGTGGCCTATTCCATGTACTTGATCGGGCTCATCGTGGCCATTCTGGTGGCCCTGGGCCTGCGGGGCATCGAACTGTTCAAGAAGCGGGAGGACGAAGATTACCTGCTGATCGAACTGCCGGAATACAAGATGCCGGATATGCATACCGTCAGCATCTATATGTGGGAAAAAGTGGAAAGCTATCTACAGAAGGCGGGTACTGTGATCTTCCTGGGAACGATCATCATCTGGTTCCTGCTGAATTTTGGCCCGGCGGGCTATACCACCGATGCGGCAGAAAGCTTCGGCGCCCTCATCGGGCATGTGCTGGTCCCCGTCTTCCGTCCTGTGGGCCTGGGCTTCTGGCAGATCTGCCTGGCTCTTCTGGCCGGCATCAGTGCCAAAGAAGTGGTGGTCAGCAGCTGTGCTGTGCTGTTCGGTATCACCAACGCCAGCAGCGGGGCAGGGATGGCTGCTTTTACCCGGGATCTGGAAAGTATCGGTTTCACTTCGGTGAATGCCATCTGCCTCATGGTATTCTGTCTGCTGTACGTGCCCTGTGCGGCAGCTCTGGCCACCATCCACAAGGAAAGCGGCAGCTGGAAATGGACGGGGTTCGAAGCTCTGTTCCAGCTGTGCACAGCCTGGGTAGTCACTTTCTTGTTCTATCATGTATTGGGGTGACTTTTGGGGCAAACCTGTAAACAATTAAACATTTTTTGAATTGAGAGGAATCTGATTGTAGGAAAATCAGGTTCCTCTTGACTTTTATCTGGGGAGAGGGTATATATAGGGTGTAAAACGATTAAATAAATATTTAATTGTTAAGACGGAAAAGGAGGACTCATGATGACCAGGAGCTATAAGGTGGATGTGGACTGCGCCAACTGCGCAGCCAAAATGGAAGAAGCGGTGAAGGCTACGGAGGGCGTAAAGGACGCCGTGCTGAACTTTATGCTGCTGAAACTGAAGGTGACCTTTGAAGACGGAGCCGACCCCGGAGAAGTGATGGGCCGCTGCAAGGCTGCCGTGGAAAAACTGGACGACGACTTCAAGATATATTGTTAAGTGGTCGTAGAAGCATTGCATGGAGGCCTGGACGGGGCAGGTGCTCCGTCCAGGCTTTCCGGAGAGGTGGTATACAATGGAACAAGAACAGAAACAGATGATCGGGCGGATTGCAGTGAGTGCCCTGCTGACCTTTGGCGCAGGGTTCCTGCCGGATTCCTGGAACGGGGAAGGTGTGGTTGCCACCACCCGGGTGCTGCACCTTTTGCCGTACCTGGCAGCCTATCTGCTCATTTCCTGTGACATCCTGCGCAAGGCCGTGAAGAATATCAGGAAGGGTCAGGTACTGGATGAGAACTTCCTGATGGCGGTGGCCAGCCTGGGCGCCTTCGGCCTGGGCATCTACCAGAACGCCGACTTTGCGGAAGGCGTGGCCGTCATGCTGTTCTACCAGGTGGGGGAACTGTTCGAGGATTATGCGGTGGACAGGAGTCGGCGGAATATCAGTGATCTGATGGACATCCGGCCGGACTACGCCAACATCGAAAAGGACGGGAAGCTGGTGAAGGTGGACCCGGATGAAGTGCCGGTGGGGACTGCCATCACCGTACAGCCCGGAGAAAAGGTGCCTATCGACGGCATCGTGCTTACCGGCCGCAGCACCTTGGAAACGGCGGCGCTTACCGGCGAGAGCCTGCCCCGGGATGTGGGGCCCGGCAGCGAGGTGATCAGCGGCTGCATCAACCAGAGCGGCGTGCTGACCATCAGGACCACAAAGGAATTCGGGGAATCCACCGTATCCAGGATCCTGGAACTGGTAGAGGACGCCAACAGCCGGAAGGCCAGATCCGAAGTGTTCATTTCCAGATTCGCCCGGGTGTATACCCCGGTCGTGTGCGGTTCGGCACTGGCCCTGTTTTTGCTGCCGCCCGTTGTGCGGCTGGCCATGGGCTGGCAGCCGCTGTGGCATATGTGGCTGTACCGCAGCCTGCTTTTCCTGGTAGTAAGCTGCCCCTGTGCACTGGTACTTTCCATTCCTCTGAGCTTTTTTGCGGGAATCGGGGGCGCCAGCCGGCAGGGCATCCTGATCAAGGGTTCCAACTATATGGAGACGCTGGCCCGCACGGCCTATGTGGTCATGGATAAGACCGGTACCCTGACAGAAGGGGTGTTCGAGGTCAGCGCCCTGCACCACAATAAGCTGGCCAAGGAACGGGTGCTGGAAATGGCTGCCCTGGCGGAATGTGCCAGCAGCCATCCCATCAGCAGGAGCCTGCAGAAGGCTTACGGCAGTCCCATCGACCGCAGCCGGGTGACGGACATCCGGGAAATCAGCGGAAAGGGCATCCTGGCCAAAGTGGACGGCCAGGAGGTGGCCGCCGGCAACAGCAAGCTCATGGAACAGCTGGGCGTGCCTTACCTGGATTGCCATATGGTGGGGACACTGGTGCATGTGGCCATCGATGGCGAGTATCAGGGACACATCCTGATCGCGGACCGGATCAAAGCCCATTCTGTGCAGGCGGTGCGGGCACTGAAGGAAAACGGTGTGAAAGAAGTGGTGATGCTCACCGGGGATGCGAAAAAACCGGCCGAGGCGGTGGCGGCGCAGCTGGGTATCGACAAGGTATACAGCGAGCTGCTGCCCCAGGGCAAGGTGGAGAAGGTGGACGAGCTGATCCGCCGCAAGAACGGGAAAGACAAAGTGGCCTTTGTGGGCGACGGGATCAACGACGCACCGGTACTGTCCCTGGCAGATGTGGGCATTGCCATGGGGGCCCTGGGCAGCGATGCGGCCATCGAGGCGGCAGATGTGGTACTCATGGATGACGATCCGCTGAAAATCAGCACAGCCATCAAAATTGCCCGGAAGTGCGTGGGCATCGTATATCAGAATATCGTGTTCGCCATCGGGATCAAGGCAATCAGCCTGCTCCTGGGGGCCCTGGGCTTCATCAACATGTGGTTTGCGATTTTTGCAGATACCGGGGTGCTGATCCTTTGTGTACTGAATTCCATGAGGTGTCTGGTGGGGAAAAGAAGTGCGTAACATACTGTCTGCCAATCATTAAAAATGCAAAAATCGAAACAAATTCTGCATTTTTATGCACTTTTTACAAAAAATCCCTACACCCCTTCTCCCATTTGTGCTATAATGTCCCTATTCTAAAAATATTCGATATCTGCAAATACAGGTGAGGGGTGGTTTGATATGTTTAAAGTATTCATTGACGGCGGCGAAGGGACTACAGGACTGCGGCTGGCCCAGCGGCTGAAACAGCGCAGTGACATCGAGCTGCTCACCATCAGCAGCGACCTGCGCAAAAACCTGGATGCCCGGCTGGAAAAGATCGACCTGGCCGATGTGGCCTTTCTGTGCCTGCCGGATGCTGCTTCCCGGGAAGTAGCCGCTGCCGCTAGAAATTGTGATACCAAGATCATCGATACTTCTACAGCCTTCCGCTGCGATCCGGACTGGGCCTACGGGTTTCCGGAACTGGGGCCCCGGTTCCTGCATGCCATCCAAAGCAGCAATCGCATTGCCAATCCGGGCTGTCATGCCACCGGTTCCATTGCTGTGCTGGCACCGCTGCTGAAAGCCGGGCTCATCGAAAAGAAAGGGCTGTATACTCTCACGTCCCTTACCGGGTATTCCGGCGGGGGCAAGAAAATGATTGCCTCCTATGAAAATCTCCATGACAGGGAACTGGATGCACCTCGGATTTATTCTCTGGGCCAGAAGCACAAGCACCTGCCGGAGATCCTGAAATACACGGGGCTGGAGCAGGAGCCGATTTTCCTGCCCATCGTGGCACCGTACTACGCCGGCATGCTGGTCACCGCTGGGTTCCTGATGCCGGAGAACCTGAGCCTGGCTGCCATCCGGAAGTTGTACAAGGATTTTTATAGGGATCAGAAATTCATCACCGTGGAAACGGCCGAAGAACAGCCCAAGATGCTGGGCAGCAACATCCTGGCGGGGAAAGACAATATGAAGATTTACATCTGCGGCAACGAGGAACGGTTCACCGTCAGCGCCCAGTTCGACAACCTGGGCAAGGGTGCCAGCGGCGCTGCCATCGAGAACATGAACATTGCCATGGGACTGGACCCTGTAACGGGACTGGAGCTGTAAAAACAGGATATGCCAATGGCCGGGAAGCCATGACCAAAAAAATCCGCCTGCAGGGGCGGATTTTTTTTATCAGCTGCTCCCCAATGACACTCCCGAATATTGCCTATTCCCTTAAATTATGATACGCTAATACTACATATCACAATTTTGTTACAACATCGGAGGGGGCCTTTTTATGGGGAATTTCTGGATTGCAGCGGGAGCTGTGCTGCCGCTGATGATTTACATGGGTATCGGTCTTCTGGCCAAGAGACGCTACGGCTTTACGCCCCAGATCATTTCGTACTTCAACAAACTGGTCTTCGGGGTATTCCTTCCCACCAACATGTTCTATTCCGTGTATTACACCGATGTGAGCAAGGTGATGAAACCCACGTTCGTGGCCTTTACTGTAGGCTGCCTGCTGGCGGAATACCTGGTGGGCTTCATGCTGATCACGACTCTGGTGAAAGACAACAAGAAGCGGGGAGCCATGATCCAGGCCTTTTATCGCAGCAACTTCATCCTTCTGGGCGTTCCTCTGGTGGAGAACCTGTACGGCAGTGAGGCAACAGCCCTGCCTTTGATGCTGTGCGCCATCATCATCCCCATTTACAATGTACTGGCCGTATTTACACTGGAGACCTTCCGGGGCGGTACCTTCAATCCTGTGAAGATCCTGTGGGGCGTGCTGCAAAACCCCATGATCCTGGGGGCCATCGGGGGTCTGCTGTTCAAGCTGCTGCCCTTTCCGGCGCCTGCGGCCCTGCTGAAATGCATCAAGGCCATCGCCGGCAGCACCACGCCCTTTGCCCTCATCGTACTGGGGGCTTCGTTCACCCTGCAGGGGGCCATCAGCGAGATGAAGGAACTGGTCTTCACGGTGTTCGGCCGTCTGGTGCTGGCTCCGGCCATCGTAATGGGGGCTGCGGTCTTTGTGGGCCTGCGGAATGTGGAACTGGCCTCCCTGATGGCCATGAGTGCCACTCCCTGCGCTGTGGCCTCCTTTGCCATGGCCCAGCAGATGGACAGTGATGGGGAGCTGGCGGGCAACTGCGTGATCTTCTCCTCGGCGCTGAGCTGTCTGACCATGTTCCTGTGGGTACTTGCGTTCAAGAATCTTGGACTGGTGTAAGACTGCGGGTGGATCAGAGCCGTTACTCCGGCAGTCCGGGCGGATCCGTTACCGTCTGATTTTCATGATGGCAAAGTTGGGAAAAATCGATTATACTAATAAAGTGATGACAAGACAAAAGTTGCTGTAGGAGCGTGTACCATATGACAAAACAAACTGTCAACGACGAGATTCCCAAGGATAAACGGATCCTGAAGGCGGCCGAAAAGGTCTTTTCCCATAAGGGCTATACCCAGGCCACCCTGGACGAAATCATCCAGATCGCCGATACGGGGAAGGGAACCGTGTATAAATATTTCAAGAATAAGGAGAACCTGTTCTACACCCTGGTGGAAGAAAAGAATAAACGGCTGGTGAAGGTACTGCAGAAGGCCGTGGAGGGTGAGACCACCTTTGAAGGCCAGTTCCGGGAATATGTATATGCGTTCCTGCATTTCCTGTTCCGAAACGGCACCCTGTGGTCCGTGATCCTGTTCGAGCTGCTGAATCAGCAGGATGGCTGGCGGCTGTTGTGGAACAAGGAAGCCAGCGACTTTGTACTGGATGTACGGTGGGGCCGCAGGCCCACGAAGCAGGAAATCGCCGTGAAACGACGGTATGCCGAACTGATCGGCAGCGAAATCCACCTGCTGGAAGAAATCTTTCGGCGTGCCATGGAAAACGGATATATCAAACTGGCCATGGATTACCAGGACATCATGAGCCAGAATTTCTACTTCAGTATCTTTATGCTGTTCAACCAGGGCGCCATCAACAAGGAAAATATGGAAGAAGTGGTGGCGAGCATGATTGACCGGTTCCTGTATGGACATATAAAGAAATAAAGGCCATGAGCCCTATGAAAAAAGACTGCTGCGAAAAATCCGCAGCAGTCTTTTTGTGTAAGGAAATTACAGTCTGTGGGAAGAATTCAGTACATCCCGCATCTTGTGGGCTACCATCTGTTTGATGGCTTCCCGGCCCTTGCCCAGGTAGGAACGGGGATCGAAATCTTCCGGATGTTCGTACAGGTATTTCCGGATGGAAGCGGTCATGGCCAGCCGCAGGTCCGTATCGATGTTGATCTTGCAGACGCCGTAGGTGCCGGCTTTCTTCAGCATGGGTTCGGGGCAGCCCTGCGCACCGTCCAGATTGCCGCCGTACTTGTTGCATTCTTCCACGAATTCAGGGATGACCGTGGAGGCACCGTGCAGCACCAGAGGGAAGCCCGGCAGCAGGTTGGTGATCTTTTCCAGACGGTCGAAGTCCAGCTGGGGTTTGCCTTTGAACTTATAGGCACCATGGCTGGTCCCGATGGCGATGGCCAGGGAGTCCACGCCGGTGCGTTCCACGAATTCCACAGCCTGATCCGGGTCGGTGTAGGTGGCTTCCCGGGTGTTGACCTTTACAGCATCTTCCACGCCGGCCAGTTTGCCCAGTTCAGCTTCTACCACAACGCCTTTATTGTGGGCATAATCCACGACCCGTTTGGTCAGTTCGATATTTTCTTCAAACGGATACTTGGAACCGTCGATCATGACAGAGGTAAAACCGCCGTCCACGCAGGCCTTGCAGATATCGAAATCAGCGCCGTGATCCAGATGCAGGGCAATGGGCAGGCCGGTATCTTCCATGGCGGCTTCTACCAGGTGCAGCAGGTAGTTGTGCTTGGCGTATTTCCGGGCGCCGGCGGATACCTGCAGGATCAGCGGGGACTGTTCTTCTTTGGCGGCATCCACGATCCCCTGGACGATTTCCATATTGTTGACGTTGAAGGCGCCAACGGCATAATGACCTTCATAGGCTTTTTTGAACATTTCAGTAGTTGTTACAAATGGCATATTTGAAACCTCCTTGATTTCTCTATGGATTCATTATACCATATCCGTGTTTTTTTGCCATACAGTGAGAAAATCTTCCGGCAGCGGGGCGGTGATGGTGAGAAATCTGTCCGTAAAGGGAACCTTGAGCCGCAGTTTCCAGGCGTGGAGGTAGTGACGGCCCGGGACGCCGGGGACTCCGTACAGGGTGTCGCCCAGAAGGGGGTGGCCCAGAGCGGCGCAGTGGACACGGATCTGGTGGGTGCGGCCCGTTTCCAGGGTGAACCGCACCAGGGTAAGTCCGTTCCGTTCTTCTACCACTTTGTAGCGGGTGCGGGCAGAAAGACCGGCGGGGTCCACCTGCCGTTCCACGATGGAGCCGGGCTTACGGCCGATGGGGAGGGCGATAATGCCTTCTGACTGTTCCCAGTGGCCCCGGGTAAGGCCCAGATAGGTCTTTTCCAGGGCGCCGGAGCTCAGCATATGGTGTACGCAGGCATTTTTGGCGAAGAGTACGATGCCCGAAGTTTCCCGGTCCAGACGGGAGACAGGGTGGATGCCGCAGGGGAGCCCGTGCTCATGATAGTACCAGGCTACCCGGCGGCTCAGGGAAGGGGTACGTTCCTTTCCTGCGTTGTGGGTCACAAGCCCCGCCGGTTTGTTGACGGCCAGGAAAAGCTCCGTTTCCAGGAGGATGTCCAGGGGTTCCTTTTCGGGGAGCAGGTCCGAGTGTTCCGGCAAAAAGTGCCAGCAGATGGTGTCGCCGGGCTGCAGCAGGGCGTCCCGCCGGGTGATGGTACCGTTTACGGAAAGGGCACCGGCGGCCTTCAGCTTTTTCCAGTAAGTGCCCGAAAGGCCCAGGCTCTGCAGAAAGGTCTTCAGGCGGGTGGGAGAGGCCCCGGAGGGCAGGGTGGATTCCATCATACCACCTTCTGGCCGGCAAGGCAGGACAGGACGCCCAGAAGCAGGGACAGACCCATGTACAGGGCGGCAGTGACGGCAGAACCTTTATCCATCAGCTGCTGGCTTTCTAGAGCAAAGGAAGAGAAGGTGGTGAAACCGCCGCAGATGCCCACCTTGAGGAACAGGGCCAGCCGGGGCGAAAGGGAATTGCGGCTCGCCAGGGCAGCCACGGCACCGATGAGGAAGGCACCGACGATGTTGATGAAAAACGTTTTCAGCGGAAAACCGCTGCTGTGTTCATAGGGCAGAAGGCCGATCAGATACCGCAGGACGGACCCCACGAAGCCGCCCAGGCCCACGATGAGACAGGATGTCATAGTATCAGCTCCTTTGAGAATGTTTTTTCAGTATAACATAAATGAAAGAAAAGAGCAGGTGAAAACAGAGTATGAGTGAATGGGAGCAGCTAAGCTGGTGACCCAGTGCCTTTATGACAGAACGGAGAAATCTATATGCTACCTATAATACTCCACTGCAATCTGTCTTTGTAATATACTTGGCCGGAATGGGATTGTCCAATTTGTAAATGATGGTAATAGGCTGGCTGCCATAAGCCTTGACGATTTGAGCAGGGCCTAAAAAAGTATAATTCTGGGACCCTCCCTGGGGGTCCTTTTTCTGTTCCCGCACGAACAATAACACAATGGAACCTGTTTTGCGCTGGTTCAAATATCGCTGACCTGTTTTGGATTCCTGGGTGGTGGCATTCTGGCTTTGCCAATGGAACAGGTTCTTGTCAATGGAATAATCTTCGTATCGGGTGGATTCGGAAAATTCTTTTTCCGACTTGTTCAAGGTTATTAAAAAAACATCCGTATCCAGGTTTACTACCTGACTATTCCGGGAGTGCAGATATTTGACTCCTTCTCGCACGCTATTGGGCTTTTCCAATCCCAGAGCTGCAAAAATTTGGCCCCGGGAATAATTACAATACACTTCAAGGGCGCAGGGATAGGGAAGATGGGCCTTTTGGGGAAGCACACTGAACCGGGCAAACTGAAGGTCCAATATCTCTTCCAGCTCTTTGTGCAATTCCGGCCACTGCTTCCATTGACTGATGGCTATCCAGGGTTCCGTCAGAGCCGTTTCCTGCCAATCCTTGCCCCACAGGGTGAACTGCCACATGCGCAGATATTGTCGCTCGAGAGGATTCAATGCTGCCGGTTTTTCTCCAATGAGTAGCATCTTTTGCAAAAAACGCAGCCATTGGGGTGAATCTATTCCTAGTAGCCGGGGTATGGCCCGTTTCAGTATACATTCTTCGTCTGTTTCTGCAAACTTGGGAATCACTCCTGCATTGGCGCATAGTCTGGCATAGGTTCGTTTGCCGTTGTAAAAGACTTCGGGTTTTACCTTGGCGGCCTTGAAAAATTCACTGATGGTTGGTACATGGTGTCCCATTGCGTCGTACAATTCCTGGATACAATTTTGGTAGAATGCATTGCCCCGCAGCTGGGACCGGATGTTATCCAACACACGCTTCTGGGCGATTTCTTCCAGTTGGATGGAGCAGCCTTTGGGTACATGAGGGAATCCATTTTCGATTTCTCGCTTTAAAGGCACATCACTGCGGCCTATCAGGGCTTGGAACCGACTGGCAAAATCGTAATGGCGGTTGGCTTGGGCCACAAAGTCCAGAACTGTCAGGCAATCCTTGCCTTTATCCAGCCGCAGTCCACGGCCCAACTGCTGAAGAAATACTGTCATACTGTTCGTAGGCCGCAGGAACAGCACTGTGTTGATGCAGGGAATATCCACCCCTTCGTTGAACAAATCCACTACAAACAAGAAGGTGATCGTACCGCTTTCCAGCTTTTGCCGGGCGCTTTGCCGTTCGTCCTCTTTGGAATCACTGTCCAGGGCCAGGGAGGGTATCCCCTTATGGCTGAAATACTCTGCCATAAAATGGGCATGGGCTTTCGATACGCAGAATCCTACGCCCTTGACGCCCCGCAAATCTGCCGTGTAGTTGTCCAACGCCCGCAAAATGGCGTCCGCCCGCTTGCTGGCCGTATGGCTTTCCAGCACGTACAGGTTGGTCAGTGCACCTACATCGTAATGGCCATTGGTCCAGTTTACCTGGCGTAGGTCCACCGTATCTTCCACCCCAAAGTAGTGAAACGGGCAGAGCAGACGCCGTTCAATGGCGGCCGGCAACCGGATTTCGGCAGCAATATGGTTATCGAACCAGCCCAGGATGCTTTTGCCATCCATCCGTTCCGGAGTGGCCGTCAATCCCAGCAAAATCTTCGGCGTGAAAAAATGCAGCAATTTCTGGTACGAAGGGGCCGCCGCATGGTGGAATTCATCTACGATGATCATATCGTAATAGGCCGGGTCCATCTGCTTCCACAATTTCAGGCTGTTGCAAGTCTGGATGGACATGAACACATGATCCATATGGGTGGGATGTTTGCCGTCCACGGACAGTTCCCCAAAGTTGGGATCTTTCAGCACCTGGCGGAAGCAGGAAAGACTTTGCTCCAGGATTTCTTCCCGGTGGGCCACAAACAACAGTCTGGCCCCTTTCGGGCAGCTTTGCAGAACCCGCCGGTAATCAAAGGCAGAAATGGCCGTTTTGCCAGTCCCCGTAGCTGCTACAATCAGATTCTTCCAGTGGTTCCGTTCTTTCCGTTCTACTTCCAGGGCATCCAGGATGACTTGTTGAAAGGGGTAGGGATGGATGGTAAATGTGTAAGGCAGCGCCGTATTGGATTTCTGGTCCCAGCCCCGTTCATGGTCGATGGCCTTTTGCAGTTTCGGCAGGTCGTCTTTCTGGTAAGGCTGAAAATCTTCCGAATGCCAGTACGTTTCGAATGTGGCCCACATTTTGTCCATGATGCCGGGCATATCCTGCTGGGTCACCTTCATGTTCCATTCCAGCCCGTCTGCGATGGCCGCATGGGAAAGGTTGGAAGAACCCACATAGGCCGTGGAATAGCCACTATCCCGGTGGAACAGGTACGCTTTGGCGTGCAGCCGGGTTTCTTTTACATTGTACGAAATCCGAATTTCCGTGTTGGGCAGACCCGCCAGTTTGGCAATGGCCTTGGGGTCCGTGGCGCCCATGTATGTGGTGGTCAAAATCCGCAACTGGCCGCCCGCTTGGGTAAACGTGCGCAGGTAGGGCAGGATCAGCGTCAGCCCCGAAAACTTGATGAACGATACCAGAAAATCAATCCGGTCGCTGGAGGCAATCTCTCGCTGCAATTCCGTCACCAGCGATACATCCTTGTTGGCTGTTGGTGAACAAAAACGAGTGGGAAAGGGAGGTCTGGGGCCGGAGGCGCTGTGTTTCCTGCAAATGGTTCAACCGGTTCTGCAGTTCCAGTAGCAAAAAGTTGGGCAGATCGATCTGGTTGTCCGTTCCCAGTTCCGGCAAGTGCTTTGTCAGCGTATCTACCAGGCCATTGGTCAAAGCCAGTTCCTGCTGCAACAGAGCATTATCGTCTTTATCCGCCAGGTCCTTCAGACAAATCTGTACCAAATGGCGTACATAATCTGCCAGGTACTGTACCGCATCCTGGGGGTCCATGTCGTCGCAAAGCTTGTACCAGAGCTTGTTTCCCGCAGAAGCCTGCTTCAGCAGTTTTTCCAGCCGTTGCGAAACTACTTTCTCATAGAGCCCATCCCGTAATTCGTCCAATCCCCCAGCCTCCTTTTTTAGCATAAAGATATTATAACATGAGGGCAGTGAAGAGTGCAGCTTAGTGTAAAATAGTTCTCGGTAAAATGAATAATCCCTTATATTAGTTACCCATACCACTACAGATAGGAGAGAAGGTCTTCCATGGATTCCATTGTATCAGAATTCGTCAACTTAATGAAGGGGTGTTCCAACGGGCTGGCCCTTGAAAAGGAGGTCTGGCAGCGGGGAATCCAGATCCAGTGCCAGGCGCTGGCGTCCACCAAGGATGCATTGCCAATTACGGTCCAAGCAGCAGTCCTTTGGAGCACTTGGCTGCAGCGTTGGGCTGATGGCAGGCACGGATAAAAGGCGGTCCTGTGAGGGGTGTATCTAACTGCTGGCGTTACTTGCTGCTCTTTAATGAATAACGATACTGCGATGAAGGTCTTACCGAGAATTTGTTGACACATACAAGACAAAGCATTTCGAATTGGATGAACAGAAACACAGGGATTTAACAAATCGTATCTTGACACAGCAGGTGTTTTTGAAGTTAAATGAAATGGGATCGTAACGCCATAAAAATGGCGTATTTTGGGCATTTTTTAAGTGTGTACCCCGCGTATGCGGGGATGATCCCGATCTTGCCGCTGCCAGCTGGAATGGAAGCCAGTGTACCCCGCGTATGCGGGGATGATCCTAATTCGTTGGTTTTCACGATTAAGCTCTGTTGGTGTACCCCGCGTATGCGGGGATGATCCTTCGCTTGCCGGTACGCCGCTAATAGCCGTTAAGTGTACCCCGCGTATGCGGGGATGATCCTCCGGAAACGAGGACCGCGGCAAGGAATGAAAGGTGTACCCCGCGTATGCGGGGATGATCCTTTTCAGCCAGTCGGCGGCAAAGGCTTCAAAAGGTGTACCCCGCGTATGCGGGGATGATCCTTAAGTAAAGGAGAGTGCTTTATATGTTTATCCGTGTACCCCGCGTATGCGGGGATGATCCTTTTACGTTGCCCATGAGGACGACGCAGAACACGTGTACCCCGCGTATGCGGGGATGATCCCTGTTTAATAACGCCGGATTCCAGATTTACCGCGTGTACCCCGCGTATGCGGGGATGATCCCGCTGTTGTCGCAATAGTATGTCCGACTGCCATGTGTACCCCGCGTATGCGGGGATGATCCTGGCGGATGGCCGGTGGTTTGACACCGGCCTCCGTGTACCCCGCGTATGCGGGGATGATCCTGGGTACAACGTCCGGGCCGTCACTATCATGCGGTGTACCCCGCGTATGCGGGGATGATCCTGTTTAAGCATACCCAGGGCCGCCGGTTTATAAGTGTACCCCGCGTATGCGGGGATGATCCTTTTAAAAACAGCTCCGGGAGTTTTACAGTTGAGTGTACCCCGCGTATGCGGGGATGATCCTGCCCTTAGCTCTGTCGATCCGTGCTTGCAGGCGTGTACCCCGCGTATGCGGGGATGATCCCAGGTAC
>NZ_JBNMIU010000050.1:0-16713 GCF_050873445.1 Acidaminococcus sp. | reverse complement strand
GTATCTTCTCTCTGATGGGTATGGGCATCAAACAGGGGATGGAACTGACTGTCAGCGTGGAAGGCCCTGATGAAAAGGACGCTGCCGTTGCTCTGGAGGCCTTTTTGAAAGCCAATCTGTGAGAGAGGGGAGATTGCCCATGAAGCTAGTACAGGGTAAGGGAACTTCCGCCGGCGTGGCCGTAGGGCCCATCCTGGTAAAACCGGCCGGGCAGGACCCTGAAATCCGTCTCACTACCAGCCTGGACCCCCAGCAGGAACTGAAACGGTTCCAGGATGCCCAGCAGCAGGTGGTGGAAAATCTGGAAATATTGAAAGAAAAAGCCCGTCAGCAGGTAGGCGAGGAAGAAGCCGGCATCTTTGAAGTCCATCAGATGATGGTGCAGGATCCGGACCTCTGTGACGTCATCACCGGGCTGATCACCGGCGAACACTTCACTGCGGAAGCTGCCGTAAAGGAAGCGGGCAAACAGTTTGCTGCCATGCTGGAAGCCATGGACGACGAATATATGCAGGCCCGGGGTGCCGATGTGCGGGCCATCTGCGGTCAGCTGGAAGATGCCCTAATTCGCAGTGGCAGCAGCTGGACGGAACTTCTGACTCGTCCCAGCATCATCTGTGCTGACGATTTGACTCCCAGCGAGACCCTGCAGCTGGATAAGAAGCTAATCCTTGGCTTTGTGACTTCGGGTGGAAGCGCTACCAGCCATACAGCCATCCTGGCCCGGACCATGAAGATCCCGGCCATCGTCCACACGGGCGTACAGCTGGATGAAAGCTGGAACGGCAAGCTGGGTGCTATGGACGGTGCCGCCGGAACCTTTTATCTGGAACCGGTGGAAGAAGTGCTGGATGATCTGAAAATCAAACTGAACCGGCAGCGCAGTGCACAGGATGCCCTGGAAGCTTATCGGGGCAAACCTACGGTAACTGCGGACGGCAAGCAGATCGCTCTGTTCGGGAATATCGGCCAGCCGGAAGACATCGATCTGGTACGCCAGAACGACGGGGAAGGCGTGGGCCTGTTCCGCAGCGAATTCCTGTATCTGGGCCGGGATACCTATCCTACTGAAGATGAACTGTTTGAAGCTTACTGTACCGCCGCCCGGAAGCTGGAAGGCCGGAAACTGATCATCCGTACTCTGGATATCGGTGCTGATAAAAAAGTGGATTACTTCAAACTGCCACCGGAAGAAAACCCGGCTTTGGGCTTCCGTGCCATCCGCATCTGCCTGAAGCGGCCGGAAATCTTCTATGCCCAGCTGCGGGCCATTCTGCGGGCTTCTGCCTACGGCCAGGTGGCAGTCATGTTCCCCATGATCATCAGCGTGGAAGAAGTACAGGCTGCCAAGGAACTGCTGGAGGCCGCCAAGGTAAAATTGCGGGCGGAAGGCATTCCCTTTGACGAGGATCTGGAAGTGGGTGTGATGATCGAGACCCCGGCGGCTGCCCTGATCAGTGACGATCTGGCAGGCGAAGTGGATTTCTTCAGCATCGGTACCAATGATCTGGTGCAGTATACCCTGGCTGTGGACCGGCAGAACGCTGAACTGGAAGACCTGGCCAGTGCCGGGCATAAGGCCGTGTTGCGCCTGATCCAGAACACCATCAGCAACGGTCATGCCGGTGGCTGTTGGGTGGGCATCTGCGGGGAAGCTGCGGCGGATCCCAAGCTGATCCCCTATTTCATCGCCATGGGTGTGGATGAGCTGAGCATGAGTCCCGGCAAGATCTTGGCTGCCCGGAAACTGATCAGCACCACCCACGCCCTGTAAGGAAGGAATACGGACGTATGATTGATCTGGATTTGAAACAGGCTGCAGATAAAGCCATTGCCCTGCAGCCGCAGAAACGGGTGCTGCCATTTCTGTATCAGGACCAGGCTCTGTTCATCAAGCGGAAAGTTTCCAACCATCGGAATGCTTTTGCCAAGAACAGCGTGGAGGCGGCCTTCTGGTGCGAGGTATATAAAATCAGTACGGTAAACCAGTATTTTCCTCTGGCACCGGAAATCGTGCTGCTACAGGATGACTATTTCGTCATGAAGGCAGTGGGTAAAACCCTGCAGGGCGTAGCCAAGGAAGCACCCTGGGCAGACTGCCGGGTAAAGGCATTTGCCAAAACGGGAGAAGCTCTAGCCCGGCTCCATCAGATGGGACTGCACCACGGGCGTCCGGCGCTGCGGGACATTGCCTACGATAGAGAAGCGGACAAGATTACCTTTTTGGACTGGGAGAACGAGAAGATGTTCGTCACGGCGGATCCTCGGACTATTGATCTGATTCTGTTCATCCACAGCTGCTTCAGGGAGCGGTGGAAGGAACGGGAACTGCTGGATGCAGCCATGGGGGCTTATTGCAACAGCCCCATCGGACGGGAAATCCTGCGCCAGGCCAAGGCCCTGATCGGCCAGCACCGCAAAGCTTTCGCCTTCTGTGAAAAACTGCGCAGGTTCGGTTGGCGTGACGTAAACAGCCTGGACGATGCACGCCGGTATATTATGGAGAGAGAGTAAATCATGAATTTTGGACCTCGACTGGAAGCAGTAGCGGATTTGGTGCCTTCCTGCCATACTTTGGCGGATGTGGGTACCGATCATGCCTACCTGCCTGTGCTGCTTTTGCAGCAGGGCAAAATCCACAATGCCATTGCCGGGGATGTGGTGCCGGGGCCCTGCGACGCCGCCTGGCATACAGTCCGATCTTTCAGCTTGGAAGATCGGATTTCTGTGCGTCAGGGCAGCGGGCTTACGGTGGTGCGGCCTGGTGAAGTGGAAGCTGCCGTCATGGCCGGCATGGGTGCCGAGACCATGCTCCAGATTTTGCGGGATTCTCCTGAAGTCTGGCAGCACCCCAGTTTCCGCCACTTGATTCTGCAGCCCATGAGCGACAGTGAACGGCTGCGCCACTGGGCTGAAACTGCCGGATGGGCCATTGTCCGTGAAGACCTGGTGGAAGAAGGCGGCCGGCTTTACGAACTGATGCATCTTTCTCCCGATCCCGGCTGGCAATACACCGGCAGCTGCTGGGAAGTAGGAGAGGATTTGGTACACCACAACCACCCGCTGCTGCCCAAATTGCTGGAAGAACGCTGTGCCAAATACCGCCATCTGCTGGAGCAGATGGACAGGAGTCCACGGGCCAGGGCCAGCGAACGCTATGCGACCTATCGTACCATTCTGGAACAACTGGAGGCATTGGAGAATGGAAGAAAATAAAGAAAAAGAACTGAAGGAAACCACTGTAACGGACATCTGCCTGTTCATGAACGAACTGGCTCCGGTACAATATGCGGAAAGCTGGGACAACCCCGGTCTGTTGCTGGGTCATTTGAGCCAGCACGTGCACAAGATCATGGTGGCTCTGGACCTTTCTGTGGAAGTAGCGGAACAGGCCATCGAACAGGAATGTGACATCATCATTACCCACCATCCATACTACTTCAAACTGCCCAGGACCCTGGCTGTGACCGATACAAAGATGGAAGTACTGTACGAACTGATCAAACACGACATCGCCCTGTATGCGGCTCACACCAACCTGGATGCGGCCAAGGGCGGAGTCAACGATGTGCTGGCTGCCCGGCTGGGTCTGGACGATGTGACGGAAATTCCCCGTAAGGACTGTCCGGAGCAGGGATTGGCCCGGATCGGGGTACTGGATGCGCCCATGGACCTGAAGGACTTTGCAGAAAAAGTGAAGGAAGACCTGGGTGCGGATCATCTGACCTATGCCGGCGGTGAAGAACCGGTGTATAAAGTGGCCGTAGTGGGCGGCAGTGGTGCGGACTTTATGGAAGATGCCCTTGCCGCCGGGGCTGATACCCTGGTAACCGGCGACTTGAAATACCATGTGGCACAGCAGGCCCTGAATCTGGGACTGAACGTCGTAGACGGCACCCATCAGCTGACGGAGAGTCCTGTAGTGAACAAGCTGGAAGCCGTCCTGAACGCCTGGTGCGAAGAAACCGGACGTCATTTCGAGGTAGTCCGGGCTGAAGAAGCACGGATCCTGCAAACGGTATAAGGGAGCGATACGAAATGATCAAGGATCTGCAGTTGGGGAATGCCATGGAACAGCCCTGTCTGGTGCGACTCCAGAAGGTAGGTACTTCTTCCAATGGCAAGCCCTATGCCAAAGGCCTTCTGGAAGACAACAGCGGCTGCATCCCTTTCATCTGTTTCGAGGCCGGTCCTATCGGCCGGCTGCGGACCATGGAACAGCCTTCACCCTATCTGATCGGGGGCAAGGTGGACCTGAACAAGTATTCCAACACCATGGCCTACCAGGTGATCGTGCATGAGGCGCAGACCGTACCAGAAGGGACGGATCTTTCCTGTCTGCTGCCCAGTGGCCACATCGACCTGGAAAAACTGGAAGAGGAATTCCATACTTTTGTGGGCCGGATCCATGATGACGCCCTGCGGAAACTGGTGGAAGCCATGTTCGCAGGCGACACCTGGAAGCGGTTCATCCGGAACCCGGCGGGTATGCGGCTGCACCACGCCTATGTGGGCGGTCTGTTGCACCATACAGTATGCGTGACACGTCTGGCAGTAGCTATGTGCGGTGCCATCGGCAAAGTGGACCAGGACCTGGTGATCGCCGGAGCCCTGCTCCACGACATCGGCAAACTGCGGGAGATTTCCGCAGATCTGGGTTTCCCTTATACCACGGAAGGCCGCCTTATGGGTCATATCTCCATTGGGGCCATGGCCGTGGACCGGATGGCCCGGCGCATCCCGGAACTGCCGGCAGCGAAACGGGAGCAGCTGCTCCACATCATCCTGAGCCATCATGGGGATCAGGATAAGGGATCTCCCATCGTATGTGCCACCAGGGAAGCTTTTATCGTCCATTATGCTGATGAAGTAGATGCGATTATGAATCAGTTTCATGAAAAAGAGCGCCCCGAAAGCTGGGAATACGATAAAATGTTACAGCGCTATTTGTGGAAGGTTTGACGAAGCAGACCTTTCTATGGTATCATTCAATATCGTGAGTGCGGAAAGATAATCGCGGCAGCCTTTGGGCTGATGAGGAAAGTCCGAGCTCCGCAGGGCAGGATGCTGGATAACGTCCAGTGGGGGTGACCCTAAGGAAAGTGCCACAGAAAACAGACCGCCGGCTTCGGCCGGTAAGGATGAAACGGTGCGGTAAGAGCGCACCAGCGGCCAAGTGATTGGTCGGCTTGGTAAACCCCATCCGGAGTAAGACCAAATAGGGAAGGGATGAAGCGGCCCGCTGATCCTTCCGGGTAGCGTCGCTTGAGCCTGTCGGCAACGGCAGGACTAGATAAATGATTATCAGTAACAGAACTCGGCTTACCGGGCACTCACACCTTTGATGATAAAACCTTGCGTCTTGGCGTAAAGGAGGAAATATAGATGGATATGATTCAGATCGGTGATGCCGCCGGTTTCGAAAAACTGGTGAAGGGCTGCGAAAAACCGGTGCTGGTGGATTTCTGGGCAACCTGGTGTGGCCCCTGCCGCATGGTGGCACCGGTCATCGAAGAACTGGCCGGTGAATATGCAGAAATACAGTTCGCAAAACTGGATGTGGATCAGGTTCCAGATATTGCCCTGCGATTTAAAGTGGCAGCCATCCCTACAGTGGTACTGTTCAAGGCCGGCAAGGAAGTGCAACGGTTCGTGGGTGTACAGCCCAGGAGCGTGTACGAACAGGCATTGAAAGCGTTATAATTTTGGAAGGGAAGACATTGCATGAAGAAAATTTCTTTTGTAGTGCCCGTCTTCAATGAAGAGGAGAATATCCACGAGTTCTACAGGCGCCTTACGAAAGTAATGGCGCCTTTGCCGTATGACTATGAAATCCTGTTCATTGATGATGGTTCCAAAGACCATACGTCCCAGCTGGTACGGGAACTATCCCAGAAGGATTCCCATGTGCAGGGGTATGTATTTGCCCGGAATTTTGGCCACCAGCTGGCCCTGACCTGCGGGCTGGACCAGAGTACCGGTGATGCGGTGATCTCCATGGACGGGGATTTGCAGCACCCGCCGGAAATGGTTCCCCGGCTGCTGGAAAAGTGGGAACAGGGATATGAAATCGTCCAGACGGTGCGCAAAGCCACGGAGGATGCCACCTGGTTCAAGAATATAACTTCCCGCTTATATTACAAACTGATCAACGCCATGAGTGAGGTACGTATCACCTCGGGGGGCAGCGATTTCCGGCTCATGGACCGGAAAGCCGTGGATGCCTTGAACCGGTTCCGGGAACGGGCCCGTTTCATCCGGGGCATGGTGAACAACCTGGGTTTTCGGTATACTACCCTGGAATTTGTGGCACCGCCCCGGTTTGCCGGTCATTCCAAATTCAGCCTGAAGAAGATGCTGCGGTTTGCCCTAGACGGCATTACAGCCTTTTCCCGGGTTCCCCTGCGGCTGGCGCTTTATGTAGGGTGTGTGGCCGGGTTATGCAGCCTGCTGTTGTTGCTTCATGTCATTTATGTAAAATATGTAGTGCAGGATGCAGTACCGGGATGGACCACCCTGGCCTGTGCAGAGTTCTTCCTGGGCGGTGTGGAGCTGATCGGCATTGGGATTGTGGGCGAATATGTGGGCCGGATTTTCGATGAAGTGAAACAGAGACCTTTGTATATCATTCGTGAACATATCGTGAAAACTGCTGACAAGCAATAGACATTAAATAAGAGGATTGTTATAATAAAAACTGGCAAATCTAAATAAAAAAAGCCGAATCACAGCAATGTGAACGGGGGAACCAAAGTGGGGTTAATTTCTTCGGAATAGGGCATCTCGACCCGCACCCGGCAGCTAACTTCGTAGGCGTAATCGAGAGGATGTGTTTATTATATTTAGGAGGATGATGCTGGGCGTAGTACTGGCAGCAGCTACCACGGCGGCTACGGTATTACCGACGCAGAATGTATTTGCCAGTTTCAAGCAAGGCCAATCAGGTCCGGAAGTGGCAGCCATCCAGGAACAACTGCTGATGGAAGGCTATGATATCGGGATCCCTGACGGAGTATATGGAACCCGGACCGTGTCTGCGGTCAAGAAATATCAGGCCAGTATGGGCCTGAAGGCAGACGGAGTCATCGGGGACTTTACCTACAAGAAATTGATGGGAAAGAGCATGCCCACGCACCGGCAGCTGCATGACAACCGGGGAAGCTATGGCGGTTACGGCTATGGCAACTACGGCAGCGGTATGAGCCACCAGCTGATCAGCGTTGCCTACGATTATGTAGGCGTGCCTTACGTATTCGGCGGCACCACCCCCTGGGGCTTCGATTGTTCCGGATACACCCAGTATGTATTTGCCCAGATGGGGATTGACATCCCGCGGACGGCAGATGCGCAATATTATGCCTACCCGAAAGTTTCGGCTGACGATCTGCAGCCAGGCGATCTGGTATTCTTCGAAACCTACGAACCGGGGCCTTCCCATTGTGGCATCTACATCGGCAACGGTCAGATGCTGCAGGCCGGGAGCAGTACCGGGGTCACAGTATCCAGTGTGTTCGGCGGATACTGGGGTGCAAGATACATCGGAGCGGCAAGAGTCCTGTAATACAGGGTAGGAGCCGTGAATCATGACCTTATAAAAATGAAAAGGGGGTTGTGAAGAAATGGATTTTCATTTCTTCACAACCCCCTTTTCCATATTTCACAGCTCCTTATTCCCATATACGCTATGGCAGGCGTTTGGGGTCAAGGTGAAGATCGGTGCGGATGGGTCCGTCAGGATGAGCGGCATACCAATCAGCACGGGCCTTTTCATTTTTGGCTGCTTCTACGGCAAATTGTTTTTTGAGTTTCTTTTCTTCTCGTTCCTCCTCAAACTTATCTAACTCTAATGCAAGCAATGTTTCCTGCTCTTCAATCGACGTGAGATTGGGCTGTGAAGCCAAAGCAGCTAAAATCAATGAATTTACAAATCCCATAATATCTCACTCCTTTTTTCTTTATTATATCACGCAAGGGTGGTGAAAAACAGTGGCAGGACGATTAATGGAACGGGCTTATTACACTTTCTGTGGCATAAATAAAGCATAAATGGTATAATAATTTGATTGAAAACGTATAAACTTTCGTTTGAGGAGAAAGCCTATGAACGATGATGAAGAAGTGAAACACACGCAGCCGGAAACGGAGAACCCTGCCGCTGATGACGACATGGGTGCCATCAAGGTGGCTGACGAGGTCCTGAGCATCGTGGCCGGCCTGGCCGCTTCGGAAGTGAACGGAGTATACAGTATGAGCGGGGGCATCCGGGAAGGACTCACGGATATGCTGGGCAAGCAGAACTTTTCCAAGGGCATCAAAGTCTATACGGAAGGGCACACGGTCCGTGTAGAAGTCCATGTGATCATTACCTACGGGTTCAATATCCCCGATGTGGCAATCAAACTGCAGGAAAAAGTGAAGGAAGCGGTGGAGTCTATGACGGGCTACGAGGTAACCGGCGTGGATATCCATGTAGAAGGAGTCAAAAAGAAGAAGGAAAAGAGTCAGATTGACAAAGCTGACACCGATGAACTGGTGAAAAAATGGGAAGAAGGACCGGACGAGCCCAAAGCCCGACCGTCCGCACTGCCGATACCACAGGAAACTCCTGCGCCGGAAGACGAAAGAAATGAAGCACTGGCTGGACCGCAGCTGGGAAAAACCACTGGGGAAGGAACTTCGGGGGGAGACAAATGAGTATATTTGACCGGATCATCTTGACACTGTATACCATCATCATGGGACTGGTGGCAGTGCTGACCATCATTGTCAGTGTAAATGCCATCCCGCTGAACGATCTGGTGGCTTTTGCCACCCGGGTACCAGGACGCTGGGAATATACGGTTTCCGGTGCGGTCCTGCTGCTGGTGAGCTGCCGTCTGCTGTTTGCCAGCTGGAGCCGGGGCAGCAGCAATGACCTGACTTTCGACAACGAACGGGAAGGAAAGATTCACGTAAGTCAGCGGGCCATGGAAGACTATATTTCCGGATTTACCAATGATGTCTACGGAGTATTCGGCTCCAAGACCCGGGTGAAGCTGCTGAAGGATAACCAGCTCAGTGTGCGGATCAACGCTTCCATCGAGCCGGGCATTAATATCCCGGACACCACTGACGAAGTGAAACGGACGGTCAAGAAGAACATCAAGAACGTGGTCGGCGTGGAAGTAGCCGATGTGGCTGTCTACTTCAAGCACATCAAAGCCAAGGAATAGCTGGAGGATGGGAACCATGTGGCAGGAAATATTGTTGAAATTGTTTATGACCAGCCGGTGGCGCATCATTGGAGCGACCGTAGGCCTGGTGGTGGGAATCCTGTTCCTCCTCCTGGGCTTTTTCCAGACGGTGTTCCTGCTGCTGTGCATCGGCATGGGGTTCTATATCGGCTATAAAATGGATGCAGGGGAAGATCTGGTGGATCTGCTGGACAACCTCCTGCCTCCGTACCATAAATAAAGGAGTACAAATCGTATGAGTAGAAGAGAAGCACGTACCATTGCCTTGAGAAGCCTGTTTGCCCTGGATTTCAACGGAGATCAGTCTGTGGAGGAAACAGTACAGTTCATGGCGGCGGAAGATGATATCAAAGACGCCAACGAAAATGACCTGGCCTATGCTCTGACCCTGGTACAGGGCGTACGGGATCATCTGGCTGACATGGACAGGGAACTGAACGGACTGAACCCGGACTGGAAGGTGGAACGGATGAACGGTATCGACCGGAATCTGTTGCGCATCGCTGATTTTGAAATCTATTACTGTGCTGAACCGGTACCTGCGCCTGTCGCCATCAACGAAGCAGTGGAACTGGCCAAAGTGTACGGCGGTGATGAATCTCCGGCTTTCGTAAACGGACTTCTGGGGAGCCTGGTGAAGAAACATGCCCAATAAAGAAGTGGTATTGGGGCTGGATACCAGCTGCTATACTACCTCTGTGGCCCTTATGGACCTTCAGGGGGACCTGCTGGCTGACCAGCGGCGCCTCCTTACTGTGAAACCCGGCCATCGGGGCCTGTCCCAGTCGGAAATGGTGTTTCAGCACACCCGGAATCTGCCGGATATGGTGGAACAACTGGATCTGAGGGGGCTCAGGGTAAGAGCTATCGGTGTCAGCGCCAAACCCCGTCCCCGGGAGGATTCCTATATGCCCGCCTTTCTGACGGGACTGGGTATGGCCCGGAGCCTGGGAAAATTTCTGGGTGTACCGGTGCATCTTTTTACCCACCAGCACAACCATATGTATGCAGGCCTGTGGTCCGTGGACAAAGAGGCGCCGAAACGGTTCCTGCTGGTGCATATTTCCGGTGGGACTACGGATTTCCTGCTGTGCGAAAAACAGACCGACGGGCATTTTACCCTGATGCCTCAGGGAACCAGCATCGACCTGCATGCGGGGCAGTTCATCGACCGGGTGGGCGTGGCCTTGGGCCTGCCTTTTCCCTGTGGACCTCGCTTGGAAAAACTGGCAGAACAGGCCACGGAACCCTATCCACTGAAAGTATGGACGGAAAAGTCCCAACTGTCTCTTTCCGGTCCCTGCAGCCAGGCACTGCGGGCAGTAGAAAAAGGAACGGATCCGGCCAGCCTGGCTCTGGGCGTGGAACGGGCTATCAGCCGGGGACTTTCCCGGACTCTTTTTTATGTGTGCCAGCAGCAGGGCCTGTACCAGGTACTGCTTGCCGGAGGCGTCAGCGCCAACAGCGAACTTAGGAGACAAATCGGTGATTACCTGCAGAAACGCCAGATCGAACTCTGGGCTCCGGATCCCAAATACAGCGTAGACGGAGCTGTAGGCAACGCATGGGCGGCCGTGCTGGAAGAAAGACAGGCGGGTGCATGAATACAATTGTAGGAAAAGTCTATACGGTATCGGAAGTGAACCGGATCATGAAGGGACTGATCCGGCAGGAGCCGGAATTTGCCAACCTGCAGATCCAGGGTGAAGTATCCAACTTTCGCCAGTATCCTTCCGGTCATTGTTATTTTGCGCTGAAAGACGGTAAGACGCTTCTCAAATGCGTCATGTTCGCCGGCAGTGCCCGGCGGCTGAAGCAGCTGCCCCGGAACGGGGATCAGATACTGGGCGTGGGCCGTATCGACCTGTATGAACGGGATGGAATCTACCAGTTCTATGTGGATATGCTGATGCCCCTGGGGGCTGGCAGCCTGATGGTGGCTTATGAACAGCTGAAACAGAAGCTCAGCGCAGAAGGGTTGTTCGACGAAAGCCGCAAAAAAACGCTGCCCGTCTATCCCAAAACGGTAGGAATCGTAACGAGCCCGGCCGGAGCAGCGGTACGGGATATCATCAACGTATCCGGACGCCGGGATCCCTCGGTAAAATTGCTGCTGTACCCGGTGAAAGTGCAGGGTACGGAGGCACCTCTGGAAATCGTCCACGGTATCCAGTTCTTCAATCACCATCAGCTGGCCGATGTACTGATCGTCGGCCGGGGCGGCGGCTCTATGGAAGACCTGTGGGCCTTCAACGACGAACGGGTAGTACGGACCATTGCAGAATCGGAGATTCCGGTGGTTTCGGCAGTAGGCCACGAAATCGACTTTACCCTGAGTGATTTTGCAGCGGATTTGCGGGCTCCGACTCCTTCGGCGGCGGCAGAACTGGCCGTGCCGGAGCGCAGCGGCGACCGGGAGGCACTGGCCAAGCTGGCGCGACGGCTGGAGCGGGCTATGGAAGTGAAACTTACAAATAGTGGGACGGCCCTGGAGCGGCTGCAGGAGGAATGGGTGCTGACTCATCCGGAACGGTTATGGGAAATGGCCAGCCAGACTCTGGACACCCTGGACCGGCGGCTGGAACAGGCAGCCCAGAGCAGGTTCACGGACAGGGAGCAGGAATTGCAGCTCCTGGCGACGAAGCTGGAAACACTGGACCCCTATGCCGTGCTGCGGCGAGGCTATACCATTACAGAAAATGAACGGGGGCAGGTGGTGCACAGTGCAGCCCGGCTGCAGCCCGGTGCCACCCTGGTGACACGGTTCACCGATGGGACAGCAGTTTCCACGGTGGATACGGTGAAGGAAGGATAAGACAATGCCCAGAAAAAAAGCAGGAACGGTTTCCTTTGAAGATGGCCTGAAACGGCTGGAAACCATTGTGGAACAACTGGAAGGGGGCGATTTGCCCCTGGACCAGACAGTGACCCTCTACAAGGAAGGTATGGAACTGAGCAGGAACTGCGCCGCTCAACTGAAAAAGGTCCAGCAGGATGTGAAAAAAATCGTGGAGACCAGCCAGGATGACTTCAAGCTGGCACTCTTCCCGGAGGAGAAAGAACAATGATGGAACTGAGAAGCTATTTGCGGAGCCGCGGGGCTCTGGTTAACGGATATTTGCGGGTACGCCTGGGGGTGGGCAGCATTTCCCCGGTGGATGAAGCCATGATGTATTCCATTGCAGCAGGGGGCAAGCGGCTGCGGCCCATCCTGCTCATGGCTGCGGCAGATGCAGTGGGTGCCAGTGGGACGGATTTCGTTTCCGTAGCTGCAGGGTTGGAGATGATCCATACCTATTCCCTGATCCACGACGATCTGCCTTCCATGGATAACGACGATTACCGCCGGGGCCGTCTGACCAACCATAAAGTATTCGGTGATGCCATGGCGCTTTTGGCCGGTGATGGCCTTCTGACCCAGGCTTTTGAAGTGATGCTGGAACAGCGGGGCGTGGATCCGCAGGTTCTGCTGCAGGTGGTACAGCTGGTGGCCAAATGCGCCGGCCCTGCCGGTATGGTGGGCGGCCAGGCTCTGGATATCACCTCTGAAGACAAACAGCTGACACTGGAACAGATGAAACAGCTCCACGAAGCCAAGACCGGAGCCATGTTTGTGGCTGCGGTGCGCGGCGGGGCTATGCTGGGCGGAGCTGATGCTGAACAGCTGCGGATCCTGACCCGTTTTGCTACCCTGTTCGGACTGGCCTTCCAGATTACTGATGATATCCTGGATGTGGAAGGGGACGCCAAGGTTATGGGCAAACCGGCCCACAGCGATGAAAAACTCCACAAATCCACCTATGTTTCCCTGTTCGGCCTGGAAAAGGCCAGGGAGATGGCGGCTGACACTCTGAAAGAGGCCGAGGAGACCCTGACTCCGCTGGGCGAAAAAGCACAGCCGCTGGTAGAGATCACACGCTATCTGTACAACCGGAAAAAGTAAGAAACGGGAAGGACGGAGCCTTATGAGAATTTTACCAACCATACACGCACCGTCAGATTTGAAGAAAATACCCAATACGGAACTGCCGGAACTGTGCCAGGAAATCCGTGACGAGATTCTGGAGGTAACCAGCAGAAACGGGGGCCATCTGGCTCCCAACCTGGGAGTGGTAGAACTCACCGTGGCTCTCCACAAGGTATTCTCCATGCCCCGGGACAAGATTGTCTGGGATGTGGGCCACCAATCCTACGTCCACAAACTGCTCACCGGGCGTTTGGAACAGTTTCTCACCCTGCGGCAGTACGGAGGCCTGTGCGGATTCCCCAAACGAAGTGAAAGCAAATACGACTGTTTCGGCACCGGGCACTCCAGTACGTCTATCTCAGCAGCACTGGGCATTGCCTGTGCCCGGGACCTGTCCGGCGATGACTACAATGTGATTGCCGTAATCGGTGACGGTGCCCTGACTGGCGGAGAAGCCATGGAAGGGCTGAACAACGCCGGAGACCTGCATAAGAAGCTGATTGTAGTACTGAACGACAATGAAATGTCTATTTCAAAGAATGTAGGGGCACTTTCCAGCTATTTGACGGAGCTGCGCACAGACCCCAAATATTCCAGAGTGAAATCAGATGTGGAGACCTTCCTGAAAGGGCTTCCTTCCATCGGACCCAGCGTGGCCCGGGCAGTAGAACGGCTGAAGAACAGCTTCAAGTACTTCTTTGTACCCGGTATGCTGTTCGAGGATTTCGGGTTTAAATACCTGGGTCCCGTGGACGGGCATGACCTACCTGCCCTGATCGAAACGTTTGAAAAGGCCAAGACCCTGAATGAGCCGGTGTTCATCCACGTACTCACCACCAAGGGCAAAGGCTACAGGCCGGCGGAACTGCGGCCCAATGCCTTTCACGGCACTGGGCCCTTCGATATTCCCACGGGGAAGAAGCTGGTCAAGCCGGGTGCTCCCGCCAGCTATACCAAGGTGTTCAGCGACGCACTGGTGGAACTGGGGAAGAAAGATCGGAAGGTGGTGGCCATTACAGCGGCCATGCCAGAAGGTACCGGGCTGGACGTATTCGGCAAGTTCTATCCGGACCGATTCTTCGATGTAGGTATCGCCGAGCAGCATGCGGTGACCATGGGTGCCGGACTGGCGGCCAATGGATACCACCCGGTGGTGGCGCTCTATTCCACTTTTGCCCAGCGGGCTTTTGATCAGCTGCTGCATGACGTATGCATGCAGGATTTGCCTTTTACCCTGTGTCTGGACCGGGCGGGACTGGTAGGGGACGACGGCATGACCCATCACGGGGTCTACGATCTGTCCTACCTGCGGCTGATGCCCAAACTGGTCATGATGGTACCCAGGGACGAAAACGAACTGCGGCATATGCTGAAAACTTCCCTGGAATATCCGGGGCCGTCCAGCCTGCGGTATCCCAGAGGAGCCGGACTGGGAGTGCCTTTGGATAAGGAGCTGCACACCCTGCCCATCGGGAAAAGTGAACGGCTGCAGGAAGGTACGGATGTGGATCTGTGGGCTGTAGGCACCATGGTGGATACGGCCCGAAAAACGGCAGGACTGCTGAAAGAGCAGGGGATTTCTGCCGGAGTGGTGAACGCCCGGTTCGTGAAACCACTGGACGAAGAAGCCCTGGATGCCGCCAGTCGCAAGGTCAAGCTGATTGTGACCCTGGAGGAAAGCGCACTGATCGGGGGCTTCGGCGAAGGGGTGCTGGACGCCCTGAACCGCCGGGGACGGCTGCAGGACTGCAAGGTCCTGAATCTGGGCATCCCTGATGAATTTGTGCTCCACGGCAAGCGGGAGTTATTGCTTCGTGATCTGGGATTAGATTCCCAGAGCGTAGCAGAAACCGTAAATAAGGAATTGAAGCAATGAAAAAAGAACGTTTGGATCTATTTTTAACAGAACAGGGATTCTTTGAATCCCGCAGTAAGGCCCAGGCCGTAATCATGGCCGGGGAAGTACTGGTGAATGACCAGAAAATCGACAAACCCGGCACGATGGTGAAGCCCGATGCCAAGATCACTCTTCTGGGCAAGAGAATGCCTTTTGTGAGCCGGGGCGGTTATAAACTGGAGAAATCCCTGAAAGTGTTCCCCATCAACCTGGAAGGGAAAGTGGTGTCCGATCTGGGAGCCAGCACCGGTGGCTTTACGGACTGTGCCCTGCAGCACGGAGCCGTGAAAGTATACGCTGTGGATGTGGGGTACGGCCAGCTGGCCTGGAAACTGCGCCAGGATCCCCGAGTAGTGAATATGGAACGGACCAACGTACGGTTCCTGGAAGCTGATTCCCTGGGCGAACTGGTGGACGCCATCACCATCGACGTGGCATTTATCTCTCTGGACAAAGTTCTGCCCAGC
The DNA here is from genome assembly GCF_050873445.1 of Acidaminococcus sp. Taxonomy (GTDB): domain Bacteria; phylum Bacillota; class Negativicutes; order Acidaminococcales; family Acidaminococcaceae; genus Acidaminococcus. The sequence goes on along the minus strand of NZ_JBNMIU010000050.1, from coordinate 1,149 downwards.
GCTTATAAAATTCTGAAGCCGGACGGCTTCGTCATCGCCCTGATCAAGCCCCAGTTCGAAGCGGGCCGGGAAAAAGTAGGCAAGAAGGGCGTGGTCCGGGATCCGTCTGTACACCTGGAAGTCATTGAAAAAGTAGTCAATATGGCACGTGAACTGGGTTTTGTGCCTCTGGGATTGGATTTTTCGCCCATCCGGGGGCCGGAAGGCAATATCGAATACCTGTTCTATATGGGGAAACAGGGTGAGGATGCCATTACACCGGAAAAAATCCAGGATGTGGTCAGGGCCTCCCACGAGACTCTGGAAAAATAAAGAGGGGGAGTCAATATGGAAAAGCGGCTGCGGATCGGGATTTTTCCCAATCTGCCCAAAGAAAGGGTACGGGCACTGCTGCCCAAGCTGGTGGAATTCTGCCGGGAGCAGGAAATCTCCATCGCCTTTCCCCGGGAAATCGCCAATACCTACGGGGTCACGGGGTATGACCAGGAAGACCCGGCCAGCCTTAGCCAGCTTTCCCTGGCTCTGACCCTGGGAGGAGACGGTACTATCCTGCGGGCCGCCCGGTACGTGACACCTCTCAATATCCCGCTTTTGGGGGTGAACATGGGCAAGCTGGGCTTTCTCACTGAAGTGGGGGCCCAGGACTTGTACAAGGCTCTGCTGCGGGTGAAACAGGGAGATTATGCCCTGGAAAAACGGAACATGCTGCAGCTGACTGTCTGGCGGGGCGAGAAGATGACCTGCAAGGCACATGCTCTGAATGATATGGTGCTGGAAAGTGCAGACCGTTCCCGGCTGACCCGGCTGAGTCTGAAAATTGCCGGCGAAGTGACGGCCAGCGCACCCAGCGATGGACTGATTATCGCCACGGCCACAGGTTCCACGGCTTATTCCCTTTCGGCGGGCGGACCAGTGGTACATCCCAGCCTGAAAGTGAGTATCATCACCCCCATCTGTCCCCATGCGCTCCATGCCCGTCCACTGGTGATTCCCATGGAGCATCCCATTGAAATTTCTCCCCGGCCGCCCTACGAGACCATCCTGATCTCTGCGGACGGGATGACTGTGAGCCACCTGGACTGGGATCAGCGGGCTCTCATCGAAAAAAGTCCCAGTGATGCCCATTTCGTCCGTATCACACCTCTTTCC
>NZ_JBNMIU010000049.1:0-16990 GCF_050873445.1 Acidaminococcus sp. | reverse complement strand
GTCTTATTTTATATAAAACATAGGGGTCTTGTGAACAGGAAGTCCACAAGACCCCAACATTTATTATAGAACCAAAAAAGAGGGGTGTGAAGAAATGATTTCTCATTTCTTCACACCCCCTTTTTGCTGGGAAAATCATTTGCTTTCGAAGAAAGCCTTATAGGCTCTGTAAGTTTCATAGGCATCGGCCTTGCTCAGGAGATCGTAGGGAGAATGCATGCTCAGCATGGCAGTACCGCAGTCCACCACCTCGCATCCCCAGTCAGCCAGCATAAAGGCGATGGTGCCACCGCCGCCCTGGTCCACCTTGCCCAGTTCACCGATCTGCCAGGCTACTCCGGCCTCGTTGAAGATCTTCCGTACCTTCTGCATGAACTCGCTGTTGGCATCGTTGCTGCCGCCCTTGCCCCGGGCGCCGGTGTACTTGGTCAGGGCCACGCCATAACCCAGCAGGGCCGAATTGTCCTTTTCCGTCACTTCCGGGAACATGGGATCCATGCAGCTGTTCACATCCGCAGACAGCATCTCGCTGTTTTCCATGGTTTCATAGAAATCCAGCAGGGTGCCCCGGTTCTGCAGAGCCAGCAGTTTCATGACAAATTTCACGAAATAGGAAGACTGCATGCCCGTGTTACCATAGGAACCGATTTCCTCTTTGTCAGTGAACAGGGCTGCCTGGGTCTTTCTCCCCGGTTTGGCTTCCAGCAGGGCTTCCAGGTTGGCATAGGAACACACCCGGTCATCCTGGCCATAGGCGGCAATCAGAGAACGGTCGAAACCCACGTCCCGGCTTTTCAAAGCCGGAACCAGTTCCAGCTCGGCAGTGGTAAAGTCTTCCTCCTCCACCCCATAGGTATCCTTCAGCAGTTTCAGCAGGACTTCCCTGGCTTTTTCATCCCTGTCCTTATGGGTGCTGATCACAGCCTGGAGCTGCTCCCCAGTGATGCCTTCCGCCAGTGTCTTCTTCATCTGGTCCTGGGACATATGGATCAAAAGGTCCGTAATGTAGAACACCGGATCCTTTTCGTCCATGCCGATGTTCACTTCCAGCTGACGTCCGTCCCTGGTGTAGATCACGCCTACCAGAGCCAGAGGGATGCAGGGCCACTGGTACTTCTTGATGCCCCCGTAGTAATGGGTACGGAAGTATACGATACCATCCTGTTCGTGGACCGGATTGCCCTTCAGGTCCAGCCGGGGCGAGTCGATATGAGAACCCACGATTTTCAGGCCCTCATGTACCGGTTCTTCACCAATAACAGCCAGGATGCAGGCCTTGCCCTTCTGGTTCCAGTACACCTTGTCGCCGGGTTTCAGATCCTGACAGTCGTACAGAGGCTTGAATCCTGCCTTCTGTGCCTGGGCCAGGATTTCTTTCACCGCCAGCCGTTCGCTGCGGGCCTTGTCCAGGAAATGTTTATACGTTTCGCCATAGGTCATGACGGCCTGGCGTTCTTTTTCGCTCATCCGAGCCCAGGCGGACTCTTTGCGGCTGTATGTTTCTTCCATAATTGGTTCTCTCCTAATCCATGTATTTGATGCAGGTGCCGTCATTCACGGTTCCAGCACCACCACGCCACTCCCCTTCAGCAGCTCCTCCAGTCCCTGCATAAATCCGGGACCCGGATCGTGCTTGACAGAATGGTAGCCTTGTACCTGTTCCTTGTATAATCCTGTGCTTCGGGCTTTATCCTGCTGGTAATGGCCAAAGACCGTACGGATGGTGGGGAAATTCTGGTGCAAGTGACGGATCAGCCAGACATTGGCGAACAACTGGGCCTCTGTCAGGTCCTCCTTCCCTTCTTTTCCACCCACGTTCTCGATACCGATGGCACACCAGTTATACCCGATGGCGTGGGGATTCAGCCGGGTTTCCGGAGTCAGGCGATAGATGGTACCGTCACGGTCCACCAGAAAATGAGACGCCACCTGGGCCGTGCCTTTGGACGATGCTTCCCGATTGAACCAGTTCCAGGCGCTGGAAGCCCGGTTATCCGCCGTCCAGTGGATCACCACTGCCCGGGGCGTAATGGTACTGAAGGCCCAGCCATAGTGGATACGGGCATACTGCTCCGTCAGCTCCTTCCGCCTGGCATTCCACACAATGGGCTTATCCACAATCACAGAAGGGGCAGCCGCTTCATAGGCTGCATACTGCTGGGCCAGCGCAGCAGGCCGGGCCAAAGCACAGCCATTCCATACAGGGAATACCATTCCCAATGCCAGGGCAACAGCCAAGGATTTGTACTGCATTGAGCATCTCCTCCGTTCAACAGGATCTACAGTTCTCTCTTCGCTTCCAGTACCCGGTACAAGGCCTCTTCCACTCTTTTTTCCGGCAGCGTTCCGTCTTCGATGGCCTTTGTCAGACCCTGATGCACCTCCCGGATCCATTCCGGATTGTGGCAGATCATCACCAGGTCTGCACCGGCTTTCACCGCCTGCACTCCAGCCTGTTCCATGGTCACGTGTTTCGAAACAGCCCCCATGCCCAGATCATCGGTCATGACGATACCCCTGTACTGCAGCCTGTCCCGCAGCAGATCCGTCATGACAGCTTTGGAAAGCGACGCAGGGTTCTCCGCATCCAGAGCCGGATACCGCACATGGGTCACCATAACGGCAAACGTTTCCTGGGGGAACTGGTTCATGGCATCCTGGAAGGGTTTCACGTCCTCCTGCAGCAAAGTATCCCTGTCAGTGTCCACTGTCACTTCATCCACATGGGTATCCGCCTTTCCCTTCCCCAGCCCTGGAAAATGTTTCAGACAAGCCAGCAGATGGGCCTTCCGGTATCCGGCAAGAGCCCCTTCCACGAATCTGGATACGGCAGCCGCACTGCGGCTGTAGGATCGTTCATTGGCGCTGCCGATATCCGCCACCGGAGCCAGGTTCAAGTTGAAGCCCAGAGCTTTCAGCCTGCCGGCGGTCTTTTCCGCCCACTGCTGTGCCTGCTGGGGATCCCCGGTGCGCCCGATAGCAGCTTCACTGGGCGGAGGTTCCACAAAGCCCTTCATCCGGGCCACCTGCCCCCCTTCCTCGTCCACACCGATCAGCAGACGGTTCTCCCTGGACAGGCTCTGGAGTTTTCCGGTGAGCTGTTTCGTCTGCTCTGCCGAAACCAGATTGCTGTCAAAGAGGATGACGCCCCCATATTGATTTTCCTGCATTTCTTTGGTGAAGGCTTTCCCGGGTTCTGTGCCCTCCATCCCCACCAGCATCAGCTGGCCGGCTTTCTGGGCCGGGGTCATCGCCCGGATTTTCTCCAGGATGGGATCCTGGGGCGCTTTTTGGACTATTTTTTCCTGTTCCCGCATGGGCCGCAGCACAGTAACAGTACCCAGCAGGACAATCCCCAGCAGGCATAGGATCAATTTCTTCATACGGACTTCCTTTGATACAAAAAGGCTGCCGCACACATGTTGCGGCAGCCTTGAAAAGGTCTTACTTGTTCATGAATACCGGTTTCCGTTTTTCCAGGAAAGCCTTCATACCTTCCTTTTGGTCCAGTGTTGCGAAGCAGGTACCGAATACCTGGGCTTCGTAGTTCAGACCGGATTCCAGGTCCATGTTCAGCCCTCTGTTGATGGCATCCTTGGCACTGGCGATGGCAATGGGAGCTTTCTTCATGATCTTCCGGCAGACTTCTTCTGCGGCAGTGTACAGTTCTTCCGGTTTGCACACCCGGTTCACCAGCCCGATCCGATGTGCTTCTTCCGCATCAATCATAGCACCGGTGTAGATCATTTCCTTGGCATAGCCTTTGCCGATCAGCCGGGCCAGACGCTGAGATCCGCCGAAACCGGGGATAATCCCGTAGTTGACTTCCGGCTGGCCGAATTTGGCCGTCGTAGAAGCAAAGCGGAAATCACAGGCCATAGCCAATTCGCAGCCACCGCCCAAGGCGTAGCCGTTCACCGCAGCAATGACCACAAAAGGCAGTTCTTCAATGGTATCGAACACCTCATGGCCCAGATTGGAGAACGTACGGCCTTCCACAGCGGTCATAACGCTCATGGCTTTCAGGTCAGCACCGGCTACAAAAGCCTTTTCGCCGGCACCACGGATGATCACAGCCTTTACAGCCGGATCCGTGGCCAGTTTTCCAAAACAATCCTTCATTTCCAGCAACGTGGGCGTATCCAGCGCATTCAGGAATTTGGGACGGTTCACAGAAACAGTGGTCACCCCATCTTCTGCAACTTCTACCAACAGATTCTTATAATCATACATGGCAGACACCCGCTTTCAATTATTTGTTGTAATCGTAGAAGCCCTTACCGGTCTTGCGGCCCAGGTAGCCAGCTTCCACCATCTTTCTCAGCAGAGGAGCCGGACGATATTTGGGATCGCCAAAGCCTTTGTACAGTACTTCCATGATGGCCAGTACCGTATCGTTACCGATCAGGTCGGACAGAGCCAGAGGCCCCATGGGATGGTTGAAACCCAGTTTGGCAACTGCATCGATGTCTTCCTTGCTGGCAACGCCTTCGCTCAGGGTGAAGATGGCTTCGTTGATCATGGGGATCACGATCCGGTTGCCAACGAACCCGGGAGCATCATGGACTTTGACAGGGTTCTTGTCCAGAGCTTTGGCCAGTTCATAGACTTTATTGAAAGTGTCTTCAGAAGTGCCCAGGCCTTTGGTCACTTCCACCAGCTTCATGACAGGAGCCGGGTTGAAGAAATGCATGCCGATGAATTTATCCGGACGGGAAGTACCGGCACCCAGCATGGTGATGGAAACAGAAGAGGTGTTGCTGGCGATGATAGCGTCTTTCGGCAGCTTTTCATCCAGTTCCTTGAAAATACTTTGTTTGATCTTGATGTTTTCGGTAGCAGCTTCGATGGCCAGATGCACATCGCAGGCTTCCGGAGTCAGATCCACAACGCCATGGATGCGGCTCATGGTAGCTTTCTTGTCGTCTTCAGTGATACGGCCCTTGGTTACACTGTGGTCCAGGGCTTTTTCAATCTTGGCAATGCCGCGGTCTACAAATTCTTGTTTGATATCTCTCAGGGTCACTTCCACCCCATGAGCAGCCATAACTTGTGCAATGCCGCTGCCCATTTGGCCAGCGCCGATAACCATAACTTTCTTCAGTTCCATGATAACGATCTCCTTTACCCTTCATTTCGGACGTACGCCCGAAGTTTATGAATCAGGCAGTACCCAAACTCCTTTGGGTCTGCCGGACTTTCAAAATGACAAGTTTTGAAGATTCCACAATTTGAAAAGCAAGGGCTGGCGATAAAACCAGCCCTTGGTCCGTCCTCTCACAGAAAGGGGATGGGATTATTTCTTTTTGTCTCTCAGCAGAGCACGAGAGGTTACGATACGCATAACCTGGTTGGTGCCTTCATAGATTTGGGTAATCTTGGCATTACGCATATACCGTTCAGCAGGATAGTCAACGGTGTAGCCATAGCCGCCGAAGATTTGTACAGCATCCGTGGTAACTTCCATGGCCACATCGGAAGCATAGCATTTAGCCATGGCAGCAGCTTCGGAGAAGGGTTTGCCAGCTTGTTTCAGCATAGCTGCGTTGTATACCAGATACCGGGCAGCTTCAATCTTGGTGGCCATGTCAGCCATCATGAATTGCAGAGCCTGGAATTTGGAAATCGGACGACCGAACTGTTCACGTTCTTTGGAGTATTTCACGGCAGCAGCCAGAGCGCCTTCAGCAATACCCAGAGCCTGAGCAGCTACGCCGATACGGCCGCCATCCAAGGTTTCCATAGCGATCTTGAAGCCTTCGCCTTCTTTGCCCAGCATGTTTTCTTTGGGGACTTCGCAGTCTTCGAAGATCAGTTCAGCAGTGATGGAAGTATGGCCGCCCATCTTGTCTTCCAGTTTGCCGAAGCGGAAACCAGGCATACCTTTTTCCACGATGAAAGCGGTGATGCCATGTACGCCCTGGCTCTTGTCGGTCATAGCGAAGATTACATAGGTATCAGCTTCTTTACCATTGGTGATGAAGATCTTGGAGCCGTTCAGGATGTATTTGTCACCCTTCAGGACAGCGGTGGTCTGTTGAGCGGAAGCATCAGTCCCGGCAGAAGGTTCAGTCAGGCCGAAAGCGCCCAGATGAGTCCCCTCGCAGATCGGAGTCAGGTATTTTTGTTTCTGTTCTTCCGTACCGAACATAGCGATAGGAGTTGCGCACAGAGAAACGTCTGCAGACAGGGTGATACCGGTACCATCATCGACTTTGGACAGTTCTTCCACAGCCAGGATGTAGCTCAGTACGTCCAGACCCATGCCGCCGTATTCTTCAGGGAAGCAAACGCCGCCGAAACCGGTTTCCAGCATCTTGTTGATCAGGTTGCGGTCGAAGGTGTGGTTCTTGTCTCTTTCTTCCACCGTAGGAGCCAGGAATTTTTCAGCAAAATCCTTGGCCATATCTTTAATCATTTGTTGGTCTTCAGTCAGATTGAAATCCATGGTCAATACCTCTCTTTTCCCTACTAGATTTTGGAAATATCAGAGGGAGCCCCGCGTTCAAGAAGCAGTGCTCCCTGAACAGCTTAGAGCATTTCGACGATAGCAGCCGTACCCATGCCACCACCGATGCACAGGGTAGCCAGGCCCCACTTCTTGTCTCTGTGTTTCAGAGCATACAGCAGGGTTACCAGGATACGGGCACCGGAGCAGCCAATGGGGTGACCCAGAGCAATGGCGCCGCCATTGACATTGGTCTTATTCCAATCCAGTCCCAGTTCTCTGCCTACTTCTACGGTCTGGGCAGCGAAAGCTTCGTTGGCTTCCACCAGATCCATGTCTTTAACTTCCTTGCCGGCCTTGGCCAGAGCCTTGCGGCTTGCAGGGATGGGCCCGATGCCCATGATGGCAGGATCCACACCAGCGGAAGCATAGGAAACGATCTTGGCCATCGGTTTGATGCCCAGTTCTTTGGCCTTGTCAGCACTCATGATGACCAGAGCAGCGCCGCCGTCGTTCAGGCCGGAAGCGTTACCAGCGGTAACGGTGCCGCCTTTTTTGAAGGCCGGACGCAGTTTGGCCAGGACTTCCATCGTAGTCCCTTCTCTGGGGAATTCATCGGTATCGAATACCTTTTCACCCTTTTTGGTTTTAATGGTAACAGGAACGATTTCTTCCTTGAAGGCACCGTTCTTGATAGCTTCGATGGCTCTGCTCTGGGAACGGGCAGCTACTTCGTCCTGGTCTTCCCGGGTAACGCCGAATTTTTCAGCTACGTTTTCAGAAGTGATGCCCATGTGATAATCATTGAATGCATCCCACAGACCATCACGGATCATCACGTCCACCATCTTCTGGTCGCCCATCTTCATGCCCCAGCGAGCTTTGCCAGGAACCGTGAACGGAGCGTTGGACATGCTTTCCATACCACCGGCTACAACGATGTCGTTGTCACCAGCCAGAATGGATTGAGCTGCCAGTTCCACACATTTCAGACCGGAACCGCAGACCTTATTTACCGTAAAAGCAGGCACTTCCACCGGCAGACCGGCAAAAATAGCAGCTTGTCTGGCAGGGTTCTGGCCCAGCCCGGCTTGCAGGACGTTGCCCATGATGACTTCATCCACCAGTTCAGGCTTTACATTGGCTCTCTTCAGAGCTTCTTTGATGACCACAGCACCCATTTGTTGAGCAGACAGGGGAGTCAGGCTGCCGCCGAACTTACCAATGGCCGTTCTTACAGCACTTGCAATTACTACTTCACGCATAACAAACCATCCCTTCTTGATTTGATTTGGAACAATGATATGTATCGATGAAATGACGGGTTGACGTAAGGGCTCGATCCGCCATCGCACTGATCGAAAAGAAAATCATGCAATCAGGCTTTACTTATAACAATGATTATACACTACTATCTACCAATTTTCAATCTTTTCATTTTTTACTAAAAACCGTGTTATATCAAGCCGCTGCCGAACTAGCATTTTTATTATACCGTTTGTTTCTTTCAAAGACACCGTTATGATACCACATCAAAATATGTTTTGTAAGACATTTTTTATTTATTTTTTTACTGATTATGATAAAATTAAGACATAGGAAAAGAGGTGAGGATGATGGAATTCGGCGAATGTTTGAGAAGGCTGAGACTTCAGAACAATATGACGTTGGATGATATTGCCAAATATTTGGGAGTTCAGCGACCAGCCATTTATAAGTACGAACACGGGTTAATCAAGAATCCCAGAAGGTCAACCATTCTAAAACTGGCAAAAATGTTTAACGTCAGTCCGGCGTATCTCCTTGGAATTGATGGCAGTAATGCCACACCGACACAAACCGCTGTTAAAATCCCTGTCTTAGGTACGGTAGTGGCAGGCATACCCATGGAAACCGTTGAAAACATTATCGGTTATGAGGAAGTTGCCCAGGCTATGGCAGCACAAGGAGAGCTCTTTGCCTTGCGTGTCGAGGAACATAGCATGGAGCCGCGGATATGTGAAGGTGATGTGGTGATAGTCCGGAAGCAGCCGGACGTGGAAAGTGGCGACATAGCCATAGTATTAGTTGGCGGGAGCCGTGCAACGGTGAAACGTGTGAAGAAGACGGAGGATGGCATTACACTGATTGCGAACAACGTAGACGTGTATGCCCCGCATTTTTATACCAATAGAGAGATTCGGGAACTTCCGGTACAGGTCATCGGGAAAGTTGTGGAGTTAAGGGGAAAGCTGTAAAAATGCGTATAAAATACTATGACCATCAAGAAGACCGATTGGTTACAAGCCATGTTTTTTTATTGCTTTGAGCGAACTCATCACCAGGAATCGTTGGTGCTTTTTCCGTATTGTGAAAATAGTCTAGTGTAATTGCTTTTCCCGTTTTCGGAATATAGTTGTATGCTTGATAAAATGTATTTGCGGCTTTGAAACTTTTAGATTGCCCATCATTCTTGACGTAACCGATCGCATCAAGTATACTTTTTGCAGAAGCCATCCTAGAAGAAGACGCTTTACCATTTTGGTGACCAGTGGTCGTTCTAGGGGCTTTTTGGGTTCTATTAATAAATATAGAGTTAGAGTTCTTGTGGACATCCTGTTCACAAGACCCCTATGTTTTATATAAAATAAGACATATTTTTCTGCTTCTGGTAAGGTAGCAGTGTCAAAAGCACTTGTCTTGCTAGGCATTAACCCTTCTCCTTTTCCAGTTTCGTTAGAAGGAGTCGGGCGCATAGCGCTGGTACTGGAACCAGTTTTTGGAGTTTGCCGCCCGTTAAAGACAAGTGCTTTTTTTCGCCCTTTTTCCATTTGCCCAGCGCTTTATGGGGTCATGGTAATGACACTATAAAATTCAAAGAAAGCCCTTAGTTTCCTGAAAATTGGCTGTTTACCAACCAGCGAAATAATTACGAAAAATCGTTACTACCAGGAATACACCCAGGCCGATCAGGGCAAACCCCAACAGGGTCGGCAGCAGGAAGATGATGCAGAAAACAATCAGGGCCAGTACCAGGACGGCGCGGCCGTTCATCTTCACCAGCTGCCAGATCCGGCTCCATTTGGCCTTTTGGGCCCGCCGCTCCTCCTGCCGGTGCAGATCCTCCTGGTCGTAGACTTTGTAATCTTCGGCGGAGCCCTGGGCAGTGTCTGTCTCGATGGTCACGCCGCTGAAGGAATCTCGTTCCTCTTCACTGAGCACCTGGGCTTCCACATCGTCATTCATGGTCCCGCAGCCGGGGCAGGCGTCCAGGTTGTCCGGATATTCCAATCCGCAATGCTTACAGATCATGGTGTCTTACTCCTACACAAATTTCGAAAACAGCATGAGAAAACCCATTTCATCCAGATACCGGGGGTCAGAAGGTTCCAGTTTCAGCTGGGTGCGGATCTCCATATAGGCCCGGCTCAGATCCCTGCTGGGGATGCCGAAGGTCTCCAGATAGAAAGGCTTCTTCTGGGCCGCCCGTTTCTCATTGATTTCCAGGAAATTCTCTACCAGCCCTGCCGCCCACACCTGGGGTTCGAAAGCGCCCACGAACGGCTCCTGTTCCAGGAAGTCCTGCCACATGTGACGGATCAGTTCCACATCGTAATCGCTGCGTCCGCTGATGGCAATGATTTCCTGCATCAGCTTTTCCACCAGGGTCAGCTTTTCCGGCAGGGGCCTGGGCAGGTATTTTTCCTGCTTTGTGGTATAGGGGAAGCTGCAGCCCGCCGGGTTCCGGCTGATCTGCCGCAGGATGGCCCGGCAAGTCAGTGATTCCCGTTCCAGGAATTCCGGCCAGTCCACCCCGGGCCGCTGCACATCATACCAGTCCCGGCACTGGGTCAATACTTCCAGCAGCCGTTTCCGGGCCAGGGGCTTCAGCACATGGAACTGCAGGCAGTTCATACCCATACTCCGGTTGTAAAATACATGCCCCATGTACACCCGGTCTTCCAGGGGCGCATCCCCCTCCAGGGGGAAGGCCAGGAAATAGGGTTCTCCGGTAAGGAAATCCCGGCACACGAACCGTTCTTCATCCACCATTTCCTCAATGGTGAAGAGGGAAAGGAAGCCCATGCACAGTTCATTCACCAGCTGGGGGTAGGCACTGCCCCCGTGCTGCCTGAAATATTCCAGAGGCGTAATATCTCCCTCGATGAGATGGTAATCGAACAGAAAATAATCCCAGTAGCCCCGCCAGAACTGATCCAGGCCATCGTCCTCCACTTCCAGGGTGCCCAGAGAATATTCATACAGGGTCACCGATCGCTCAAAATCCAGGTTGAATTCCTCTTTCTGGAAGAACTGGTGGATTTCCCGCATGAGCCCGTTCAGGGATTCCCCGGCATTCAAAAACACCCTTCCTTCAGAGGGCGGAGCACTTTTCCGCTCCCGTTCCTCCTCCCCGGGCAGGTAATCCCCGTTTCGGTCGATGATGGCCAGGGTGCCGTCATCCTTCAGCAGCTGCTCCTTGGCCAGATAGGGAGCCAGCGAACTTTCCAGCTTTCCCTGCTGCTTCAGGAACACAAAAAATGTACCGACCGCATCCAGAAAGTCCCGCACAGAATCATAGCTGATCTGGTAATCCACCACATTCCGGCCACACCAGGACACCATATCGATCACGTCATCCTCGGTCATCTCGTCCAGGGTCATTTCCGCATTCTCGATATAGATGCACAGCATCACCAGAAGTTCCCAGCGGTGCTGCAGTTCCTTGTCGCCAATGCCATGCCAGGCCAGATGCCGGAAGTAGGCTTCCATATCCGCCTGGGGAATCACCTGTTCCCAGCCTGCATCGTTCCGGTAAAAATCTTCTATTGCGTCATAAACATTCGCCACTATGGTTCACCTTGCTTCTTCCGAAAAGGCTGCCACTGCAACTCTTTCCTGTTACAGGATCCGGGAAGGACAGTCATCCACCACCGGGCAGGCGGCACATTCCGGTTTCCGTGCCTTGCAGCATTTGCGGCCGTGCCAGATGAACCAGTGATGGGCCTCCCCCCACTGTTTTTGGGGAATCAGCTTCATCAGGTCCTCCTCTACTGCCAGAGGAGTCTCACCGGTTGAAAGCCCCAGCCGGTGGGCCACCCGGAACACGTGGGTATCCACGGCAATGGCCGGCTGACCAAAGGCCACACTCAGCATCACATCCGCCGTTTTGCGCCCCACCCCGGGCAGACTCATCAGACTCTTCATATCCCTGGGCACTTCCGAATGGAACTCCTCCACCAGCTTGCGGCACAGACCCAGGATGTTCTTTGCCTTGGAGCGGAACAGGCCGCATTCCTTGATTTTCCCCTCCAGCTGTTCCTGGGTCAGACCACCCAGCTTCTCCGGAGTATTGAATCCCGGGAACAGCCGGTCTGTCACCTTGTTCACCCGTTCGTCCGTGCACTGGGCCGACAGTACCACTGCCACCAGCAGTTCAAAAGGCGAATGGTAGTGGAGGGCTGTCCCCTGCCCCTTATAGGTCTTTTCCAGGCCTTTAAGGACGGCCTGGATCCTTTCTTTCTCCCGCATCTCAGTTCGTCAGGCTCCGGATCGGTGCCGGGATCCGCCCGCCCCGGTTGATGAATCCATCTGGTTTGAACGGATTCACGGAAATGATGGGAGCATAACCCAGCAGACCGCCGAATTCCACTTTGTCGCCCACTTTCTTGCCGGGCACAGGGATCAGCCGGACAGCAGTGGTCTTGTTGTTGATCATGCCCACAGCCGCTTCATCGGCGATCACCGCAGAGATAGTGGCTGCCGTAGTATCGCCCGGTACTGCGATCATATCCAGCCCCACAGAGCAGACGCAGGTCATGGCTTCCAGTTTCTCGATCGTCAGAGAGCCCTTTTCTACGGCCGCAATCATGCCCGCATCCTCAGACACAGGGATGAAAGCACCGCTCAGGCCGCCTACGTAGCTGGACGCCATCAGGCCGCCCTTCTTCACCGCATCATTCAGCATGGCCAGTGCCGCCGTGGTACCCGGACAGCCGCAGGATTCCAGGCCGATTTCCTCCAGGATATGAGCCACGGAGTCGCCCACAGCCGGAGTAGGAGCCAGGGACAGATCGATGATGCCGAACTGGGTATGCAGCCGTTTGGCTGCTTCCTGGGCCACCAGCTGTCCCACACGGGTGATCTTGAAGGCTGTTTTCTTGATGGTCTCCGCCACCACGCCGATATCCTGTCCGCGGACTGCTTCGAGAGCATGCTTCACCACGCCGGGACCGGATACGCCCACGTTGATGACTGTTTCCGGTTCCGTAACGCCGTGGAAGGCCCCCGCCATGAACGGGTTGTCCTGTACAGGGTTGCAGAAAATCACCAGTTTGGCGCAGCCCAGGGCATCCTGGTCAGCAGTCAGACGGGCCGTTTCCTTCACCACTTCGCCCATTTCCTTCACCGCATCCATATTGATGCCCGCTTTCGTGGAGCCGATGGCCACAGAAGAGCAGACCAGATCCGTAGCAGCCAGGGCTTCGGGGATGGATTTGATCAAAGTCCGGTCCCCATGGGTATAGCCCTTTTCCACCAACGCGCTGAAGCCGCCGATAAAGTTCACGCCCACGGCCTTGGCCGCATCGTCCAGTGCCTTGGCCAGGGGTACGTAGTTATCCGTTCTGCAGGATTCGCCCACAATGGAGATGGGAGTCACAGAGATCCGTTTGTGGATGATGGGGACACCCAGTTCCGCTTCCAGTTCTTCCCCCACTTTCACCAGATCTTTGGCTTTCGTGGTAATCTTATCGTAAATTTTCTGTGCGCATACGTTCACATCCGGATTGGCACAGTCCCGCAGGCTGATGCCCATGGTGATGGTCCGCACATCCAGATTGTTCTGGGTGATCATCCGGGTGGTTTCCAATACATCCTTGATTTCGTAGAACATGGATCGTCCTCCTTAGATGCGGTGCATGGCAGTGAAGATTTCTTCACTCTGGACACGGATTTCCACGCCCAGATTCCTGCCCAGGGCTGCAGCCTTTTCCTTCAGGTCCTGTACGGATACTTTGGCATTATCCAGGTCCCCGATCAGGACCATATTGAAGAACCCGTTGTCGATATTCTGGTTGATATTCAGGATATTGACATTGTTCTCTGCCAGCAGGGTGCTGGCCTTGGCAATGATACCGACTTTGTCCACACCAACGATAGTCATAACGATACGCATAGAAAACATCCTTTCTGTTTGAGAGGTTCCAAGATTGTACTTGTACGGAGGTTTACGATTCATTATACGATAAAAAATCTTTCTCTTCAACGGACACTGAACATTCCACCGTTTTTTTACAAATTTCTTTTTCCAGCGGATGCTTTTCCTCCTTAGGGAAAACGGCTGATTTTCCATGGGACCCTGCCGTTTTTCCCCCTGTATCATTTGAAACAAACATTAAGAACTTTTTCTATAAAATTATTCGACTAAAATCCATTCCTGTGATATGATAAAGGCATGGAATTTTGATTGTCTATTTTCAAGGAGGATGGATCATGCAGGAATTCAAACCCGTTAAATCTGGGAAAGTACGTGAAATTTACGATCTGGGCGACAGCCTGATCATGGTGGCTTCCGACCGCATCTCTGCGTTCGACCACATTCTGAAAAACACCATTACGGACAAAGGTGCCGTCCTGACCCAAATGTCCAAATTCTGGTTCGACCTCACCAGAGACATCATCCCCAACCATATGATCAGTGTGGATCCGGCAGATATGCCTGAATTCTTCCGTACCCCGGAATTCGCCGGAAAGAGCATGAAATGCCGCAAGCTGCACATGATTCCCGTAGAATGCATCGTCCGCGGCTATATCACCGGCAGCGGCTGGGAATCCTACAAGGAAAACGGCACCGTCTGCGGCATCAAAATGCCGGAAGGCCTGAAAGAATGCCAGAAGCTGCCTGAACCGCTCTTCACCCCCAGCACCAAGGCTGACCTGGGCGACCACGATGAAAACATCACCGAAGCCCAGTGCGTGAATTACCTGGAAAAGAGATTCCCGGGCAAGGGTGCTGAATACACCAAAGCCATCAAAGACGCCACCATCGCCCTGTACAAGAAATGCGCCGATTACGCCTATAGCCGGGGCATCATCATCGCCGACACCAAATTCGAATTCGGTCTGGATGAAAAAGGCAATGTGGTCCTGGGCGACGAAATGCTGACTCCGGACAGTTCCCGTTTCTGGCCGCTGGAAGGCTATGAAGCCGGAAAGAGCCAGCCTTCCTATGACAAGCAGTTCGTCCGTGACTGGCTGAAAGCCAACTCGGACAGTGATTACCTGCTGCCCCAGGATGTCATCGACAAGACCATTGCCAAATACAAAGAAGCCTACGAAATGCTGACCGGTAAGAAGTTCGGTAAGTAAAAGGTAAAATTATTGGCTAATGACTGATGAGGGGATGTGAAAAAGCATTTTTTCACATCCCCTCATTTCTCGTTTTCATAAGGATCATTATTTCACAGCCCCTTTCAAACCCGACAAAAAAAGATTAACCGCCCCTCCAGCCAAGGTTTGCGGTTAATCTAACAAAAAAAACATTTGGGGCTGACCGTTGCCGGACAACACTTTTTTCTGTATTATACCAGATGGCTGCGGGAAAGCAAAGAGTACAGAGATGTCACCAGGGAGCCCTTCACCACCACAAAAAAATCCCTGAAAAAACGCCTGTGACAAACCCTGCCATCACATCAGTGGGATAATGGACGCCGGCCAGGACCCGGACTACGGCGCTCAGGAGGCTTACCAGGAGGAAAGCTGCGCCCAGAGGCGGGTGCAGATACAGGTACACCATGGCAATCACCGTGGAGGAAAATACGTGGCGGCTGGGCATGGATTCTCCATGCTTGTTCCGGGGAATCAGAGGTTCGATGGGCCAGGCCTCATAGGGCCGCAGCCGGTTGATTTTCCTGCGAAACACCGTCACGATCAGAAAAGACAGGGCCGGCACCCAGAAAGCCCGCTGCAGCAGCGGATCCAGCAGGGTATGGTGGCGCAAGTATAGTTCGATCAGGAGCAGCGGATAGGCAATGTACATCAGCACCACCAGTGTCCCGTTGGCAATCTTCAGGCCGGTGATGGCCCATGGACGCCCCCTGAAAGGGCGGGTCAGGCAGGCATAGCGTTGTTCATAATTCATATGGCAGGGAATTCTACTCCTTCTAAAGTGTTCAGAATCAAAAAAACTGCCGCAAATGCGGCAGTCTTTCCAGTTCTGCATTTATTTCCGCAGGCCCAGTCTTTCAACGATGCTTCTGTACCGTTCGATGTTTTTCTTCATCAGGTAGTTCAGCAGGCCACGGCGTTGACCAACCATTTTCAGCAGGCCACGGCGGGAATGATGATCTTTCTTGTTGTTTTTCAGATGTTCGGTCAGGTAGCTGATCCGTTCGGTCAGGATAGCGATTTGTACTTCCGGAGACCCGGTATCCTGTTCGTTGATGCGGTAAGTTTCAATCAGTTCTTTTTTTCTTGCAGGCGTTAACATAATTCTCTTCCTCCTTAGTCATTGAAGAGCCGATAGCTGGCGCTGGCGTCGGAGTGTCGCACAGCAACGCTATGGTTAAAATAAATTTGGTGCCGCTTCAGCACTCCAAAATTATAACATAGTTTACAGGAGAGCGCAAGGAACAAGTCCCTGCTCCGCCAGTTTCTCCTTACACTTCTCCCTGATCCGGGCCAGCTGTTTTTCACTTTCCGGCTTTTTGGCCCTGAAGTCCAAGAGTTGATTGTAATATCCCTGCGCCAGGACTTCCTCCAGGCTGGGCATAAAGGTCATGTCAAAGATCTGACACAGACAGCCTACGAAAAAGTCCAGGGCTGTGCGCTTTTTCCGGGTATGGACCAGTCTGCCTTCCAGAGCTTCCCGGAATACGGCCGGGCTCAGATCCTGTGCGCCCAGGTCATCCAGAGACACTTGCCACACAGTCTCCGGATGCTCCAAATACCCGGAGTACACCCGGAACAGATCGATTTTATCCGCATCCCGCAGCAGCTGGCAGAAGATCCGGCTGCGCCCTGTAACATCGGCTGGAATCTCGTAGGCGCTGTGGAACCGGATGGACAGCTCCAGCACCTCGTCATCGGTGGATGCGGGCACAAAATCCCGGATGTGTCCGTATTCAAACAGGTAAATTGCCCCAAACCGGGCATGATCCATGGATTGATAATCGATAAAGGTATGGTACCGACGGGCCTGTTCGAACCGGCCGATATCATGGAGCAGCCCCATGACCCAGGCCAGCTGGACATCGTGCCCATTCCACCCCAGTTTCGCAGCCAGTTTCTCACACAGCTGGCTTACGATGTGAGAATGAAGCTGTTTGCTGGTGATTCCGGGGACAGCCTTGTCGAACTGTTCCACATACCGGTCAAAGGCGGCCAGGATGGGTTCTTTCTGAAACATATTGGACACCTCTCCCATAATCAAAACTACCCGTATAACGGGTAGTTTGCTCTGCGGCTATAAGCCGCGTTACCTGCCTCGGCCTTAAGGCCCTAGATTTAAAGGCTACCAACCGCACTACATTTCCTGGCAGCCCCTCACTCGAGGGGCTTATT
>NZ_JBNMIU010000048.1:0-18312 GCF_050873445.1 Acidaminococcus sp. | reverse complement strand
TGGGGGAAAGGGGGAAGTATGCTCTTTTCTCCTCAAATTTTGTTGAGAGAGCCATAGAGATAAAAAACATAGGGGGTGTGAAGAAATGAATTCTCATTTCTTCACACCCCCTTCACACCTCCTTTTTTGTGTATCAGTTCAAATCTTCACAGTTTCCAGCATCTCCGGCAGATAGTACTTCCTCGCTTCTTTCCGGATTTCTTCCGGGATCCCGTAAAACGGCTCAGCGATGCTGCCGGCTATGGCAGCCAGGGTATCGCTGTCACCTCCCAGAGAAACGGCGTTGCGCAGGGCATCCTCAAAACAGGTGCTGTCCAAAAAGCACACCAGCCCCTGGGGCACGGAGTTCTGACAGGAAGCATCCCCTTCGTAAGCGTCCCGGATGCCTTCCACTGTAAAGTCCAGATCATAAAAGGGCTTCAGGTACTCCCGGATCTCTTCCTTGCTCTTTTTCTGGCGGGCCAGAAAAATGGCACCGGCCGTAGCCTGCGCCGCCCGATAGCTTTCCGGATGGTTGTGGCTCACTTCACAGGACAAAATGGCCAGCTGCCGCACTTCCGCCAGAGTCCGTCCGAACCAGCCCGCCGGGGATACCCGCATGGCGGCCCCGTTGCCGAAGCTGCCGTAGGCCCCCATTTCGGGATGGAACAGCCAGTAACGGAACTTGCCCCCGAACCCGGCGTCTGGATACTTCTGCCCCAAAGACCGCATTGCTCTGGCCAGCAGCGGCAGCACCGTATGGCGTTCCAGCAGCTTGCCCCGGCTTCTGGCCGCTTCAAAGGCCTGTTCCACAGCCAGGGTCATGAGAGAATCATCTGTAGCCCTGCAGCCAGGGGAAAACAACGGGAATTCCTTGCTCTTATGGTTCCTCCATTCATAGATGGAACCTACGATATCGCCAATGAATGCACCTTCCATGATATTGACCCCCTTGGTAACCGCCCTTATTCTTTCCAGTCCAGCTCCACCGGGCAGTGGTCGCTGCCAAAGACTTCGTTGTGGATGACTACGTCCTGGATATGGTCCCTGCCGTTTTCGCTCACCAGGAAGTAGTCGATGCGCCATCCGGCGTTCCGTTCCCTTGCCTTGAACATATAGGACCACCAGGTATAGGCCCCTTCCCTGTCAGGATACAGGCTGCGGAAAGAATCCACGAAGCCGTGGTGCAGGAACTGCTGGAATTTGGCCCGCTCCTGGTCGCTGAATCCGGCGTTCTTGTGGTTGCTGTCCGGGTTCTTCAGGTCGATGGGCTGGGCAGCCACATTCAGATCGCCGCACACAATCACCGGTTTCTTCCTGGCAAGACGGCTCACATAGTCCTGGAAAGCATCCTCCCATTTTTCCCGGTACTCCAGGCGTACCAGGCCCCGCTGGGAATTGGGGGTATAGACATTCACCAGGATGAAAGCCGGATATTCAGCTGTAATCACCCGTCCCTCCTGGTCGTGTTCCTCGATGCCCAGGCCATAGGTAACTCCCAGGGGTTCTTCTTTCGTAAAAATGGCGGTACCGGAATACCCCTTTTTTACGGCACTGTTCCAGTACTCATGGTAGCCGGGGAATTCAAAAGTGGATTGCTCCCGCCGCATCTTCGTTTCCTGGACACAGAAAATATCCGCATCCGCCTGCTGCATAAAATCAGCAAATCCCTTG
Organism: Acidaminococcus sp.; assembly: GCF_050873445.1. GTDB lineage: Bacteria > Bacillota > Negativicutes > Acidaminococcales > Acidaminococcaceae > Acidaminococcus. Next base: position 16,659 of record NZ_JBNMIU010000048.1, on the reverse strand, counting down.
TTCATGCAGGCCCGCAGGCCGTTGACGTTCCAAGTGATCAGTTTCATGGATTTCACCTCTATCGTACACAGTTCATCGTCGTCCCAGCTGCGGAAAGATCCATTCCAGCGCAATACAGGCGGCTGTCCACAGGAGCGGATAGACAGGTTCCGGCAGGATCCACACAAAAGTGTTCAGGGCCGTCCAGAAAGCCGCGCTTACCAGCAGCAGTCCTCCGGTAAAAAGCACCCGGTGCTGGTAACGGACACCGCTGCGGATGTATTCCGTCCCCAGGGCTGCGTAGAACAGCTGCTGCAGGAAGGCCGCCCCTACCGCCCCAAAATCCGTATCCCATACGGCCCACAGGGCGCCTGCCAAAAGGAGCACCGGCCACAGGGTCCACAGGATTCCCCGTGCCTGGCGCATTTTCTCCCGGCCAAAGAAAGCCCACAGGCTGTACCAGACAAAGGGCACCGAAGCCCAGAACCACAGCTCCAGTGTCGGATATTCCACCCGCAACGGCCAGGCCGCCGGGAACAGGGTCACCAGCCCCAGCACCAGGGCCACCACGGCCAGTTTCCAGGCAAAAGTCCGCTTCCGGTACCGTCCCAGCACGGGAATGGTCAGCCACACCCCGCTGGCCAGCCAGAACAGCAGCACCAGTTTCAGGGGCACGTACCAGTCCATCGCCGGGGTGGCGAAGCTGGCCAGTATATTAAAGAAGAGCATCCAGCCAAATAGCAGATCCTTCCGCTGCCGCCAGATCAGTTTTCCCAATTGTACCTTATCCATGAGCCGTCCTCTCCATCTGCGCCAGGAAATCCAGGCTCCGGATAGGCCGGTCAGTCTGGTACAGGATGAACTGGTATAAAATCTTTTCCAGGCTCATGAGCTCCCGGCCCCGTACGGTGAAGTCCGGCGGCTGGTTCAGGTCCAGGTGCAGCAGCTGCTCCATCAGGTCCCTGGCAGGCAGGGTAAAGGGCAGTTCCTCCCCCATGGCGCATTTCTTACACAAAAAGCCCCCCTGCACCAGGCTGAAATACCCGTCCTCCGTCACCGGTTCATTGCAGCTGGTGCAGACATCCAGGATCGGGTTCAGACCGCACAGGGCCAGCAGTTTCAGCAGGGTACTGTCCGTGACCAGGCGCCGGTTCCGTTTGCCCAGCAGCCGGAAAGCCTCCAGCAGCAGCCGGAACACCTCCTCCTGGGGTTCCTCCTCTCCCAGCAGGTTCTCCGCCACTTCCCCGATGATGGCCCCATAAGCCAGGTTTTCCCAGTCGGGAGGCTGTGGCATTTCCAGGCTTTCGCAGCCGCGCAGGACAGCGACCTTGCGGCCCGGCGCCAGCGTCACCTGCAGGTGGGCGAAGGGCTGCACCAGCCGTCCGCTCTGGCTGCGGGGATACGCCGCCCCGTAGGCCACAAAGGGGATCTTTCCGTGTTCACGACAAAAGCAGACTGCGTATTTATCCGCAGTCTGCCAATTTCTAACCCGGAGGATGATTGCTTCGTCTTGAAACATTTCACTGCTCATGGACAGCCGCTTCCTTCTTGTTGTCTTTTTTCAGAGGGATCACCCGTACCCGCATCACCCGGAAGCCGGTGGAATCCAGCACTTCGAACTTGTAGCCGTTCTCCTCCACGCTGTCGCCCACCACAGGCTGTCTGCCGATCAGGCCGAACACATAGCCCCCGATGGTATCTTCTTCCGGATCGTCGAACTGGATGCCCATAATCTCCGATACCTCATCCAGCAATACCAGGCCGTCGAACACGTAGGACCCGTCAGGCATCTTGTTGATTTCCGGCATATCCGTGTCGTGCTCATCCTGGATGTCGCCTACGATTTCCTCCAGCAGGTCTTCCATGGTCACCAGTCCGGCCGTACCGCCGTACTCGTCGGCCACCGCAGCCATCTGCACATGTTTATGCTGCATCAGCTGCAGGATCTTGGCAATGGACATGCTTTCCGGCACCACGTCGATTTCCCGCATGATACTCCGCAAATCAAAGCCGGGAGCCTTGTAATCCGCATTCATGAATTCCCGGATGTGGATCATGCCCAGGATATGGTCCCGGTCCTCCTCGCACAGAGGATACCGGGTATGGCCGCTGTCCTTGATGACTTTCATGTTCTCTTCGATAGAATCATCCACGAACAGGCACACCATGTCCTGCCGTGGCACCATCACTTCCCGTGCCACACGGTCGGCAAAATCAAACACATTGTCAATGAGCCTGCTTTCCACCGGGTCGATGCTGCCGCCCTTTTCACTGGCGCTCACCATCTTCCGGAGGTCATCCTCAGAATGACTGGTTCCCCTGTGCACCGGTTCCATCCCCATAAAATGGTACAGGGCTTCCCCCACATGCCAGAAAAGGAAAGCAAAAGGATATACAATTGGTTTCAATAGGCGGCCAAGCGCCGGTCCTGCGTCTATAAGTCATCTCTCCTTTGGATTGTTCCATACAAAATCATTGAAAACAGATATACTTTTTTATTATACACGCTGGAACCGATCCTGGTCAATATTGCGGCCGGTCATTGGCCAGGCCCAGGCGTTTCAGGTCGCCCTCTTTTTCCCGCCATTTGGGCCGTACCTTCACCCACAGTTCCAGATACACCCGGTTGCCGATCAAGTCCTCGATATCCTTCCGGGCCCGCTGGCTGATTTCCTTCAGCATCTTCCCCCTGGCCCCGATCAAGATGGCCTTCTGGGAATCCCGCTCCACGTAAATATCCGCCCGTACGTATACCATGTCGTTGGGCCGGGTCTTCATTTCCTGCACCTGCACCGCCACCGCATGGGGTACTTCGTCCCTTGTCAGCTGCAGGATCTTCTCCCGGATGATTTCCGCCGCCATCACCCGTTCCGGCTGGTCCGTGTACATATCCTCCGGATAGAAATCCGGTCCTGCCGGCAGGCAGGCTTCGATTTCCTGCAGGAGAGGCGTGAAATCCTCATCGGCCAGAGCCGACAAAGTGAGAATGCTGTGGAAGGGATATTCCTTCTGGAAATGGGCGATGATGGGCAGCAGGCTCTCTTTACTGACAATCTGGTCGATCTTGTTCAGCACCAGGATCACCGGGGCACTGCATTCTTCCTTCAGCCGCTCCAGGATCACCTGTTCGCCCTTGCCCCGTTTTTCCGAAGCATCCACTACGAACAGGACCACATCCACCTCTTTGATGGCATTCACCGCCGCCTGGACCATGTGTTCCCCCAGTTTGTCCTGGGGTTTATGCAGGCCGGGGGTATCCAGGAAGACCATCTGGGCCGTCTCCGTGCTCAGGATGCTCAGGATCCGGTTCCGGGTCGTCTGGGGCCGGTCAGAGATGATGGCCACCTTTTCCCCCACCAGCTGGTTCACCAGGGTGCTCTTGCCTGCATTGGGACGCCCCACCACGGCCACAAAGCCGGAGCGGTGCCGTTTCTGTTCTTGCTGTTCCATACAAATTCCTTTCTTTTATAACGCAAAGCTGTCGGGCAGCAGTTCCGCCGCTGTCGTTTCCCTGCAGTCGCCTTTCAGATTGGTCAGGTACACCACCGGGATGGAAAATTCCGCCATCACCTGCCGGCAGGCCCCGCAGGGGGAAACCGGCTGCGGGGTATCCGCGGTGACGCACAGGGCCGTAAATTCCCGCACCCCTTCCTTCACTGCCGCAAAGATAGCGCACCGTTCTGCACAGTTACACAGGCCATAGGAAGCGTTCTCGATGTTGCAGCCGGTGAAGATCCGGCCGTCCCTGGCCCGCACGGCCGCCCCCACCGCAAAATGGGAATAGGGGCTGTAACTGTACTGGCGGGCCTTCACCGCCGCTTCGAACAGTGCCCGGTCCATGTCAGCCTCCGTACCTTTCTTCCGCCAGATCCAGTTCACGCAGGATTTCCTCTTCCCGGGCCCGCATGACTTTTTTATCTGCTTCTACCATATGGTCATACCCCAGCAGGTGCAGCATGCCGTGTACCGCCAGGTACGTCATCTCCCGGGTGAGCCCGTGACCGAATTCCTCGCCCTGCTCCACCGCCCTGGGAGCGGAGATGATCACATCCCCCAGCAGATGTTCGGCTTCCCCGTCATCCACTTCCGGTTCCTCATCTCCTTCGTCCAGGGCAAAACTCAGCACGTCCGTGGGCCGGTCGATGCCCCGGTAGTCCCGGTTCAGGGTGTGGATTTCATCGTTGTCCACGATGGTGATGTCCACTTCCGTGTTGTCCGTCAGGTTTTCCTTCTGGGCCACAATGTCCATGGCCTTTTTCAGCGTCGCTTCCAGTTCTTCCGGAATGACAATTTTCTCCTGGTTGTTTTCCAGTGTTACGATCATTGTTCTTCTCCTTGATGGTCAGCCGCCCGTCTCCGTTCCTTCCGGGCGTTATCATACTTTTCGTAGGCCTTGATGATGGCCCCCACGATTTCGTGCCGCACCACATCATGCTCATTGAAATGGACGATGCCGATGCCCGGCACATCCCGCAGTACATGGGACGCATTCACCAGTCCCGACTGCCTTCCGCTGGGCAGGTCCACCTGGGTTGCATCCCCGGTGACCACCAGCTTGGAGCCGAAGCCGAACCGGGTGAGCGCCATGCGCATCTGTTCCGCCGTGGTATTCTGGGCCTCGTCCAGGATGATGAAGGCATCGTTCAGAGTACGGCCCCGCATATAGGCCAGGGGTGCCACTTCGATGATGCCCCGCTGCAGGTTCTTCTGGAATACCTCCATGCCCAGCATTTCGTACAGGGCATCGTACAGCGGCCGCAGGTACGGATCCACCTTTTCCTGCAGATCCCCGGGCAAAAAGCCCAGTTTCTCGCCCGCTTCCACCGCAGGCCGGGTCAGGATGATCCGTTCCACTTCCTTATTTTTCAGGGCTTTTACGGCCATGGCCACTGCCAGATAGGTCTTGCCCGTGCCGGCCGGTCCAATGGCGATGGTAATATCATTCCGGGCGATGGTCTTCAGATACTGGAGCTGGCCCAGCGTCTTGGCCTTCACCTGGCGCCCCCGCACCGTAGTCAGCACCGTATCGGTAAACATCCTGTGCAGCTGTTCTTCCTGGCCTTTCAGCACCAGTTCCATGCTGTACTTCACATCATGCCCGGTAATGGGCAGTCCCTGGCGGTACAGGTACAGCAGTTCCTGGACCAGTTTCCCCGCCAGTTCCGTATCCTGCTCACTGCCCTGGGCGATGAGCTCGTTTCCCCGGGGAATCAGCCGGCATCCCAGCACCTGCTGCATCTGCCGCAGATATTCATCATTTTCTCCCAGGACCGCCACCATCTCCCGTGGGTCCCGGAAGGTAAACCGTTTTTCCGTCACTTCAGGCAAACTCCATTCCTCCTACCTGTTTTCAACTCCCTGTTTCCATAAGTTGACTAATATATCTATTATATCGTTTCCCAGAAAAAAAAGAAACAGGAAACCCTATTGACAGCAGACCCCTTTTTCGGGTAAAATAATTTTGTTGCTTATGGAACTATAGCTCAGATGGTTAGAGTATCACGTTGACATCGTGGGGGTCACTGGTTCGAGTCCAGTTAGTTCCACCAGATTGAAAGGTTGTCGCTGCGGCGGCAGCCTTTTTTATTCAGTTTCAAATCTCCGGCTGCACAAAAATCAGGAGCTGTGAAGAAATCCTTCACAGCTCCCTTTTGCTTGTCAGTCGTCTCTGGCCGAAAACTCTCATTTCACCACATTCCGCAGTGTCCCGATGCCTTCGATGCTGCATTCCACCACGTCCCCGCTCTTCAGGAACCGGGGCGGGTTCATGCCGATGCCCGTACCGGCCGGAGTACCCGTAGCGATGATGGTACCCGCCCGCAACGTCATGCCCTTGGACAGTTCGCTGATGATGTACGGGATACCATGTACCAGATATTTGGTATTGCTGTCCTGCCGCAGCTGGCCATTCACCTTGCAGGTCAGGTGCAGTGCCGGCGGGAACGGGAATTCATCTGCTGTCACGATGAAAGGCCCCATGGGAGCAAAAGTATCCAGACTCTTTCCGAAGTACCATTGTTTATGGGCTACCTGCACGTCACGGGCCGTCACATCATTGATGATGGTGTAGCCGAACACGTAGTCCCCGGCGTCTTTTTCTTCCACATTCCTGGCTTCCCTGCCGATGATCACGGCTAGTTCGCATTCGTAGTCCAGTTCCTTCACTACATCAAAATGGCCGTCGATGATCCCATCCGGATCCGTAGCCCGGTCCACCCGCTTGGAGAAGTATACCGGTACCTGGCGCTGCACGATTTTTTCCGGCACATAGTCATCCGGCAGTTCCTCATCATGGGACTTGTAGTTGATCCCCAGGCAGATGATGTCGTTGCGGGGATGTGTCAGGGGAGCCAGGATTTTGACCTGATCCAACGGCACGCCGCCCAGCGCCATCCGGTTGATGCTCAGCAGTTCTTCAAAGTTGCTTTCCTGGATCAGTTCGTACATATTGGAATATTTATTGGCCGGATAGACGTACCTGCCATCATCGGAAATTACGCCTACCTGTACATCCTGATCGTATGCATACGTTACGATTTTCATGGTTTCCACTCCCCTAATTCAGTCCCACTGCCGTGGTGTCTTGACTTATTCTGTAGTTATTGTACACTGTTTAGGAGGAAATTACCAGTAAAAGAACCTGTCTCTGCCTGTTTGGAGAGGTTTTGTCCTGTTTTTTGCAAACGAAAGGAAGGGTACCTATGGAAAATATTTGGCAGCTGGACGATGGCCACGGCGATTACAACCGCAGCTACGAACGGGATTACGATTTCGATTACGCCGATTACTCCACCGATCACAAGGAAAACAACTTCCGAAATTATGAATGGAAGATTCCCAAGACGAAAAAAGAACGAGTACGGAACATCCTGAATCATTATGAATGAAAACGAGGGTATGAAAAAACATTTTTCATACCCTCGTTTTCTTTACATTTATTCACGCAATATCAAATTCCTACCAATATATTACAGGAAAAGTTTTGTATAAATTCCCAGATAGGAGACCACAAAAGCAGACAGGATGAACAGGATCGCGGTAAGCAGCAGGTTCTTGTAAAGCCTGTTCACATCCACACCTTCCGGTGCGCAGCCGCAGGCCAGAGCCCCTACTGTAGAGAACGGGCTCAGGACCACCCCGTTGGTCCCCACGATGACGCCCAGCATCAGAGCCGCAGCATCCAGGTCCGGGTTGGCCGCAGCCAGTTTGGCAGCCAGCGGGATCAGGGTGGGCATGACCACACCTGTGCCGCTGGACACAGCCCCCATCAGTCCGCCCAGCAGAATCATGATGGGCTGCATCGTAGCCGGAGTGATGACTTTGGAAAGCATGGAAGTCAGATACGTAATCCCGCCGGATTTATCCACCACATGGAGCAGCATGCTCATACCGGTGATCAGCACCAGGGTCCCCCAGGGAATTGCCGCAATGGCCACCTTCTGATCACAGTAGCCCAGCAGGATCAGGACAGCGGCAAAGGCCATGCATACCAGGCCGATGTTCTGTTTGAAGAAAATGGTAGCCAGGCAGACCAGCACAATGGCAATCAGCGTAACCACCTGGGCCCGGTTAAAAGGCGTAAACTCCCTGTCCGGTTCTGTATTGGGGACTTTCCATCCCTTGAACACCACATAAGCGATCAGTGCCATCGTAAAAATGGACAGAGAATACGCACCCCAGATGGGCATGTAGTTGTCCACTCCGTTCTGGGCAGCCAGTGTATTGGCCACAATCCCGTTCAGGGTAATGGGAGACAGGCCGCCGATCATACCGCCCGCCAGGACGATAATGGAAGTCATGGTCACATCCAGCTGCCGGTTCAGGCAGGTATGGTAGGCAATGGGCATGATCACTACCAAGATCAGCATGGAACCGCCCACACCGGCCAGAATGGCAGCTGCGGCAAAGAACATCCAGGGGATCAGTTTGTTGTTGCCCCGGGAAAGAAAGGATACATTCCGGGCCAGCACCGTTGACGTGCCATTATGGTTGGCGATCCCGAACAAGAAGGTGGAAGCCATGATCAGGAAAAATACTGTGGTGGGAAAACCGCCCGCATAAATGTCCTTGGCTTTCATGCCTGTGACAAAGGTCCCGTACACATAGGCAGCCAAAAAGCCGATGATCCCCACATTTTTCCTGGTGATCATCCCCAGGAAAATGACGAAAAGCAATAAAATCAGTGAACCGATCTGCATCATACTGAATTCCTCCAGAATATAAAGTAAAGCCCTTTCCTCTCTTTGTAAGAGACGAAAGGGCTTGTTTCGCGGTACCACTCTTCTTCATCTGGCTGCTGCCGGATGCGCTTCATCAGATACGGACCTTTTCCGGCCGATATCCTCCTGTCTGATAACGGTCAGGTTTCCGGCTCATCCTACTTTTCCCTGGTCAGGCTTTCAGATGGCTGCTCAGAGACCAGTTCAGCTTCTTTCCCCTTGCGTCCTTTCACCATCCGGACGCTCTCTGGAAGGTTCCACAGGCTTACTCTTTCTCTTCGTAGCATTTGCAGTATGGAGTTGATGATTCATACAATACCACTCCATGTCCAAAAAAGCAATCTTTTCTACTGTTTTCTCACATTTTTTTATGAGAACCATAAATTCGATTTTTAAGTCCGTTCTTATAAAGTTCACTTCCAATGGACAATAAATTGTGTATGTTTCAAGAAAGTTTTTCTTCAACAGACAATTTATCTGTATATTCCATTTGCTGTCTTTAGAGCGCTAACACTTTAAAAAAAAATTGTATGAAGTATACAAAAAACTGTTGACAATCTGTGACAAGAGTGATAAATTACGGAACTATAAACAAGCATCCGATTTGATGACGGCACTTGAAATTGTGAGTGTCGGATTTTTTTCGAAGGAGTGATTACAATGAACGGATTAACGCTTGTGTGTTTTGCTATTGTCATCTTCATCTGTGCCTACATGTTTTATGGACGCTGGCTGGTGAAGACCTGGGGAATCGAACCGGATGCGAAGACGCCTGCTTATCGCTTCAGAGACGATAAGGACTTTGCTCCCGCTTCCCGGTTTACTGTATTTGCCCATCAGTTTTCCTCCATTACGGGTGCCGGCCCTGTAACCGGTCCGATTATCGCTGCCATGTTCGGTTGGGTTCCTGCTTTCTTATGGATTTTGGTCGGCGGCGTATTTTTCGGTGCTGTACAGGATTTCACCGCCCTGTATGCTTCTGTGAAGAATGACGGCAAGGGCATGGGTGCCCTGATTGAACAGTATGTGGGCCATACGGGCTGCAAAATGTTCCTGATGTTCGGCTGGCTGTTCTCCCTGCTGGTTATCGCTGCTTTCTCCGATATCATGGCAAGCACCTTCAATGGTTTCTCCAAGACCGGCGAACTGATGGGGCCTAACGCCTCTGCTGCTTCCATTTCCATGATCTACATCGCCGTGGCCGTGGTATTCGGTATCGTAACCCGTCGTTTCCACATCACGGGTGCCAAGGAACTGGTTCTGGGCATCATCTGCATGATCGCCATGGTCAGCCTGGGTATTGCCCATCCCATGTATGCTTCCCGTACCACCTGGCTGTATGTGACCTATGCTTACTGCTTCGCTGCTTCCATCATGCCCATGTGGCTGCTGATCCAGCCTCGTGACTACCTGAGCGTATTCCTGCTGCTGGGTATGATCCTGGCCGGTGTTGTAGGGATTGTTGTCGGGAATCCTTCCATCAACATGCCTGCCTTCACTTCCTTTGATGTGGCCGGCAAACCGATGTTCCCGATCCTGTTCGTAACCATCGCCTGCGGGGCTGTATCCGGGTTCCATTCCCTGGTATCCTCCGGTACTTCCTCCAAGACGGTTTCCAATGAAAAAGACATGCTGCCCGTTGGGTACGGCTCCATGCTGATTGAATCCACCCTGGGTGTTGTTTCTCTGGTTATCGCCTGCTCCGTGGCTGTAAACGGCCATCTGCCCAAAGCCACTCCGTTCGCCATCTTCGGCAGCGCCATCGGCGGTTACTTCACCATGTTCGGTATTCCCAAGTATTACAGCACCTGCATCGTGACCATGTGCGTATCCGCTCTGGCCATGACCACCATCGATGCTGTAACTCGTATCGGCCGGATGATGCTCCAGGAAATCCTGGCTCCGGAAGAAGGCCATGAACAAGGCTCCATTGCCAAGTTCTTCAGCAATACCTATGTTGCCACCATCGTAACCCTGATCCCCAGCTACCTGCTGTGCCTGGGCGGTTACATGAACATCTGGCCGCTGTTCGGCGCTGCCAACCAGCTGCTGAGTGCTCTGTGCCTGGTTGCCCTGGCCGTATTCCTGAAGGTTACCGGCCGGAAGAGCTGGATGCTCTACATCCCCATGACCTTCATGTTCCTGGTCACCATGAGTGCCCTGTGCCTGTCCATCTATGGCATCTACAAGAAAGCCATGGCTGGTGTGTTCTTCCCCATGGTGGAAGGCCTGCAGCTGGTAGTTGCCCTGTGCCTGATGTTCCTGGCCATTAACGTGGTCCGGAGCTGCACCAAGGAACTGTTCAGCGGTAAAGTTGAAACTGCAGAAAAATAATCAAAAATCCCACCGTCTTCGGGCGGCGGGATTTTTTCATTCATATCCAATCACTCCATAAGGAAAGGACCTGTCCCCCAAAAAGGGCAGGTCCTTTCTTTTCCTTGCCAGTCACTTGCGTTCTTCCTCTTCCTGTTCTCCCCGCAGCAGCCCCAGGAACTGTGCCTCGTCCAGGATTGTCACGCCCAGGTTCTGTGCCTTGGTGTACTTGCTGCCCGGGTCAGCTCCGGCTACCACGTAGTCCGTCTTTTTGCTCACGGAACTGGTCACCTTGGCACCCACTTCCTGGGCCATGGTCTGTGCTGTCGCCCGGTCCAGGTTGGGCAGGGTGCCCGTGAACACCATGGTCTTGCCGTAGAACGGATGGCTTTCGTCCAGAGCCGGACCCGCAGTCATTTCCATGTTCAGTCCCAGTTCTTTCAGCCGTTCCACAAAAGCCTGGTTCACCGGATCTCCGAACCAGGTCACCACACTTTCCGCAATGACAGGACCGATGTCCGGGATCTGGGCCAGTTCGTCCTGGGTGGCAACAGCCAGCTTGTCCATGGTGCCATATTTCAGCGCCAGGGTCCGGGCCACTTTGGCCCCCACATGACGGATACCCAGGGCAAACAGCAGCTTATCCAGGCTCTGGCTTTTGCTGTTCCGGATAGCCGTCACCAGATTATCCGCACTCTTCTGCCCCATCCGGTCCAGCTGGATCAGCTGCTCCGTAGTCAGAAGGTACAGATCGGAGGGATCCTTCACCAGTCCGTGAGCCGTCAGCTGGGCCAGCACGCTGGGGCCGCAGCCGTCGATGTTCATGGCGTCCCGGCTGGTGAAGTGGATCAGCCCTTCCCTCCCCAGAGCCGGGCAATGGGGATTGGTGCAGCGCCAGGCCGCCTCTCCGGGGTTCCGCTGCGCTTTCCAGCCGCATTCCGGACAGGTCTCCGGCATATGGAACACCTTTTCTTCCCCGGTGCGCTTGCTGGTCACCACGTGGAGCACTTCCGGGATGATTTCAGCGGCCTTGTTGATGACCACATGATCGCCGATGCGGATATCCCGTTCCTGGATGAAATCTTCATTGTGCAGCGTAGCCCGGCTGATGGTGCTACCGGAAAGCCGCACAGGCTTCAGCACCGCCGTAGGAGTCAGCACCCCCGTGCGCCCCACCTGGATCACAATATCTTCCAGCACGGTCTCCGCCTGTTCCGGCGGGAATTTATAGGCCATGGCCCAGCGGGGATCCTTGCCGGTAGCGCCCAGGATGTTCTGCTGCCACACATCGTTCACCTTCACCACCACGCCGTCGGTGTCGTAGCCCAGCAAAGCCCGCCGCTCCCCGTGCTTTTTGATGAGTGCATTGGCTTCCTGGATGGTATCCACCAGGGTACGGCCTTCCGTGGTGGTAAAGCCGTACTGCTGCAGCATATCCATGGAAGCATTGTGGGTGGGCATGTTACCGGCTCCCACCCCGATGCCGTAGGCAAAGAAAGCCAGAGAGCGTCTGGCCGTCACCCGTGGATCCAGCTGCCGCAGGGAACCGGCCGCCGCATTCCGACAGTTGGCAAATTCCTGCTCCCCGGCTTCCTGCCGTTCCTCGTTCAGCTTTACGAAAGCCGCCCGGGGCATGTAGACTTCGCCCCGCACGTCCAGAAGTTCCGGAATCTCCATACCTGGAATGGGCTTCAATTGTTTGGGGATATTCCGGATGGTACGCACATTCTCCGTAACGTTTTCCCCCACAACGCCGTCACCCCGGGTGGCCGCCCGCACGAACCGGCCGTTTTCATAGATGATGCTGCAGGCCAGGCCGTCGATCTTGGGCTCCACCACGTACTGTACCCTGGCGTCTTTGGGCAGTCCCTCGCGCACCCGCCGGTCGAACTCTTCCATCTCTTCCGGCGAGAAAGAGTTGGCCAGGCTCAGAAGCGGCGTCATATGCCGTACTTCCGTAAAACCCGGTTTGGCGTAGCCGCCCACGTGCTGGCTGGGAGAATCCGGAGTAACCAGTTCCGGATACAGTGCTTCCAGTGCTTTCAGTTCCCGCATCATGGCATCATATTCTGCATCAGTGATGATGGGGTTGTCCTGGACATAATACAGATAGGAATTCTTTTTCATGATGGCGCGCAGCTCGTCGATGCGGGCCGACGCCTGTTCTTTCGTCATATTCATGGTTCAGGCTCCTCAGATTTTCTGCAAGATCTTGTACTTGGTGGCCAGCTGCTTGATGCCGCAGCCCGGGAAGGCCACCATGACCAGCTGGCCCTCACTGCCGTCCGGTTTGGCTTCGATGATGGTCCCCACCCCGAATTTCTTATGCCGGCATTTTTCGCCTGCATGGAATTCCGGTACCGCCGCTCCTTCAGGGATGAACCCTTCATGCTTCGGACTGGGTGTATCCAGGATGCTGCCGCCCCGGTGCCGGGCAATGGTCCTAAGTGATGCATGCTGGCTCTGCTGTCCCCGATGGCCCCCCATAGCGGCCCTGCGCAGGGATACATTCTCCATCAGATGCCGGGGAATTTCCTCCAGGAAGCGAGAAGGCGGGTACATGACCACCCGGCCGTACACCATCCGGCTGCGGCAGCTGGTGAGATACAACCGCTTCTTGGCCCGGGTGATGCCCACGTAGCACAGCCGCCGTTCCTCCTCCAACTTGTCTTCATCTTCCAGGGACCGCTGGCTGGGAAACAGGCCGTCCTCCATGCCCCCGATGAACACCACCGGGAATTCCAGCCCCTTGGCCGAATGGAGCGTCATGAGGGTCACAGAATCCTTGGTCAGCTTGGCGTCATCGATGTCCGCCACCAGCGCTACATGGTTCAAAAAGTCCTCCAGAGTCTGGTTGTTCTCCTCCCCCGGATCTTTGGCAAATTCATCGGCGATCCGCAGGAATTCGTTCAGGTTGTCGATGCGGCTCCTGGCCTGGTCAGAACCGTCCAGCCGCAGGGCTTCCAGGTATCCGCTTTTTTCCAGTACCCGTTCCATCAGCTCTTTTACCGGCAGGGTATCCTTCACCGCATCCAGTTCGCCGATCATGTCGCTAAAGGCCTGGATCTTGCTGAAAGACCGGCCCAATACTTCTTTGGCCTGCACCGTCTGCAGCACCTCGTGAAGCGGCATTCCGCTTTCTTCCAGCAGGGACCGGACCTTGGCCACCGTAGCGGCTCCGATACCCCGTTTGGGCTCGTTGATGATCCGCTCCATGCCCTGGATGTCCCTGTGATTGGACAAAAAGCGCAGGTAGCTCAGCAGATCCTTTACTTCTTTCCGGTCATAGAACTTCAGGCTCCCCACCATCACATAGGGTACCCCGTTGTTGATGAGGTTTTCTTCGAACATCCGGGATTGGGCATTGGTCCGATACAGGATGGCCATATCCCCCAGCCTGGTACCTTCCCGCTGCAGCCGGCGGATCTGGCCCACCACGAATTCAGCTTCCTCCCGGTCATCCCGGGCCTGGAAATAGGCGATGGGCTGGCCGCTGCCGTTTTCCGTCCACAGGTTCTTGGGCCGCCGGGCTGCATTGTGCTTGATGACCTCATTGGCCGCGTCCAGGATCACCTGGGTGCTGCGGTAGTTCTGTTCCAGTTTGTAGATCCTGGCTTTGGGATAATCCTTTTCGAAGTCCAGGATGTTGCTGATATCCGCACCCCGCCAGCCGTAGATGCTCTGGTCGATATCCCCCACAGCGCACAGGTTGTTCTCCGGTGCCGAAAGGAGTTTGGCCAGCAGGTACTGCACATGGTTGGTATCCTGGTATTCGTCGATGAGCACATAGTGGAACTTGTTCTGGTATTTTTCCCGCACCTCCGGAAACTGCTGCAGCAGTTTCACGGCAAGCAGCAGCAGGTCATCGAAATCCAGGGCGTTGCTCTGGTGCAGGTGGTCCTGGTATTCCTTATAGATCTCCGCCACTTTCCTGGCATGGAAATCATCGGCCTGGCGTGCGAATTCGCCGGCATCTACCTGGGCGTTCTTGGCGTTGCTGATGGTGGCAAGGAGAGCCGGCAGCGGATAGAACTTTTCATCCAGGTTCAGCTTTTTCAGGGCTTCTTTCAGCACATTCCTGCAGTCCGTCGGATCATAGATGGAAAAAGAAGTGGTATAACCGGGCAGATGGCTGATTTCCCGGCGCAGCAGCTGGTTGCAGAAGCCGTGGAAGGTATACAGCCACACATCCTTGGCGCTGGGTCCCACCAGGGCATCCACCCGCTGGCGCATTTCCTTGGCTGCCTTGTTGGTAAAGGTAATGGCCAGGATGTTCCAGGGTTTCACCCCTTTTTCCAGCAGATAGGCAATCTTGGTGGTCAGGGCTTTCGTCTTGCCGGAACCGGCCCCGGCCAAAATTAAAATAGGCCCGGCAATCTGGCGGACTGCCTCAGCCTGTTGTTCATTCAGCGATGCTAAGAGATCTGTCATTTTTTCCTCGATTCCTTCATTTTATTCTCTCCTATTCTAACAGATTCCCGTTTTTTTTGCTATAATAGAAGGGTCCTTCAACAGAAGGCCCGCTTCAGGCAGCGGCAGTCGCGACCCTGCCCACAGACCCTGCGGAACAAAAGAAAGGAAGTATAGTATGGAAGAATTTTGCGAAAAGGTTTTCCACCTAAAGGAAAACCACACCTCCATGCGGACGGAAATCGTAGCCGGGATCACCACCTTCATGACCATGGCCTACATCCTGATCGTCAACCCCTCCATTTTAAGTGCCACCGGCATGGACAAGGGAGCGCTGCTGACGGTGACAGCCATCGCCTCCGCCCTGGGGACCTTTTTCATGGCGGCATTTGCCAACTACCCCTTCGCCCTGGCACCGGGCATGGGGCTGAATGCCTACTTTGCCTACACCGTGTGCCTGCAGATGGGGAACAGCTGGGAAATGGCCCTTGCGGCTGTTTTGATTGAAGGCATCACCTTTATCATCCTGTCCCTGACATCCATCCGGGAAGCCATCTTCAACGCCATCCCCATGACCCTGAAGCAGGCCATTTCCGTAGGTATCGGACTGTTCATCGCCTTCATCGGCCTGCTGAACTCCCGGATCATTGTGGCCAACAAGGCCACAAAAGTCTCCCTGTATTCCTTTACCAAGGCCATGAATGACGGAACCTTCAACAGCGTGGACATCACCGTGCTGCTGGCCATGATCGGAATCCTGTTTACCGCCTATCTGATCATCAAAAACGTACGGGGCAACATCCTGTTCGGTATCCTGGGCACCTGGATCCTGGGCATGATCTGTGAAGCCACAGGGCTGTACGTTCCCAATCCGGAACTGGGCACCTTCAGCGTATTCCCCAACCTGTCCGGCGGGCTGGCTTCCTTTGCTCCCATCAGTCCGGCACCGCTGTTCCTGCAGCTGGACTTCTCCCACGTGCTGAGCCTGAACTTCTTCGCCGTGATCTTCGCCTTCCTGTTCGTGGATACCTTCGATACCCTGGGGACTCTGATCGGGGTAGCCGCCAAGAGCGACATGCTGGATGAAGAAGGGCATCTGCCCCATATCAAAGGCGCCCTGATGGCCGATGCCTGTGCCACCTGCACCGGTGCTCTGCTGGGTACCAGTACCGTTACCACATTCGTGGAAAGTGCCGCCGGGGTTTCCGAAGGAGGCCGCACCGGTCTGACTTCCATTACGGTAGCCATCCTGTTCCTGCTGAGCCTGTTCCTGAGCCCGTTCTTCATGGCCATCCCCTCCTTTGCCACGGCACCGGCCCTGGTCATCGTAGGATTCCTGATGTTCTCTTCCGTAACGAAGATCAAAATGAACGAACTGAGCGAAGCCATCCCGGCCTACATCGCCATCATCGCCATGCCGTTCGCCTACAGCATTTCCGAAGGCATTTCCTTCGGTGTCATCACCTACGTGGTGCTGAACATCCTGGCAGGCAAGACCCAGAAAATCAGCAAGCTGATGTATGTGCTGGCTGTGCTGTTCATATTGAAGTATGTGCTGCTGTAAGTATCAGTAGTTACCCACTAACAAAGGTTCTATGATAAATGTTGGGGTCTTGTGGACTTCCTGTTCACAAGACCCCTATGTTTTATATAAAATAAGACATACCTAAACTGAATTTCAACTCAACCACCACGAAGAACTGAAAGGAGCATAGATATGTCTCGTTATTATTTTATC
>NZ_JBNMIU010000047.1:0-18463 GCF_050873445.1 Acidaminococcus sp. | reverse complement strand
GGCTCAGGCCCTCCACCATCACAGGAAGGGTCTGCCCCACCAGTTTCTGGTTGTGTTTCAGGCTGTGGCGGTTCTGGAGTTCCATCAGCCGGTTCAGACGGTCTTTCTTTACCGCCAGAGGCACCTGGTCTTCCATTTTCGCCGCCGGAGTCCCGGAACGTCTGGAATAAATAAAGGTGTACGCCGCATCGTAGCTCACTTCATCGAACAGGCTCAAGGTCTGCTCGAAATCTTCTTCAGTCTCCCCCGGGAAGCCCACGATGATGTCAGTGGTCAGCGTGGCATCCGGCACGTATTTCCGGATGGTGTCCACCAATTTCAGATAGGACTCCCTCGTATAGCCCCGGTTCATGGCCTGCATGATCCGGGTGCTCCCCGACTGGACGGGGATGTGGAAATGATGACACACATGTTTGCTTTCCGCCACCGTGCGGACCAGTTCCTCACTCATGTCACGGGGATGGCTGGTCATGTAGCGGACCCGTTCCACCCCGGGAATGGCATCCACCTGGCGCAGCAGATCGGCAAAGGCATGGACGTCCCCCCGGTCCTTGCCGTAGGAGTTTACATTCTGTCCCAGCAGGGTAAATTCCCGGTAGCCCTGGGCTGCAGCGCTGCGGATCTCGTTACAGATGGCCTCCGCACTGCGGCTCCGTTCCCGGCCCCGTACATAGGGCACGATGCAGTAGGTGCAGAAATTGTTGCAGCCGTACATAATGGGAACCCAGGCCGCATAACTGCTCTTGCGCACAAAGTGGCCCTCGAATTCCCGGGGCATGACGGTGAGGTCATTGAACATACCCGATTTCCGATGGGTCTGGGCCAGGTAATCCTGCAGGATGGCGCTGAAGTTATTCACATGGGCCGTGCCGATGAGAAGGTCTACCTGGGGATACTTCTTCAGGAACGCTTCCCCGTCTTTCTGGGCCATGCAGCCCGTGACACACAGGACCTTACTGGGATCCTCCCGCTTCACCTGCTTCATTTCCCCGATTTTGCCCAGGATCTTCTTTTCCGCGCTTTCCCGGACGCAGCAGGTGTTGATCAGGATCACATCCGCATCGTGGTAATCTTCCGTATAATGATACCCCAGATCCGAAAGCTGTCCGGCATAATGTTCCGAGTCGCTTTCATTCATCTGGCAGCCATAGTTCAAAATGGTGTAATGCTTGGTCATAAGGTTATAGGTTCCTCTCCTGTTGAAAATCTGTTCGTTTATCGTCAATACTTTATTGTAACCTTTGGACAAGGAAAAGTCCATATGTTTTATGCCAGAGCAGTCTTGTTGCGGGATGATATGAGAGAAAAAATGACAACCACAATATATCGGATTTCTCAAACCAAATAGGAACGAGTCTGCCGGACGATATTTTGCCGGCGGCAAAAATCTTGGCAGACCCCTACGAGACTATGCCGTATGATATTCGATAAAAAAGGGGCTGTGAAGGAATGGACTTTCATTTCTTCACAGCCCTTATGGTATCTAATCCACTCCCGGGAAACTGGTCACGTACTTGATCCTGATGTCCGGGAAACTGGTCACAAACTGCACGGTGAAATCTTCTCCGTACTCCACGAACTGCCATTCCCCGATTTCGTTCGGAAAATGATCCACCACTTTTACCTTTAAATCCGGAAAACTGGTCACCACCTGCACCCGGATATCCGGATTATATTCCACCACCCGCACTTTGCCGCACAGGCGGATACCGTTGAACGTCCCGTCCGGACTTACGGCGCTGGAAGCCAGCACGCTGCTTCCAGCACAAAGTGTCAAAAGGCACAGGAGAAAGGTCAGAAGGCCTACACGCAATTTTTTCATGTCGTTCCCTCCTTGGCAAAACAGTTTCACACTTCCGGACCGCCCTTGTGAACATGGGCGATGGGGATCCACTTCCGCTGGGGCCTGCACAGGGAGTACACGGCGATCAGGGACAGAAAGATACAGAAAAAGCCTCCCGTCAGGATGCCGGGCAGCATTTTCCCGACGCTCAGCTCCCCGCCACGTACAGAGTTCCATCCCATGATCAGACTGAGGACATACAGCATGCACCACCACAGGATGTCTTTCAGATGCATCATGGGCAGTCCGTTCAGCACCCGTTCCACCCACCAGGCCACATTGCCCAGAAAGTAGAACCCGAATACCACGCACATGAGCATGGGCACAAAGTTATCGATGAGTCGCACATCCGGTTTGGCTCTGAAGTGACGCAGCCACCGCCGCCAGTACAGCCGGGCGATCTCGTAGTTTCCTGTCATCCAGCGCCGCAGCTGGCTCACCATGGCTTTGAGCGTTACCGGCTGCTCATCGTAGAACCGGGCCCTGTCCTGGTATTCCGAGAACACGCCCTTGAAATTCTGCTGCATGGAGAATTCCATATCTTCCACGATGGTGCTGGTCTGCCAGCCCTCCGGTTCCAGCAATTCCACATCGAAGCCGAAGCCCGTGCCGGATACAATGGCCGGCAGATCCACATTGTATTTGGGTTTGCTGAATACATCCACACTGAGCCAGTACATGCTGTACCATTGGGTAATCAGGTTGTCATAGGGATTGAGCGGCAGCCGGTTCCCCTGCACCAGCCGGGCCCCATGGCGAAAGCTGTCGTCCAAGGCAGACAGGAAGCCCTTATCAGGCACATTGTCTGCATCGAAGATCACCATATGGGTAAATTGGCCGCCGTACTGCTTCAGGATCAGGGGAATGCCCCAGTTCAGCACAGCGCCCTTGCCGGTGCGGGGCCCATCGTTGCGCTCCAGGACGGTCACCCGTTCGAACTGGCGCCCCATCTCTGCAGTGCGGTCATCGCAGTGATCCGCCATGAGGAACACGTGCACCCGCTCTTTGGGATAATCCTGCTCCTCCAGGGCATGCAGCAGCTTTCCCACCACCGCTTCTTCGTTATGGGCGCAGACCAGCACCGCAAAAGTACTGGGCCCCGCCACCACCGGCCGCGGCTTCTTCCGGGTCACCAGCCCCAGCCCCACGGTGGCGCAGGTCCACAAAAACGTGAACAGCAGCACCACCTGGATGAGTAATGTCAGTCCGTACATAATTCCCTCTTACAAGTTACACAGCTGTCAGGATGAACAGGATGGCTGCAAAGATGCCCATCACGTATTCCACAATGATCAGTTCGAATTCATTGGGGAAGATGAAGGCCAGTCCCAGGCCCACAAAACCTCCCGTAAAGGTAATCCGGATCATGGCCACAGCCAGGTTCCGGGTAGTGCCCTTGGAGTCCCTGATCCGGTTCCACAGAGCTTCCCCGACGCCCCGGAACATACGGGGAGCCGCAAACAGATACACGATAAATCCGCCGATCACAGTACACACCAGGCTGGCCAGGAAAATCTTCGGATAAGAAGCCGGAAAGGGTACGATCTTGTACAGGTCGCCGCCCACTGCCGGAAACACGGCCAGAGGCACGGTGCCGATCACACTCAGCACAAAGTACATCATGCCGGTCCGTTCATCTTCCACGCACAGATAGGGTTCCTGGGGACTGCGCATGCCCTGCCATACCCGGAAGGGCAGATAAGCTGCCAAAAGGGCACCCAAAAGTTCGATGGGGATGAAATTGGAGTTGCCCCCGGTGACCAGCATGCCCAGGGCCGCACCCAGGGCCGCAGAAATGGCTCCCAGCCGGCCGAAGATCAGCCCGTAGGGTACGGAGAGCATACCTGCCAGCCGCAGGCCGCTCAGCCCCGGTACGATCTGTACGAATTCTGAAATGGCAAATAAAATGGTATAGAGAAGAACCAGGACTATCCCTGTCTTCAAACGATCTCGCATGTTCTATTCCCTGCTTTCCTGTTTTGTTTTTCGTTCTTTTTCCCGGAGCGCCTGCCACAGCTCCCGTACGGTTTTTTTCAGCACCGGATGGACCACGTCCTGCCCGACGGCACACAGGGGCTCCAGCACGAAGCTCCGGTTGGCCATGTCGGGATGGGGCAGGTTCAGGTCGTCGGTATGGAGGACCTGATCGCCAAAGAACAGCAGATCCAGATCGATGTTCCGCTCACCCCAGTGGCGTTTCCGCTGACGTCCCATTTCCTGTTCCACCCCCAGCAGCGTATGGAGCAGGCTTTCGGCATCGCCGTCCCACTCCACTTTGGCCGCTCCGTTCAAAAAGTCGGGCTGATCCGTCACCCCGTAGGGTTCCGTGGTAATCCAGGGGGATACGGCCATTACCCGCATCCCGTGCATCTGGAGCCGCTCCAGGGCCTGCTTCAGATTCTGTTCCTTATCTCCCAGGTTGCTGCCCAGGGCAATGTAAGCTACTGGCATGCCCGGATCGCCTCCAGCATGCGGATGAGCCGCACATTCTGCTTCACGTCATGGACCCGGACCAGCTGGGCCCCGGCGTACACGGCGCAGGCAGAGAGCGCCATGGTGCCTTCCAGACGATTACTGGCAGGCAGTCCGCCCAGCACTTCCCCGATGAACCCTTTGCGGCTGCCGGCCAGAAGCACCGGCATGCCATGGCCTGTCAGTTCCGCCAGGCCGTTGCACAGAGCCAGGTTGCCCTGCACGTCCTTGGCAAAGCCCAGGCCCGGATCCAGGATCAGCTTGTCCTTCCCCAGCCCCACGGCGGCGCAGGCATCCACCCGGTCCAGCAGGTACTGGGCCACATCGCCCACGACATTATGATACTGTTTATTTTCTGCCGTGACCATGGTCTTGGGCGTACCCCGCATATGCATGAGCACCATCGGTGCCTTGGCCCGGCCTGCCACGTTCAGCATGTTCCCGTCGCCGGTACCTGCAGTTACATCGTTGATGATATCCGCCCCAGCCTCCAGCGCTGCTTCCGCTGTATCCGCATGGTACGTGTCCACGCTGAGGACGGCCTTGGGGAATTCTTTCCGCAGCAGCTTCAGGGCCCCGGTTACTCTGCGGATTTCCTCTTCAGGAGAAACAGGGTCGGCTCCCGGCCGGGTGGATTCCCCGCCGATGTCCAGCAGGTCCGCCCCCTCCTGGAGCATATCCCCGGCCCGTTCCAGCAGGGCTTTTTCCCCGCTGATCCGGCTGCCGGCATAGAAGGAATCCGGTGTTACGTTCAAGATGCCCATGACCCGCAGCTTCTCATACGTCAGCTTCCGGCCGTCAGCCAGCACAGTCACCGGTTCCTGCTTCTGCAGGAATTCCCACAGATCATCCATCACTTTCTGGATACCGAACCAGTTGGCCATGGTGGCCAGTTTTTTGATGAGCAGCCGATACTGCCGGACGTTCCCCAGAAGGATGATATCTGCTTCGGCCAGGGCCCCGTTCACCACATCCCGGGGCGTCACACAGTCCCCGTCAAGAGCCAGCATTTCCTGTTTGATGATGTTGGCTGCCGGAGTGCGCACCTTGAACAGCTTCAGAGGCTGCACATCGGCCTTAGGAGCCATCAGTTCGATGCCCACGGGATGGACATCCATTTTTTCCATTTCAAAACGGATCCGCGCTGCGGGAATGGACAGATACATGGCATTACACCTCTTTTTCTACAGTTGCAAAAGCGTTGTGATTATGGATACTCTCTTCGCTTTCCACAGTGACTTCATACCAGTCGATACGGTCATCAGCCTCCAGCTGCAGGGCGATTTCCCGCACGGCGTCTTCTACGAACCTGGGATTTTCGTAGGCCATCTCCGTGACGCATTTCTCGTCCGGCCGCTTCAGCAGGGAATACAGAGGTGTGGAAGCCCCCTTCTCCGCCATAGCCACCAGTTCTTCGATCCACACAGGCCGGGTGCTGCGGATACGCATCTTCGCCCAGGCCCGCTGGTTGTGAGCTCCATACCTGCTGATTTCCTTGGAACAAGGGCACAGGGTATGGATGGGAACATCCACACCCACCTCCAGGGAAAAAGTCTCCCCTTTTTCCGCCCGGAAGTGACAGTCCACGTCCAGATAGCTTTCGATGCCGCTCACCGGGGCTTTCTTGGTAATGAAATAGGGACAGTCGAACCACAGCACGGCCTTTTGGGCTTCCAGCTTATGCTTCAATGCATCCAGTACCTGTTCCAGTTCAAAAGGACGGATGGGTCCCACCTGTTTCAGGCATTCTACGAACCGGCTCATGTGGGTCCCCCGCTGCTCCCGTGGCAGATCCACGGCCAGGCTCACCGTGGCCACCGTGGGCTGGGTGCCCTTCTCCCGGTCAGCCAGCACGATGGGCCAGCGCAGATTCCTGATGCCCACATGTTTCAGGGCAATATTCCGTTGATCTTTCTGGGCCTGTACGTCTTTCAGCATACTTCACCTCTGTACACGATGCCGCTGGTCTTCGTTTCCCATACCTGGACCTCGTACAGGGCGTAGTTGGGCCCATGCAATACGTCATGGAGCTGCTTCCACACCCATACGGCAATGTTTTCCGCCGACGGGTTGGGCAGGATATCGTTCAGGCAGTGGTGATCCAGTTTATCCACCACCAGCTCGTTCACTGTATGTTTGAACTGGACAAAATCCAATACCATACCCTCTTCATCGGGACGGCCTTCCACTTTTACCACCAGTTTATAGGTGTGTCCATGGAGATGCTCGCATTTGCCGTGATAATTGGGCAGATAGTGGGCCGCATCGAACTCGAATTCCTTAATGCAGATCATATGGTTCCCTCCTGGAGATCAAAATCATTCTGTCGTAAGGCTTCGTACAGCACAATGGCTACCGAGTTGGCCAGATTCAGAGACCGGGCTTCGCTGATCATGGGGATGCGTACACACTCATCCTCATGGGCACTGCGGAAGGATTCCGGCAGCCCGGCGCTTTCCTTGCCGAAAATCAGCAGGGAATCCGGGCCGTAATGGACCCGGCTGTAAGATTTGTGGGCGTGGGTGGTCAAAAGGAACCGGGGATGATCCGGAAATTCGGCCAGCACTTCCTCTACCGAATCATAGTAATGGACATCCACCAGGTGCCAGTAATCCAGCCCGGCCCGTTTCAGGTATTTATCGTCCACTGAGAAACCCAGGGGACGCACCAGATGCAGCGAAGCTCCGGTGGCCGCACACAGGCGGGCGATGTTTCCGGTGTTGCCGGGGATTTCCGGTTCTACCAGTACAACATGCATCATTTCAAAAGGCCTCCATCCCAATCGGTGCCGCTGATGGCAACGATCTGTTTCATCTGTTCATGCAGGTTCAGGATCTTTTCCGCATAGTAACTGCCCGTGGCCCATTTGCCGTTCAGCTGGGACCAGCAGGTGAAAAAGCTGCGGTTCTGCAGCTTTGGTTTATAGACCAGATAGTACCGGGGATCGATCACTGGGGTCTGGGGAAGCCGGGCAGTAGTATAGGCCATCAGATGCTGCACATGGGCCCGCACCCCGTCCCGGGGCGTAGCAAAATAGGCCCCCCGCACGGAGGCGCTGGTGGTGCCCAGGCCGCAGAAATTGTTCTGCTCGGGAACCACGGTACCGCCGAAGCGGAAGAACCCGGTTTCCAGCAGGGCCTGACAGAATACCACGTCCCAGCGCAGTCCTTCCCGGCTGGCTTCCTGATAATACAGATCCACGATCTGTTCCGGAGTGGCCTTGATGGGCAGGTTCTGATTGAAACGCCGCAGCAGGATCACGGCCTGATCCCGGGTAACTTCTCCGGGACCGGCGATGGGTTCCTGCTGGTAATTGGCCGGCAGGTTCCACAGTTTTGCCGTAGTGGTCAGAGCATTCACGATGATCTTCAGGCTGGGATCCTCCACCACCTTATCCTGGTTTTCCAGTTTCAGCAACTTGTCCGGATTGTAATAGGCCGGCAGCTGCATTTTTTCACCGGTGACGGAAATCATGCCCTTGCGGATCACCAGGCTGTCCGGATCCGCCGGCCCCAGTTTGGAATCATCCACAGACGGAGCCTGTTTTTCCGGTTTCACCGGTTTTTCTTTGGCCGGTTTGGACGGTTTCTCCGCTCTGGGAGACTTTTCCGGTTTGGCAGTTTTTTCCAGCGTGGCCGGCTTCGCTTCCAGTTTGGTTTCTGCCGGGGATTCTGTATCGGAATGGCCCCGGAGCGTATCCCGCAGCCGTTCCAGGAAGCTTTTGCTGCCATTGGTGACGTTCCGGTCAGTTTGTTCAGTTTTCTCCATGGTTTCCTGCTGTTTCCGGTGTTCCTTATGGACTTTGGCCGCCTTCACCCGGGCCGGTTTGGTACCGGCAGCGGGTTCGTCCTCATCCAGGGAAACCGGTTCCACGGCAGAAGCTCTGGGTGCCATGACGGCCTTTGAAGGAGCTGCGGATACAGAACCCGGCAGCAGTACAGCCGCCGTAAAAAGCCCCAGCAGGAAACGTTTCTGGTTGGTTTTCAATGGTTGTATACTCCTAAGAAAAAAAATTTCAGTGTACAGTGGGTATTTTCAGGAAATGGCAGGGGCGCCCCCACTGGTGCGCCCCTGCCAATCACTCTTTTTTCGGTACCACCCACAGGCTCACCAGCATGATCACTGCAGCTACCAGGATACCCAGGCTGGTGGCATTCAGGATGCCGATGCCTTTGCCGCCGTTGAAGATCTTCAGCCCCAGCACCACAGCCACACCGATGACGGCGGAGGCAAATGCCCCTTTGGTAGATGCCTTCTTATCGAACAGGCCGAACAGGAACGGAGCAGCCAGGGACACGGTCATCAGGCTGTAAAAAATAGCCAGGGCTGTGATGATGTTGGCCATATAATAGGCGATGAAGATGCCCAGGATGCCGCAGACCACGGTCAGTTTCTGGCTCACTTTCAGCAATCCCGCATCATTCAGATCCGGACGGAAGAAAGTCTGGTACAGGTCCTTGGAAAGGCTGGTAGCCAGCATGTACAGCACCGTATCACAGGTACTCACTTCGGCGGCGAAGATGGCCGCCAGAGCCAGGGCCGAAATGCCGAAAGGCATCATTTCCTTCATGGCCTTGGGCAGGGCGAATTCCTGGTTGCCCAGGTCGGGGAACGCCGCATAGGCGCACATGCCGATGATGGTGGGCAGAAAGGCGAACAGCAGCTGCACGATGCCGTTCCACAGCGTCCCTCTGCGTACGGCTTTCTCATCTTTGGCCGCATACACCTTGCCGATCAGACCCGGGCTGATGCAGAAGGCCGGAGTCAGCATCAGGAAATATCCCAGGATGGCCGTAGTTCCCATGCCGTCCCAGGAGAAATACCTTGCGGCGGCTACAGCGTCCTTGTGGGCCGCCACGGCCGTTTGGAGTCCTTCCCAGCCCCCTACATACTGCAGGGCAAAGGGAGTGGCCACACAGAAGCCCAATAAAATCACGATCAGTTCGATGATATTCACGATGGCCGCACTCTTGATGCCCCCGGCTGAGAAATACAATGTCACCACCATTGCCGCGATGATGATCCCATACAGTTTCTCCACGCCGGCCACCACGTTCAGGATCCATGCGATGCCCAGCAGCTGACCGGAAAACAGGGCCAGGGTGCCAATGGCCATCATGGTGGACGTTACGCCCCGGAAGGGACGTCCGTACCGCAGGTCCAGATAATCCCCCATGGTGTACAGGTTGTGTCTGCGGGCCACCCGCCACACAGCGGGCCCTACGATGTAGGCCAGGATCAGGGATCCCAGGCCGCTGCAGCCGATCCACCACCAGCTGGAGGCCCCGAACTTATAGGCCAGCCCGGTGACGCCCACCGTGGACCCGGCCCCCAAATTGGCCGCGATCAGCGTGGTGAACAGCAGTCCCGCACCAAAGGAACGGCCGCCCACAAAGAAATCGGACGCCCCCTTGACGTGCTTCCCCACCAGATGGCCCAGCAGGATCAATAAAAATGCATACCCGATAATAACCGTCAGATACCAATTCAACAAAATTACCCCCAAAAAGTAGTTAATAAAGGTTCTACGGGAATTCAACAATTTCCATTGTACTTTACTTCAGGGGTATTGTAAAGGAAAGTTGCTGAAAGTGGAATGAATCGGACGGTTCCCTTGCATTGTTTCTACAGTTCTACGGCGCTCCCCGGGTTGACCACCCACACTTTGCAGTGGGTGGAAGCTTCCACGTCGGCCTTGAAGGCTTCCGGATCCTGGGCAATGATCGGCCAGGTATTGTAATGGATGGGAATCACCACGGGCACCTGCAAAAGTTCAGCGGCCATCCGGGCATCTTTGGGCCCCATGGTAAAATTGTCACCGATGGGCAGCAGGGCATAGTCGATTTTCTCCAGACGGGATAAAAGGGCCATATCACCGAACACGCTGGTGTCACCGGCAAAGTAGACGGTTTTACCCCCGAATTCCACGATGAAGCCACAGGCATGGCCGCCTGCAATGCCGCTGCCGTGGAAAGCCGGGGTCAGGCGCACCCGCCCGAAGGGAAAGGCGTGGGTACCGCCCAGATGCATGGCATGGGAGCGCAGGCCGTAACTGGCCGCATCATTGGCGATTTCCGCCGTGGAGATGATCATAGCGTCATTGGCTTTGGCGATTTCGTAGGCGGACCCCAGATGGTCTCCGTGGTAATGGGACACAAAGATTGCATCCGCCTTCACATCAGAAGGTTTCAAGCCTTCCGGATTGCCGTCCAGATAGGGATCGAACAGCAGCGTGGTTTTGCCGTCCGAAAGGGTGAAAGCCGAATGATGGATATAATGGAAGTGTAACATGGAAAGCCCTCCTTGAATCTGACATTTATTCTTTTCTGCAAAAATAACCATACGGACAGAACCTGCAGCCGGTTTTCACTGCCGGGAACTGATCTTCATTTTTATATTGTATCAGTTTTTGCAGCAGCTGTTCCAGTTTTTTCTCTCCCTGGGCCCTGTTTCCCAGTTCCCAGGAACTGCAGTCCTGCAGGAAGTGGAGCCTTGCCCAGGCAACTTTTTTACCCGGCTCCAGCGTTTCCGCCGCTTTGGCGTAGATGGTGAGCTGCCGGGTATACCCCTGGCGCTCCTCGCCTCCTGCGGGCGGATGGCCTGTCTTGTAATCCACGATGCCCAGCTGGCCATTTCCCAGATCCACCAGCCGGTCGATGCTGCCCTTGAACACCACGTTGCCGCCGTCAAAAGTATACAGCGGCAGTTCGAACCCCACTTCCGCCTGGGCTTTCTGCCCGGCAATGGTCTGGAAAAGAGGACTGCTGCAGTACTGGTCCACCAGCGTCTTCCCTTCCCGTTTGAACGTGGCTTTCCTGGCCAGGGTCACGGCACTTTTCTCGTCAGCATCCTCCTCGTCCAGTACGTCCAGGGCTTGTTCCAGGGCTTCCTCCCTGGTCCGTCTCTTTTCTTGCAGCTCCAGCACCCTGTGTACATACGTCCCCAGCTGGATGGCGGAAATCCGGCCGGTGCCGGTTCCCACGATTTCCGGATCCATACCCGGCATCTGCTGTACATAATGGTAGTAAAAACTCCGGGGGCAATTGTCATATTCCAGCAGGGCACTGGCTGAAAGGACCAGGTCCCGGGGTACGGTCACAGGCTGGATCCGTTCATATACCGCCGGATCCAACGTAAAGGCCGGTGTTTCAATGCCAGCCGAGCCTCCGTCATCCTGTCCCAGGACTTCCTCCACGTCCAGTTCCTCGCTGACCATCTGATCCCCGTTGGGCCCCTCCGGACCAAATACCCGCTGGATGGCCTGCCCCCACTTCTCATGAGCAGGGGTACTGCCTTTTTTATCCTCTTTGGTGACATCCACATTCACCAGATACAGATATTTCTCTGCCCGGGTCATGGCTACATACAGCTGCCGGTGTTTTTCCGCATATTCCAGTTTCCGGCGTTCCTCCCGGACCTTCGTATACACCGAGGTGGGCTCCATCCCACCCTGACCGTCGGGCACCCGTACCCCAAATCCGATTTTGGGCAGGAACTGCAGCCCAAGAGTATCGGAGGGATCCTTCCTGGACAGATCCGGCAGAAACACCGCCGGAAATTCCAGTCCTTTGGATTTGTGGATGGTCATGATCTTCACCGCATCCGGATCGTCCTCCTGGTTGGCGGCACTTTCCCGGGCTGAAAGGCTGCGCATCAGATTCAGCCGGGCCAGGAAATCCCGGGCTGTACTGCCTTTTTCCATGGCATCATTCACCGCCATGGCACGCAGTTTCCGATAGTTGGCCAGTTTTTCCCGGCCGCCTTTCTGGCGCAGCAGAGTGGGTTCCAGGGCAAAGGCCTCCTGGATGGCGTCCAGCAGCTCCGGCAGGCTCAGATTGTCCGCCAGTTGCTGCAGCCGTTCCAGTTTCCCGTCCAGGGCGCTGAGTTCCAGTTTTTCATGGATGCTCTTTCTCAAGCCCAGTTCCGGCCAGTGCTTCCGCACCATATCCGTGATTTCGTCATCCGGCAGTCCCACAAAAGGCGAACGCAGGAACCCGGCCAGGGCCCACTCCTTCCGGGGATTCAGCAGTACTGTCAGCAGGTTGATCAGATCCACTACCTCCGGCCGGTCATAAAAGCCCTTGCCATCGCTGACCTGGCTTTTGATGCCCAGGGCTGTCAGAGCCTCCTCATACTGCCGGGACAGATGGATGGCAGGCAGCAAAATGGCTACATCCCCGTAGTGCAGGTCCGGATGATCGGCTATCAGCTGCCGGATCTTCCCGGCCACCACCCGGCCTTCCGCCTGCTGACACTGGGGCTGGCTGCAGTCTCCCTTCTTCAGCACAATGAATTCCGGTTTGGCGCTGGGGGCCTGATGAGCCTTCAGGGGCTGGGCCGTCACGTCGGATTTGTCATCATGGCCCAGAAGGTCGTCGAACAGGGTATTGCAGGCCGTAATGATCTCCGGAGCCGACCGGAAGTTATCATCCATGACGATATTCACGCCGCCGGTCCTGGCAATGTCTTCCCGCACCTGGTGGAACACGCTCACATCAGCACCCCGGAACCGATAGATGGACTGCTTGGCATCCCCTACTACGAACAGATTCTTCCCTTTCAGTTCCCTGCTGTCACCGCCGCAGAGCAGATATACCAGCTTTTTCTGCTCATCGTTGGTATCCTGGAATTCATCCACCATCACATACCTGAACTGGGTCTGATAACGCCGGCATACCACAGGTTCCTTTTCCAGCAGTTCCACAGCCCTGGCCGAAAGATAGCCAAAGCTGTAGATTTCCTGCTGTTCCTCCTGGGCAAGCAGGAAAGCCTGATACCGGGTCAGGAGAGCCTGCCACCACCGGGCCTGCTCCGCTCCGGCCTGATCAAGGGCCAGGACGGTCAGGCTGCCGATGGCTTCCTTCAATTCATTGACAAGGTCCTTGATCTTGCCAGCCGCCCGCAGGCCTTTCAGCCGGTTCTGGAACCCGCTGTACTGTCTGTCATCGATCAGATTGTGGAGGGCATCCCGCTCATCCTGCAGGATATCCAGTTGCTGCCGGGCCTTGGGACCGGCCTGATCCCGGGCATCCAGCAGCGCATCCAGGCACCCCTCTACTTTGATCTGCTGCTCTGTTTCGCTTTCCAGGTCTGACTGATAGGGCGCCGCCAGTTCCCCTTCCCTTGCAATATCCGGCAGGACATCCATCAGCCCCAGCAGCATGCCGCAGAGCTGCCGGGCCGGATACAGTTCCAGAAGGCCCCGGATTTCCTCTGAGTCCTTCTGTATCTCTCCAGCCACAAAAGTTTCCGTGGCGGTTTCCTGAAAAGCCCTGATCCGGAATTCCTCCTGCACCTGGAAGTCGGGATCCAGTCCGGCTTCCACCGGATTTTCCCGCAGCACCTGGGAGCAGAAGCTGTCAATAGTGGTAATGGGCGCCCGGTCAGCCAGCTGCAGTTGCTGCTGCCAGTAGGCCTTGCTGGCCGGGTCCGTTACCCCGGCCAGCCGCTCCCGGATGCCTTTCTGCACCCGTTCCCGCATTTCCCGAGCCGCCTTCCGGGTAAAGGTGATAGCCAAAATCTCCAGTATCGGGGCCTGGGTGATCTGATTCAATTCTTTCGCCTGCAGCACCTCGGCCTTCCGCTCCTCCAGGATTTTCAGGAACCGTTCCACCAGTACCCGGGTCTTGCCCGAACCGGCTCCGGCGGACACAGATACATTCCGGTCCAGGGTCTTAATGGCCTGTTCCTGCTGTGGTGTAAAATTGGGCATTTACTCTTCCTCCTGTTCCAGCAGATTGGGATTTTCCGAAATCCGGCAGATGTCCTTCGCCGGGCACCAGGCCGGACAGGTGCCGCCGGGGCTGGCCGGGAACTGGCCCTGGCGCAGCCCCTGTACCACCTTCGTAATGGACTGGTCCGCCACATCCAGCACTGCATCCAGATCCGGGGGACGCTTCCGCGCCATCCAGGGGTGTTTTTCCTTTACCGCAGCATCCCAAAGGCCCCCGGTACGTTCTCCGCTCCGCAGGGCACAGTAGCCCCCGCCCAGAATCTGCTTCCGGGGTACTTTCCCCAGTTTCTCCAGGGCTTCGATATACAGCGGCAGCTGCACCACTTTGCCCCGGACCAGATCACCGCCTGTAGGCGGCAGGCCACTTTTGTAGTCAAGTACCATATAGGTATCCCCGTTTTTGTCGATCCGGTCGATCTGGCCGGAGAAGTATACATCCTTTCCATCCACTTTCCGGACCAGCGACGGCCAGGGACTGCCCTTGCGCCCAAAGGCCCATTCCAGGGCATGAGGCTGCAGGTTCAGCCTGTCCTGCTTCTGGTAGCCCACTTCCTGATGGAGCCAGGTGGATAGCCAGCTGCCGTACACCTGACGGATGTGGGAGAGCAGCGGGCTCTGGGGGATTTTCCCCTCCCCTGCCTGCTTCTGGAAAACAGACTCATAAATCTGTGTCAATTCCTGCTGCAGCTGTTTTTCCGAAACGCCTTCCAGGGACTGATCCAGATGAGCACCCAGGAAAGTGGCCAGGGTCTGATGCAGCAGGTTCCCCACCACATCCGGTGTGGGCCAGGCCGTCCGTTCCTGCCAGGGCTGCAGCTTCCAGTACCGCTCCACCAGCATGGCAAAGGGGCACTGCAGATAACTGTCCAGGCTGCTGGCCGAAAGATGCAGAGGCGGTTTCAGATCCGGGATTGTCTCCGTTTCCACCTGTCCGTTCCAGGGGCTACTCTTCCCTTCCCAGCGTGCAGTCACTGTCCTGCACCGCTTCAAAAAGCCATGCCCCACCTCATCCAGCAGGAACCCTTCCTCTTTGGAGCCCAGTTCGGACTGCTCTGCCAGCAGGTTGACCAAAAGAGGCTTACTGGCGCAGGTTTCGGTTCCATCCTGGTACACCGTGACCGGAAGGCTGTCCTCTTCATAAAAATTCTTCAATTCCTGGATATAGGAGCTGGCCCCCCCTTCCTCGTCCCGGTACCAGCTGAGATACAGTTCCTTTGTGGCCAGGGCCACTGCCGACCCGAAAAAATACCGGTCCGTTTCCAGGTCCCGGGCTGTCAGAGAAAGTTCCAGCCCCAGGGCATTCAGCATGGCCCGTTCCTTGTCGCTGTACAGCCAGCTTTCCCTTTTAATGGCCGGAAACAGGCCCTCCCGCAGTCCCAGGATGTATACGTAGGGGAAATCCACCCCTTCCACAGAGCCGGCTTCCAGCACCGCTACGCCCCGGGGAGCCCCCTGTTCCAGGGTGATGGTCTTCCCCTGCAGGGACTCTTTCCAGAACGTCTGAAATTTCTTCGGTTCCAGGGGATCATCCTGCTCGCCGCACTGTTCCAGGCTGCTTTCCAGATCGTCCAGGGTATTGTCCACGAATTCCACAGTCTGCCCCAGCACCTTTCCCTGGAGCAGATCCGACTGCCCTGTTCTGTACAGTTCTCCCCAGGTCCGGAGCAGCTGCCATTCCTCCAGCTGCTGTTTCAGGCCGTCCTGCCAGTCTCTGGGAGTATGATCTTTCTGGAAAAAGTCCACCAGTGTCCAGAAGTCGAGGGTCACCGTCTGATCCTGCTGCCCTTTCTGACCTTTTCGCACCACCTGTTTCGTCTTGATGATCTGGTTGCGATCCAGGAAAAAACGATAGTCATCCGCCGTAGCGAAATACCGTTCATTGTACTTTTCTTCCAGTTTGGCCCGTTCCACTCCGTACAGCTGTTCCATCAGGGTGCAGCCCAACAGCTCCTTCCATTTGGCCAGGTTCTCCCGGTCCGTGGCTACAGCCAGCAGCTTCGTCAAAAAGTCCGGCAAAGGCTGGCCGGCCATCCCCGTGACCCGGGGCAGCCGACAGGGGATGCCGTACTGGGCAAAAGACCGTATCAGCCCCTGGTAATCGTCTAATTTCCGGACAATGAGTGCGAATTCATCGGGAGAAGCCCCATGTTGGAGCTTTTCCTTGATGGAAGTGAGTGCCAGACGGATTTCCGATTCCGGGCTGCTTCCTTCTCCCAGATGGATGGACGCAGACGGCTGCCCCCACTGGACGCCGGGAGCCCACTGGCTGTCGAAAGCAGCCAGGTCAGTCGGCAGGTCCCGTGGCTGGTCCACTTTCACTTCGGTAAACCCCGCTCCCAGAAGATCACCATGGAGTTTTTCCGTCACCGCCGACAGACCCGGCCTCCTGGCATCGTAGAACAGGGCCACATCCACGTCGCAGGCTTTCGTCAGGGCTTTCACCAGCCGCAGCTGGACTGGACTGAACTGATAAAAGGCCATGAAGCAGCATTTTTTCCAGGGTACCACGCCCCCCTCTTCCAGCACTTTCGCCGCCCGGGCGTAGAGCTGGCTCAGATCCACCAGTTCTGGTTTTCTCTGCTTCATCAGCGTGCAATAGCCCTGGTACAGTGAAGCCAATTCCAGATCTTTCTCATGGAGGGATCCCTGCCGGTTCCATTGGGACAGGATCCGTACGAATTCGGCCGGTTCCAGGTCATTCCGGGTAAATTCATTGAACAGGGACAGCAGATTTTCCCGGAATCCATTCCTGTCTTCCAGGGTCTCGAAATAAATGAGCCGGCCTTTGAAATATTCCAGCACATCCTCCAGCAGTCTTTTCTGGGCCGGTACCCTGATGCTCTGCACCGAATCATTCAGATTGTTATGCCTTAAAATCATCCTTGGCAGTTTATCGATGGAATCCACACTGGCGATGCCCCGCTGCCCGATCCGCCGTTTGTAATACCGGTTGGGCACCAAAATCAGGGTCTCCCGCCAAGAGCGTTTTTTCGCATCCTCCAGGAATGGAACTTCCATGGAGCCTCCCAGGGACAGGGAATACAGCGTACCACTCATGGCAAACATCCTTTCATCAAAAAATTCCGCAAACACTTCCTTTATTGTAGCGTATTTTGCATTTGGCTGCCAGTCACTGGCCTCCCGGGCCGGGCTTATGGTATACTAAGAGAATGGAATCAAAGGAGGTCGGCTGTTTTGCCAGAAACAGAAAAGCGAGAAAAAAAACACCGTTTCTCCCACAAGGTACTGTTCCTGCTGCTGACAGTACTGGTGATTGCGGGAGTTGCGGCGTATAATTACAGGACAGAGATCCAGCTGCGGATTGTCCATATGAAGCCCCAGCCCGTACAAACCGTAGAACTGGGCAAGACCCGCATGAAACTGCAGCGGTTCAACACCCCCGAGCTGACCAGCTACGACGTGGACAAGATCCTGAGCTTTGCAGTACGGGATCACAGCCAGTTCTACCTGGCCCTGCGCAGCCAGGATGGGGAAACCACGGCAGTGCAGGCCTTTACCAGCCAGGACGGCAGCCTGTTTCCTCTGCGCAGCTTCGGGGACAAGGGCACAATGACCATCCAGGATAAAATGGTCCTCAGTGTGAATATTGCCAGAAACAATGATGTGGTGTATGTGAAGAAAGGCCTGCACACCCTGCGGAACGGCAACGACATCATCAGCCTGAAGGGCAGTACCACTGCCACGAAAGTAGAATTTTTGCCGGACTGCAGCCAGGGATACCTGTACGGGAATGACAACTTCACCCTGGCTGTGTACAAAGACGGAGCTTTTGAGCAGAACAAGCCCTCGTTCCTGCACAACCGGAAGAAGCCCTTTACCGGCGGACTGACCCAGGTGCGGGTCACGGGCAAAGGGACCATCTATGCCGGCGGACGGGTCAAGCCTAACGGGCTGTTCATGGTGGATGCATTCACTCCCCGGGGAAAACTGCTGAAAAGCTTCGGCAGCCCTATCCAGACCGACAAGGATTCCATCTACAACCTGATCGATATGGCAGTGCTGGACAACTACCTGGTCGTAGCCGACGGGTTCACGTTGAAATTCTGGACCCTGGACGGCACGTACCTGGGGAACCTGAACAGTTCCAAGATGCTTGGTGACAATCTGAATGTAGCCCGCCTGGCGCCCATCGACGGGAAAACATTAGGGATCCTGGCGTATGTACGGAACGCCCAGACGAAGCTGGTGGAAATCAAGATTTTTGCGTTGACCATGTAAAAAGAAGACTGTGAAGAAATAAAGTTTCCTTTCTTCTGATGTGACCCCAAAAAGTTAGACCTTAGTAACGAGATGGTTGTGCCATCTCGTTACTTTTTTATGCAGCCTGTTGCGAGAGTCTGTATTGGACAGGACTCTTCCAACCTAATCTTTCCTTAATCCTTTGCTCATTGTAG
>NZ_JBNMIU010000046.1:0-19953 GCF_050873445.1 Acidaminococcus sp. | reverse complement strand
CAAGAACTTTAAACGATTTCGAGGAAGGATATTACTGTTGTCTAAGGTAAAACTAAATTAAAGATGGACGTAAGCAAAAATGCTCACGTCCATGAATGGTGGATGATTTGAAATTCGCCCCAACATTTGACAAAGAACCATTTTTTTGTCCGGTCATTTTACGAACAAAGTGTCAACATCCACTTTTTTGTCCATCATGCCGGAGGATGTCAGAAAGTCCTGGGTCTTCTTCAGGGATTCGATGGCTTCCGGAGTGACTTTCATCCTGAAGTCATACAGCGGATACATATCCTTCACGGCTTCAGGGCTCAATTCGGTGGCTTTGGCGGTCATTTCCAGAGCCTTGTCCGGATTCTTTTGCATGAAGTCCAGGGTTTCCTGCTGAACGGCCAGGAAGGTGTCCACTAAGTCCCTGTGTTCCTTATAGAACTTGCCGCTTACAGCGGTCACGGTCAGGCCGGAAACCAGTCCTTCGCCGGTTGTCACTACATGCATGCCCTTCTTTTCGGCATTGTAAGCCAGAGGACCGGCCAGCAGGGCGCAGTCAGCAGAACCGTTTTCCATGGCGGAAGCGGCAGCAGGTAGACCCATGGAAACGAACTTCACATCGTCCATGGAAAGGCCTGCTTTCTGCAGGTAGGCAACCAACAGTTCGTGAAGGATGGTACCCTTGGGCCCGGCAATGGTCTTACCCTTCAGATCAGCTGCACTCCTGATGCTGCCGTCTTTGGAGAACAGTTTGAAGGCTTTGGGAGCCTGGGAGTACAGACTGATGATCTTGATGTCGTTGCCGTTGGCAGCGCTCAGCAGTACGGAGGAGCCGCCCACACAGTTCAGGAACTGGATGTCGCCGCTGGCTAGGGCAGCTGTCTGATCAGCACCGGAGGTAATGGTACTGTAGCTGGCGGTGATATTCTTTTCCTTGAATTTTTTTTCAAAACTCTGGTTGGCTTTTTCTACAATGGAAGGTACATTCAGGGGAGCCTGCACATAGGTGATGCTTACTTTGTCCATTTTGGAAGCAGCGGTTTTGGAGGCCGTGTTGTCGCTGCCGCACCCGGCAGCCAGGGCGCCCATGGTCAGGATTCCAACCGCCAGGAAAGCCATCAATTTTTTCTTCATCGTCATACTGTTAGTTCCTTTCTTTTTGTTGATGATTTTTTATGCCAAAGCAGCCAGCAGGCTGCGTTTTGCTTTGATGAGGCCTGGAGAAAGCAGGTCCCTTGGCTCCGGCCGCAGGTGCTGCTCCGAGGCAATTCTGCCCTCCTGGAGGATCAGCAGACGGTCGCCCAGGATCAGCGCCTCATCCACGTTATGGGTCACCAGCACAATGCCCAGCGGGAGCTTCTGCCGCATGTTCCGCAACTCCTGCTGCAGCTGGGCCCGGGTAAAATAATCCAGCGCCGCAAAGGGCTCGTCCATAAGAATCAGCTGGCTGTGCATGGCCAATGTCCTTGCCAGGGAAGCTCGCTGCTGCATACCTCCGGACAGCTGGTGAGGATACAGACCCGCTGCTTCTGTGAGCTGCACCAGCTGCAGCCAGTGGTCCACCTCCTTAGGATCCGCTCCTTTGGGCAGGCCCAGGGCAATGTTCTCACGGCAGGTGAGCCAGGGGAACAGACGGGCCTCCTGGAACATCATGCCCAGCTTCAAATCAGCTGGCCGTTCCAGGGTTCCGGAAGTGGGGGTTTCCAGTCCAGCCAGCAGCCGCAGCAGGGTCGTTTTCCCACACCCGCTTTTTCCCAGGATTACCGTACATTCTCCGGCATCCAGGGTCAGGTCCAAATTGTGAAGGACAATACGGGATCCATATCTTTTACTGATTTCATGGAATTTGATTTCAGTTCTGCTCATACCGCAGCAACCTCCTCTCCACCAGGGCAAATACTCCGTCCAGCACCAGTCCCAGGCCTCCGATAGCCAGGATGCCGATGATCACTTTGTCACTGCGGCTCATGGCCTGGGCGTCCAAAATCATATACCCCAGTCCGCTGTCAGCAGCAATCATTTCTGCTCCGATGATGGCCCGCAGGCTGTAGCCCATGCCCACCCTGAGTCCGGTAAGGATGCCTGGCAGAGCGGCCGGCAGGCGGATCTGCCACAGGATCTGCCAGGAAGTAAATCCCAGCATCCGGCCTACTTCCAGAAGTTTCCTGTCACACCGCCTGAATCCATCGTCCATGTTCAGGTACATGGGAAAGAAGGAAGCCAACACGATGATAAGGGTCTTAGGAAGCTCCCCGATACCGAACCACAGGATCAGCAGGGGAATCAGGCTCAGTGGCGGCACGTGGCGGAACACTTCCAATACACCGCTGTAGCAGCGCCGCAGATGGGGAAACAACAGATTCAGGCTGCTGAGAACGCAGCTGGCCACAAATGCCCAGGAAAAACCCCACAGGATGCGCCGCAGGCTGATAGCGATGTGTTTGGCCAGTTCCCCGCTGCGGACCATGTGCAGCGCAGTTTCCCATACCCGGCAGGGGGGAGGGAGGATGTAGCTGCTCCACAGGCCCCGGTCCGTGACTACCTTCCACAACAGGAGCACCACCAGAAAAGGCAGTATCGCCTGGATTTTATTTTTCATGGCCCGGATCCACTTTGGCGTAGGAGGTTTTGGCTGATACCCCCTTCAGTTTGCCGATGCGTCCGGACAAATTGCTGATGATGTCCTGGGGTGCGTCCACTACTACGCTGATGATGTGGATGTTCCGGGGAGAGTAGGGGATACCCATCCGGCCGATTACATAGGGCCCAAAATCATGCAATATGGCATTCAGTTCCTCCACCGAATCGGGATCTTCCACAATGATTCCCAAAAGAGCTACACGGGTTTGTTCGTTCATATCATAACCTCCTATTTCCATAAAAACAGGGGCTGCCGCATATGCGACAGCCCCTGTTATCTCCTTATCTCCTTGCGCATCTTCCATCGCAAGGGGCCTTTTGATGTGAGATGCCTATTCTTCCTTATCCTTTTCAGTTTCGTCGATTTCCCTGTTTTCTTCGGTCAGTACCGCTTCATCTGCCTTCTTTTCCTTCTTGAAGAATTTCATCACGAAGGGGGAGAGCAGGCTCAGCAGGCACAGGGCCAGCAGAATCTTGCAGATATTGGTGGAGAGCAGGATACTGGTATCGCCGCCCGACAAGCTCAGGCTGCGGCGCAGTCCTTTTTCGCCCAGAGGCCCCAGGATCAGGGCCAGCACCACCGCGGCGGTGTTCATGTTGCATTTGCGCATAAGATATCCGATGATACCGAATACGAACATGACCTTCACATCAAAAGCACTGTTGTTGATGGCAAAGGAACCTACCACGCACAGCACGAAGATGCTGGGAATCAAAATCGCATCAGAAACCCGGGCGATCTTGGCAAACAGCCGACAGCCCAGAAGGCCGATAGCCAGCATGAAGAACTGGATCACTACAAAACCGCCAAAGAAAGTATACGTCATAGGAGCGTATTTTGTAAAGAGCTCCGGTCCGGGCTGCAGCCCGTGGATGATCAGCCCGCCCATAAGTACGGCTGTAACGCTTTCGCCAGGGATACCCAGGGTCAGAGTCGGAATCAATGACCCACCGGTTACCGCATTGTTGGCGGCTTCCGAACCGGCAATCCCTTCGATGGAGCCTTTTCCGAATTCCTCCGGATGTTTGGAGAACCGTTTGGCTTCGTTATACCCCAGGAAGCAGGCGATGGAAGCCCCTGCTCCGGGCAGGATACCGATGATGTTGCCGATGACCCAGCTGCGGA
Source organism: Acidaminococcus sp. (assembly GCF_050873445.1). Taxonomy (GTDB): domain Bacteria; phylum Bacillota; class Negativicutes; order Acidaminococcales; family Acidaminococcaceae; genus Acidaminococcus. Next base: position 16,199 of record NZ_JBNMIU010000046.1, on the reverse strand, counting down.
TTACAGTAGGGGTGATCTGCTTCATTTCTTTCAGGGTCAGCATGATCCTGTCCTTGAAGCTGGCAGCCCTGGCCCGTTTCACAATGGCCTTTTCCGCCAGGATAAAGGCCTGGCTCATGGAGAACAGCCCGATTAGGGCACAGGTGATGTTGATGCCATTATACAGGGAATCCTGACCGAACATGAATCGTTCCACCCCCTGCATGGGATCCATGCCGATGGTGGAGAGCACCAGCCCAAAGGCTCCGCTCATGAGTCCCAGAATCATGGAATCCGTATTGATGCCTGCGATGATGGTCAGCCCGAACAGGCTCAGCCAGAAATATTCCGGACTGCCGAATTCCATGGCCAGCCGTGCCAGGGCCGGGGCGAAGAAATACAGGGAGATACAGCTCAAAAGTCCGCCCCAGAAGGAGGAAATGCAGGCCGTAGCCAGGGCTTTGCCGGCCTTTCCCTTCAGGGTCATGGCGTATCCGTCGATGGCCGTAGCCGCCGAAGCCGGTGTACCCGGCGTATGGATCAGGATTGCCGAAATGGAGCCGCCGAAAATAGCCCCGCAGTAGATGCCGCCCAGCATGATCAGGCCGGCCGAAGGTTCCATCCCAAAGGTCAGGGGCAGCAGCAGCGCTACACCCATGGCCGCCGAAAGTCCCGGCATACAGCCGATGACGATCCCCATGGTCACACTGGCGATCATAATAACGATATTCATGGGTGTGAGTGCGTTCAGGAACCCCATGGCCATCAATGCATATTGATTTTCCATCTGTCCATCCCTCCGCTTCTCACATGATCTGTTCCAGCAGCAGCCCGTCCGGCAGCGGCACGGCCAGGAATTCGCTGAATACGATATAAATCAGGACCATCAGTACCACAACGGTAATGGCCATATATCTCTTTGCAATGTGGAAATAGTGCATCATGCCTACCAGATAAATGATGGCAGAAACATAGAAACCAACGAAGTACATGAGCACGAAGAAACCCACGCAGCCCAGGAAGAACGTAAAGAACTGCCGGGGCAGGAAGTCCTTCCAGACTTCCGAAAGGTCGCTGACTACCTTATAGTGGCCATGGCTGGTTACCACCATCTTGACCAGCTGCATCAGTGTCAGCACGGTCAGCAGGCCGATGACGAATTTGGGATAGCTCTGTGCCGCCGGTGGGAGTTGCAGTGTTTCATAAAAAAAGAAGGCACAGAACACCAGCATAAAAATTACAACACTGAGTTCCGATTTTTTCATTTTTGTTTCCCCTCAATAGCAGGGGTGTGAAATCCAATTCACACCCCGTCATGATTTACGAATTGCTTGACTTATGCATTGGCATACAGCTTGCTGACTACGTCTTTACAGAACTTCAGCTGGTCCTGGATCAGCTGGCCCAGTTCCTTGCTGTCCATGTAATGCAGTTCCAGTCCGGCGTTCTTGTGATCCCGGATGGTCTGTTCATCGGTCATGGTCATTTTGAAAGCGTTTTCATAGAATTTGATGATGTTTTCCGGAGTGCCTTTCGGTGCGACCAGAGCACGGGCAGAACCATACCATTTGTTGTAGTAGCCAAGTTCACCCAGAGTGGGGACATCCTTATAGTCATCCAGCCGTTTTTCGCTGAACACGCCCAGCAGCTTCAGGGCGGCGTTGTTGCCACGGATCAGGGGTTCCACATCACCCAGTTTGGCGCAGGAGAAGTCCACTTCGCCCTGGCGCAGAGCCAGCAGCTGGTCAGCTGTACCGCCATAGGGCACTGCATTGTATTCGAATTTGGCAGTCTTTGCCAGCAGCTGGGCAGCCGTATGGTTGGAAGCCTGCACGCCGTTGGTGGAAGACTTCAGTTCGCCGGGATGGGCTTGGGCGTATTCCACCAGTTCTTTCAGGCTGTTGAATTTGCTGTCTTTCCGTACGACGACCACGCCGGTTTCCTTCAGGTGGTTGCAGATGGGAACGATGCTCTTGTCGTCAAAGGGAGCATCCTTGCCCAGAGCCAGGGTCGTGTAGGTGGGCAGGTTGATGAAACCGATGGTGTAGCCATCCGGTTTGGCTTTGGACAGTTCTTTCCAGCCGATCTTACCGTCAGCGCCTGGTTTGTTTTCAATGACCAGGGTCTTGCCTATGAATTTTTCCGCATCCTTGCACAGGACCCGAGCCCCGGTATCCGTACCGGACCCGGCCTTATAAGCCACAATCACCTTGATATCCTTGGTCGGTTTCCATTCCCCCTGGTTTTTCTGTGCTGTCTTACCCCCGCAGGCAGCCACCGCTGCCGTCAAAGCACACAGAGCCGAAGCTGCCAGCCATTTCTTCAATTTCATACCAATCTTCCTCCTTCGTAAAAAATACGTCAAAAATGTGTAAAAACTCTGCAATCTTATTGTAACATATTTCGGAATATTCGCCTACAGAGAATTTAAAGTAGTGGAATCAAGCATCGATGGGTTTTGATTTATGATATAATAAATATCAAAACTCTTTGTCCTGCCTGATTGGGCGGACAGAATGGTGGGATACACTGATGGACGAAACAACCAAAGAACAACAAAAATACAAGAAAATGCTGGAAAGCCCGGTGAAGCCTCTGATTGCTTCCCTGGCCCTGCCTTCCATCATCAGCATGCTGTGCACCAGTTTCTATAATATGGCAGACACCTACTTTGTCAGCAAAATCGATACCTCCTCTACAGCAGCAGTGGGGGTGACCTTTGCTACCATGGCCATCCTCCATGCCATCGCCTTTTTCTTTGGCATTGGCTCCGGTAACTGCATGAGCCGTCTCCTGGGTGCCAAAAAGCGCCAGGAGGCGGAAGTGATGGCTTCCACGGCATTTTTCTATGCCTTTGTCTGCGGGGTCCTGATTGCTTTCCTGGGGAACCTGTTTGCCTCCCAGCTGGCTACGCTGATCGGTTCCACGCCCACCATCCTGCCTTATGCCATCCAATATATGGGAATCGTCCTCATGGGAGCCCCCTGGATGATGACCAGTCTGGTGCTGAACAACCACCTGCGGTTCCAGGGCAGCGCCGCTTTCAGCATGGTGGGCATTACCATCGGGGGATTCCTGAACGTGTTTCTGGACCCTCTGTTCATTTTCAAATTCCATATGGGCGTAGCCGGAGCAGCGCTCGCTACCATTTTAAGCCAGGGGGTCAGCTTCTGCATCCTGTTTGTCATGACGAGGCAGGGAGGGAATATCCCCATCCGGCTGCGCAATGTGCATCCTTCCTGGGCCATCTGGAAGGAAATCGTGGCCGGAGGGGCGCCATCCCTGGTGCGGCAGGGTACCCAGAGCCTTTCCACTATTTTTCTAAATGTGTCCGCCGGGGTATTCGGCGATGCGGCCATTGCGGCCATGAGCATCGTCACCCGGCTCAGCTTTTTTGCAGCGTCCGTGATCATCGGCTTCGGACAGGGGTTCCAGCCCGTGTGCGGATTCAGTTACGGGGCCCGGAAATACGGCCGACTGCGGGAAGGATTCTGGTTTGCCGTAAAGGTGGGTACGGTGTTCTCCCTGGGGGCCGCGCTGGTGGCCATTGTATTCGCCACACCGATCCTGGAGCAGTTCCGGGATGATCCCCTGGTCATTGCCATCGGGACCCAGACCCTGCGCTGCCAGGCTTACACCTTTATCCTGGTGCCGCTGATCATCCTGACCAACATGTGCCTGCAGACTTCCCGCCGGACCATGGGAGCCATGCTGGTAGCCGCCGGGCGCAGCGGGTTGTTCCTGGTGCCTGCACTGCTGGTATTGCCGAAGATCTGGGGGCTGGAAGGCCTGGTATGGTGCCAGAGCGTCTCCGACATCTGTGGTTTCCTGCTGGCAGCGGCATTGATCAGGAAGTTCCTGCAGAGTATCCCGGAGAAAGACGAGAGATAAAAAGGTAGCAAGTGGAATGAAAAATCCTGCAGGAGGTAACCCATGTATATCACCAAGATGCGCATCCAGAATTACCGCAATTTCAAAGATCTTTCCATGACCTTCCATCCTCTGGCCAACTACCTGGTAGGAGAGAACGACATCGGCAAGAGCAGCTTCCTGCGGCTGGTGTCCTATCTGACCCGGGCCAGGAATGTGGAGGAAATCGAATACGATGATCCCCGGCAACCCATCCGCATCGACCTGGAGGTGCAGCTGCTGGAAGGAAAAGAAGAATATTTCGCCGATACTCCCGATGATCACCGCCAGGCCATCCGGGTGCGTCTGGAAATGCAGGTATCAGACATTGTGCCCCGGCTGTACGACCTGGACACCGGGGAAGGATTGCCCCTGGAAACCATCCGGCGGCTGCGGTACGTAAGCTACTCAGCCTTGAGCCAGGAAGAAGGGAAAGTGCGGCCCCAGGTGTACCGGGCCCTGGAACGCTGGCTGGCTCAATGGGCAGCCAGCCACTGCGGAGCCATTCCCCAGGAGGAACGGCGCTACATCCAGCATGAAGTGAACGTAGGCAGTTTTGATTCTTCCTATTATGAGTGCATCTTCTACCTGTCCCGGATCCTGTGCCGCAACAACCGGCACCGGGCCGACAACCTGAAGTTCATTTCTCTGGCGGCTCTGCGGGTGATCACCCAGATTTATCAGATGGCCCACAGTCTGGCAGTCCCTCTGGAGCATAATATCACCGTAGATGAGGACGGCCGGCGTTATCTGCCCCTCATTATCTCCATCGATGAGCCGGAGATCCATCTGCATCCTTACATGCAGCGGTCTATCCTGGAATACTACCAGCAGCTGCTGCGCAACGAAGACGCCCAGTTTTGTGCCCTGCTGAAGGATCTGTTTGGACTGGACGGACTCCGGGGCCAGCTGTTCGTAGTGACCCATTCCACTGATTCTCTGATCGATGATTATCGGAACATCGTCCGGCTGTATCGGGATACAAAAGGTCAGGTCCGGGCGGCCTGCGGTTCCAGCTTCCATGTAAAACGGGAAATCGAAAAGCACCTGATCATGCACTTTCCGGAAGTGAAGGAAGCCCTGTATGCCCGCAGCGTGATTCTGGTAGAAGGAGAAACAGAATTCGGCTGCTTCCAGTTGTTCGGCCAGGCCGTGGGAGTGCCATTCGATTACTATGGCATCTGTCTCATCAACGCCCGAGGCGAAAGTTCTATCGCCAAGATCAAGAAACTGCTGGAATACTTCCGGCTGCCGGTAGTGGCGCTGTACGATGCTGATGTGAAGGAAGCCCATGCCAAAGAAAAGGGAGTATACTTCACCCAGGGCATCTGTTTCGAGCAGGATTTGGCCCAGACTATGCTCCAGAAAGGGAAACGGCAGGTACTGGACAAAATCATCGACAGTGCCTGCGGTACCACCGGGCGTACCAGTGCGGACATGGTGAAGAAGGCCTGCCACAAACTGCAGCTCAATCCCCAAGATTTCCCGCCGGGCCCCCTGTATAAGGCCAGAACCCATAACGGAGCGCCTCTGTGGGTACCGTATTTCGCCTGGCTGTACAGCAACAAGGGTGTGATCTTAGGTCGTCTGATCGGCCAGAGCCTGGAGCGTCAGGAAGTTCCTCCGGCATTTGCAAAGGTCATCCAGGAAGCCGGGCGGCTGGCAACGGTATAGGTTTACTTTCTCGCTGCTATCCTGTACAATAAGAACCATATCGATATTTCTTGAAAAAAATCAACAGAATGGAGCATATTCATGAGCAACGAAAACAAAAAAGTGAAAGTCCATTACGAAGGTACCCTGAATGACGGAACCAAATTCGACTCCTCCTACGACCGGGGCGAACCCCTGGAATTTGTAGTAGGTGCCGGCATGATGATCAAAGGCTTCGATGACGCCGTCCGTGACATGGAAGTGGGCGAAGTAAAGAACATCCACCTGATGCCCGAAGAGGCCTATGGTATGCCCAACCCCCAGAACATCCTGACCATCGAATTTGCCAAGATGCCCGGTTCTGAAGGCCTGGAAGTAGGTCAGCGGGTAGGCCTGAGTACCCCGGACGGCCACCAGATCCCGGTGCGGGTGACTGCAAAGACCGACACCACCATTACCTTCGATGCCAACCACGAAATGGCCGGCAAAGAACTGAACTTCAAGATCGAACTGGTCTCCGTAGAAGACTGAAAAAAGAGGCTGTCGCGTTGCGGCAGCCTTCATTATTATTGCAATCGAGGCGTTATCTATGCAAAAATCCTGGCAAAGTCCATTGCTTTGCACCCTGGTCATTGTCATCTGGGGCAGTCTGTACATCTCCGGCCGTCTGGTCCTGCAGCAGATCCCGGCCCTTCTGGTGCTGTTCATCCGCTACGTCCTTTCTTCTGTAATCCTGCTGGGAGTGGGATACCATACCCTCCACGGCCACATCGCCATCGCCCGCAAAGACTGGGGCGAACTGTTCTTTGCAGGCGTGGTGGGGTACTTCCTTTCCAACGCCGCCCTGTTCCTGGGCATCCAGTATTCCAGCGCTTCTTTTGCGTCTCTGATCAATTCTCTGACGCCCGTGGTGATTTCCGGCCTGGCCATCACGCTCCTGGGCGAAAAGGTGACAAAGCTCCAGGCTCTGTCCCTTGTCATAGCTGTGCTGGGGGCCGGCATCATCATCGGTAAGCCTACAGCGGAAGTGACTACCGCCGGTATGATGATCTGCGTCTTTGCTCTGTTTTCCTGGGCCTATGCCACCATCCATCTGAAGAAGCTTACAGCCAAATATGACCCGCTGCTGGTAACCGGCTACGGCATGGCCATTGCCGCCGTGCTGTCCCTGCCTTCCGCCTGGGTATTCATTCATTTCACCGGCGCCATGGTGCGCTTTGACAGCAGCATCTGGGCACCGCTCCTGTACACCTGCCTGGTGTGCACGGCCCTGGCTCATCTGTTGTGGAACGAACTGCTGCAGAAACTGCCCGCCACCTACTGTGCCTCGTTCTACCCTCTGCAGCCCCTGACCTCTATGATTTTAGGCGTGATCATCCTGGGGGAGAAAATGACTCCCAGCCTGCTCATCGGCGCCGCCTGTATTGTAGCAGCCATGATCCTGAACACCCTGGCCGCAAGAAAGGAGTAAACTCCATGAACCCCTTATACTTCCTGGAACATCAGTTCCTGCCCTCCATCGTCTATCCCGGCCCGGAAGGGCCCCAGATCAGCCCGTTCCTGCTGGGGAACGCCTTCGGTTCCTTTTGCGTCAGCGTGCTGAACAACCTGAAAGAAGCCGGGGAAGGGGAGGGCTCCACCTATACTGAAACAGATTTCACGGCCGAAGGCGTGGAAATCCGCAATGAACACACCGGTGCGCCCCAGTGCTACGTGCTGCGCATGCACTTTCCCTTCCACGAAGGCTGGGATATGGATACCCTGTGCTCCCGGGCCTACCTGGTCCACGGACTCAAGGGGGAAGACCCCAGATATTACACCGTGGAATACGACGCCGCAGCTATGGACTACAGGCTGTGCAGCCGGGACGGGGAAGGGACCCATACGAACTACGGTGCCATTGACAACGACGAAAACGCCGAGCTGACCAAAATCCTGAAGCTGGAAAAAGCCAGGATGGGGAGCGGACACGAGCATTGATTTCCCTCCCCTAAGGATACGGCCTTCATCCCCTTATTTTTTATTCTTCCAGCAGTCCCCTGATGCCTTTTTTTCGCAGCGTCCTGCGGTATGTCCCCACTTCTTCCCGGATGAGGCCATCCAACGTCTGCATGCCCAAAAATTCCACCGGAGCCCGGTCGTCCGTCAATACCCTGCCGTCACTGTGATAGGGACGCAGGGTATTTTTTACGCTCTGCAGCAGCTGCTGCAGCTCCGGGTTCTTTTCCTTTTCGGCAGCCCGGTCCAGCTGCCGCACCATACCTGTACTCTCCCCGGCAAACAGTTCCCGGTTGGTGGCCTGAGGCACGTCAGCCGTATAAACAGCGGGGAACACCGCTGCCACCGTATCCCCCAGATAGTCATTGATGCTGCCCGGTGCATTGCCCTTCAGATTCATGTTCAGCACCATGACGCCGCCCGGTTTCAGATGCGCTTTGACGCTCCGAAAGAATTCTACTGACGACATCTGGAAGGGGATGGTGATATCCTGGTACGCATCCACCAATATCACATCATACTGCTGGTTGTCCCGATCCAGGTAGGCCCGCCCGTCATAGGTTGTCACGTGCATGGAAGCCGGCAGGTCGAAATATTGCCGGGCCAGGGCCGTGATCTTCGGGTCGATTTCCACGCCTGCAAGACCCAGGTTCGGATAATATCGGGCGCACTGGTGGGCATAGGTGCCGGTGCCCATCCCCAGGATCAGCAGGCTGGGGTCCTTTTTCTGGTCCACCGCTGCCATGGCCGGGGCGGCCAGCGCCACATCGTAGTACATGCCTGTCAGCCCTTCCTGTTTCAGCTTCATGGACTGGACCCCGAACAGCACGTTGGTGGAAAGAATCACGCTGTCCGGCTCGTCCCGCACCTGCAGATAATTGTAGACCGATTCGCCTTCGTACAGGATTTTTTCCGGTTTCTCCCAGAACGCAAAAGACGTCCGGTGCCCCAGCAGGCAGGCCAACCCGAAGACCACAAGCCCCAGCAGGACCTTTTTCCGGTGGCCGCCCTCCCGGAAGAAATAGAGCAGGGAAAGGGCCAGCAGGATACCCGCAAACAGCAGGAACGTCAGATTTGTCCCCACGGCAGGGATGGTGACGAAGGTGGGGAGAAACGTGCCGATAATGCTGCCGATGGTGTTCATAGCCCCCAGCCGGCCTACGATATTCCCCGTTTCCTCCTGCCGGGTCACGCAGTACCGGGCCAGGCTGGGCGTCACGGTGCCCAGAAGAAAGAGGGGATACACAAACAGCACCAGGCAGGCCGCCAGTGCCGCCACTACCAGAAAATGGGTGTCGATGGCCAGGATCAGAAGGCCGGAAATCCCCACGATAAGGTATTTGCCCACCACGGGGATGAGCGCCAGCCACAGGGACGCAAGGAAGATCCGCCGGTACAGATGCTCCGGTTTGGGGTCCCGGTCCGCCGTCCGCCCGCCGTACACATTGCCCAGCGCCATGGCAATCATGATGGTGCCGATGATGATCGTCCAGACAATCTGGGAAGAAGAAAAATAGGGGGCAATCAGCCGCTGCGCCCCGATTTCCACGGCCATCAGTGCCATACCGGCAAAGAACTCCGTGGCATACAGGTACCATTTCTGTCCCAGGATCCCATTTTCCATCGCAAGCCCTCCTACATTGCTGTGAATGATGCCTTCACAGCTCCATTTCTTTAAATCAGCCTTCCCGCCAGATGATCCACCTCGTGCTGGATAATCTGGGCCGGGAAGCCGGTGAATTTCAGCGTCTGTTTCTGGAATTCCATGTCCTGGAATTCCACTTCGATTTCTCTGTACCGCACCGTTTTCCGCTCCCCGGGCAGGGACAGGCACCCTTCGCTGGTTTCATAAGCGCCTTTCTGTTTGACGATCTTCGGATTGAACAGCACCATATCCATAAGCCCCAGGTTCACCACGATGACGCATTTGGCCACCCCGATCATGTTGGCCGCCATACCCACACATTCCGCCCGATGGGCCTTCAGGGTATCCAGCAGGTCGATGGCCACTGGTTTGTCCAGGGGAGAAGCGGGCAAAGATTTCTGCTGCAGAAAGAACGGATCACGCATAATTTCTCGAATCATAGAAAAGACCTCCGAACCCAATACGATTTTCTACCATTGTACCATATTCCATCACGATCTTCTGCACGAACCTGCATTCCTGTGCGACCAAAGTAGGGGCTGATTGGTGAGCAGCCCGCACCGGTCCCGGATTTTTAATCTATCCGTATTTTTACCCACCTGTTTTGTTATAATGAAATCAGCTAAAATAGAGACTGGCGATTTCAATCAATGGGAGGTATCCTATATGGGGAATTTCACGTTCGTCAAGGGAAATCATTTTTTGCATCCAAAAGATGTTATGGACTTGATGTGGGAAGGTTTTATCGTAGATAATGGCAGAATCGATGCGCAGGTCAGTGCAGAACACATTCAAAGCGTGCTGGAGAATTACCTGGCAGTCAATCAAGATGCTGATTTATTCTTTTTTATGGAAGTTCCTGCGACTCTTGATGAAGAGAAGATTGTCAAGCCTGCAACTGAAACAGAACCAGCTATAATAAAATCAACACATCGCAAAGTTTATTATTTGGATCACATTAGTGTTGAAACCTGTCTTGGACTGTTGAAAGTGTTCAATGAACTCTTAATCAATGACGGGCTGGCCGCTTTTGGCTTTGGCACCAAGGATTCTGAAATTGGAAAATACAAATACAACGAAATGATTCTGTACAATCATAATGATACATGCAATTTTAAGAATATCTTCGTCCTGGCAGGTATCCCTGAGAAAAAGGAATTGGAGTTTGCTGATGACTTCTTTAATGATAGGAATCCAGGGGTGGCAGAGCGTTATGAAGACGCAGAAGGACGTTCTGTCTATGATGTGATAGAGGTTTTAAAAAAGGTAGGCATGTACGAAGCCGAAATTCGTTCTGACGATGATGAAGATGAATAGCCCCAGCTCTGTCTCTCCACCTTTTTCCAAAATATGCTATAATATTCATACTATAAGCTTTTGACAGAGGAGAGACACTGGCATGAGCAACTTTTCTTTTTTATGTGACAAATTTCCTTTGCTGGCCGAACTGGGCGCAAAAGGAGAGCAATATCTTTATACCGATCCCAATGCTTGCCTGTTCAAGCTGCGGTTTCTGGGAGAAAAAGTGGTGGAGCTCATGTTCCAATACGACAAGGAACCCGACCCCACAGATCACTCCCAGGTCCAGCGCATCCGCTACCTGGAGACCGAGGACTATCTGCCCCGTACGGTGGCCGACAGCCTGACAGTGCTGCGCCGGATAGGGAACAAGGCCGTGCACGACAACTATGCCTCTGAGCGGGATGCCAGCCTGTGTCTGCAGGTGGCCTATGGTATCTGTGAATGGTTCATGGCGACCTATGGGGATTACCGTTATACCCATAGGTCTTTTGTGTTGCCCGAAAAAGCACCTGCACCCGCCCCTGTCTCTCAGGCCGCAGCACCAGCCTCAGCACCTGCACCCGCCAAACCCTCCCTGACTCAAAAAGAAAAATCCCTGGCCCGGGCCGCCGCCCAGACGGCCCAGAAAGCCCCCAAGGTGCCCAAAAAGCAGCGAATCGCCCAAAATGCCAACGTGGCGTACCATCGGGATATCAGTGAAGCGGAAACCCGCTATCTCATTGACGCCCAGCTGCGCCAGGTGGGATGGGAGGTGAATTCCCAGACCTTGACCTATGCCAAAGGCACCCGTCCCGCCCGCAATACGTATCGAGCCATCGCTGAATGGCCCACGGAAGCCACGGACCCCACCGAAACCAGCGCCCGCAAGGCCCATCGGGCTGATTACGCCCTGTTCATCGGCAAGCAGCTGGTGGGCATCATCGAAGCGAAGAAACGGTTCAAGAATGTCAGCAGCGTGCTGGACGACCAGTGCCGGGAATACGCCACTCATATCCGTCCCCAGGACCAGCCCTATCTCCTGGGCAAATGGGGCGACTACCAGGTGCCTTTCCTGTTTGCCACCAACGGCCGCCCTTATCTGCGCCAGTGCGAAATTGAAAGCGGTATCTGGTTCCGCGATGTGCGCCACCCGGACAATGCGCCCAAAGCCCTGCTGGGCTGGATGAGCCCCGTCGGTCTCCGCACCCTGCTGGAACAGGATATCCCCAAAGAAAACCGGGCCCTGGAAGCCCTGGGTGATGATCTGCTGAAAGATCCCAATGGTCTCCACCTGTATCCCTATCAGATCACCGCTGTGAAAAAAGCGGAACAGGCCGTACAGCAGGGGAAGAAACGGATCCTGCTGGCCATGGCCACCGGTACGGGCAAGACCCGGGTCATCCTAGCTCTGATTTACCGGTTCCTGAAAAGCGGCCGTTTCCGCCGGATCCTGTACTTGGTGGATCGGAATACCCTGGGCGAGCAGGCCTATGACAAATTCACGGAAGTGAAACTGGAGGACTTGAAGACCCTGAACCAGATCTATAACGTGAACAGGCTCACCGACACCACCCTGGCTCCGGAGACCAAAGTGCAGATTGCCACGGTCCAGAGCATGATCCGCCGGCTGTTCGGCCGCACTGATGAAGCCGTGCCTTCCGTTTCTGCCTTCGACCTGGTGATTGTGGACGAAGCCCATCGGGGCTACCTGCTGGATAAGGAAATGAGCCAGAACGAGTTGGTATATCGGGACGAGGCCGCCTATCAAAGTCAGTACCGCCGGGTGCTGGATTACTTCGACGGCGTGAAAATCGGCCTGACGGCCACCCCGGCCCTGCAGACCACGGAAATCTTCGGCAAGCCCGTCTACCAGTATACCTACCGGGAAGCCGTGCTCGACGGCTATCTCATCGACCACGACGCTCCCATCCAGATTGAAACGGAACTGACCAGAAATGGCATCCATCTGAAGAAGGGGCGCCAGGTAAAAATGCTGCAGCCCGACAATCCGGGCAGTGTGGATACCACCACTCTGACCGATGACGTGGATTTCGACGTGGAAGATTTCAACAGAAATGTCATCACCGAGGGCTTCAACCGGGCCGTACTGACCGAAATCGCCGGCCGGATCGACCCTGCCAGTCCCCAGCTCAGCGGCAAGACCCTGATCTTCGCGGCCACGGACCGCCATGCCGACCTGGTGGTACAGCTGCTGAAGGAAATCTACAGCCAGATGGGCGTGCCTGCCGATGCCATTGTAAAGATCACCGGGGCTTCCTATGGGGGAGACCGGAAGAAGATCAGCGATGCCATCAAGCGGTTCAAGAACGAGGATTACCCGTCCGTGGTGGTTACCGTAGACCTTCTGACCACCGGCGTGGTCGTACCGTCCATCACCAGCCTGGTGTTCCTGCGCCGGGTGAAATCCCGCATCCTGTTCGAACAGATGCTGGGCCGGGCCACCCGCCGCTGCGACCCCATCCACAAGGCCAAGTTCGACATCTACGATGCCGTGGGCGAATTCGCCCGAATGGCCAAAGTGACTGACATGAAGCCCGTGGCCACCAGCGTCACCACCACGTTCAAAGACCTGTTCACCGGGCTGAAGACCGTCACAGGCGAAACCGGTATCAAGGAGCAGATAGACCAGATTGTGGTAAAACTCCAGCGCAAATGGCCCCGGCTGCAGCCCGATGCCCAGAAGAATCTGCTGCTGTCCCTGGGTACGAAGGATGTAAAGGGCTATGTGCATCAGCTGCGGCAGCTGCCCATGGAACAGGTCAAACAGGCCCTTTTGAGCAAGGAAAAGGCGCTGACCAGACTGGACAGCCACAGCTATGACATCGTCGACCCTAAGCCCCTGTATATCGCTGATGACCAGGATAAGATCGTGGAAATCACCCGGGGCTATGGTAAAGGCAATACCACCAAACGGCCCCAGGATTATCTGGATGAGTTCACCGATTTCATCCGCAGCAACGAGAACCAGATTGCAGCCCTGCACATCCTGTGTACCAAACCCCGGGATTTGAAGCGTAGCGATCTGAAGAAACTGGTGGCTGAACTGGATTTGGAAGGATTCACGGAAAAGAAGCTGAATACGGCCCTGAAAGAAGTCACCAGCCAGGACATGGCCGCCGACATCATCAGCCTGATCCGGCAAGCCGCCCTGGGTTCGCCCCTGATAAGCCACGGGGAACGGGTTCGCCGGGCCATGACAAAGCTGCGGAGGAACCATACCTTTACCAGGACGGAAGAAAACTGGCTGAAGCGGTTCGAAGACGTACTGCAGAACGAAGAAATCTTTAATCGGGAAAGCCTGGACGAAGACAGTCGGTTTAAAAAAGTCGGCGGCTTCAACCAGATCAACAAAGCCTTTGGCAACCAGCTGGAGGCCATCCTGGACGAACTGAATGATTATTTATATGACGATACCAATGGAGGGAATCTGGCGTGAATACCCAGGAAATCGTACAAAAGCTGTGGAATCTCTGCAATGTACTGCGGGATGATGGCATCACCTATCACGAATACGTAACTGAGCTGACCTATATCCTGTTTCTGAAGATGGCCAAGGAAACAGGTGCCGAAGCCCATATTCCTGAAGCCTACCGCTGGGACGAACTAGCCCGGAAAAGCGGCCTGGAATTGAAAGAATACTACCAGCAGCTGCTCACCGAACTGGGAAAGAACGGCACCGGCCGTATCCGGGAAATCTACGAAGGGGCCCAGACCAAGATCGACGAACCCAAAAACCTGGAAAAGATCGTCCAGACCATCGACGAATTGGACTGGTTCTCCGCCAGGGAAGAAGGTCTGGGGAATCTGTACGAAGGCCTGCTGGAAAAGAACGCCAGCGAAAAGAAATCCGGCGCCGGTCAGTATTTTACACCCCGGGTACTTATCGACGTCATGGTGCGGCTCATGAAGCCCCAGCCTGGGGAAAGGTGTAACGACCCTGCCTGCGGCACTTTCGGGTTTATGATTGCGGCCCATGAGTACGTGCGGCAGCATACGGACGATTTCTTCAGCCTGGATCAGGATACGGCCGATTTTGAAGCGGGGGATGCCTTCACCGGCTGCGAGCTGGTCCACGACACCCACCGGCTGGCCCTGATGAACGCCATGCTTCACGACATGAACGGTACCATCACGCTGGGCGATACCCTCTCCAGTCTGGGGGAAAGCTTCAGGGACTACGACCTGGTGCTGACGAACCCTCCCTTCGGCACGAAAAAAGGCGGAGAACGGGCCACCCGTGAAGACCTGACTTTCCCCACCAGCAACAAACAGCTGAACTTCCTGCAGCATATTTACCGCAGTCTGAAACGGGGCGGCCGGGCGGCCGTGGTTCTGCCCGACAACGTGCTGTTTGCCGACGGCGACGGGGAAAAGATCCGGGTGGATTTGATGGACAAGTGCAACCTCCATACCATCCTGCGCCTGCCCACCGGTATCTTCTACGCCCAGGGCGTGAAGACCAATGTACTGTTCTTCACCCGGGGCCAGAGCGACAAGGAGAATACCAGAGAGGTCTGGTACTACGACCTGCGCACCAACATGCCCTCCTTCGGCAAGACCCATCCCCTGGCCAAAGAGAACTTCACCGGCTTCGAAGCCGCCTATGAGGCCCCCGACCGTTCTGCCGTAAAAGATAACCGGTGGCAGTGCTTCACCCGGGAAGAGATCGCCCAGAAGGGGAACAGCCTGGATCTGGGTCTCATCAAGGATGACAGCGTGCTGGATTACCAGGACCTGCCCGATCCCATCGCAAGTGCTAAAGAAGCCGCCCAGAATCTGGAGGAAGCCACCAGCCTGCTCCAGCAGGTGATCTGCGAGCTGGAAGCCTGCCAGAAAGGGGAGGATGCCTGATGGCCAAAAAGAAACAGTCTCTCACCCCGGAAGAAAAACTGGCCCAGGCCCTGGTACCCAAAGAGCAGCAGCCGTACGAGCTGCCAAAGGGATGGGTGTGGACGAGAGTAAAGGAAATTACAACACGTATTAAACGTGGACGGACTCCCAAATATGTAGAGAAAAGTGAAGTCCTTGTTTTTGCCCAAAAATGTAACCAAAAAGATGGCACCATTAATTTGGATAAGGCTCAATACTTAAATCCCGATAATATTTCTAAATATGCTCCCGAAGAATACCTGATTGATTTAGATACAGTAATCAATTCTACAGGTACAGGAACGTTAGGAAGGGTAGGGCTTTATAAAGAAGCTGATAATAATACTCAGCTTAAAGTAGTTCCAGATACACATGTTACGATTGTGAGAGCAAAACACCATTTAAATCCGTTTTATATGAATTACTATTTACTTTCACTAAAAAATTACTTGGAACAACAAGGGAGTGGTTCTACCAATCAGAAAGAATTAAAACCCGACACAATTGGTAATCTTTTATTTCCCCTTCCTCCTCTTCCGGAGCAGCAGCGGATCGTGGCTCGCATCGAGAGCCTGTTCGCCAAACTGGATGCTGCCCGAGAAAAGCTCCAGCAGGTGCTAAGCGCCCAGGAAGCCCGTCGGTCCGCCATTTTGCACGAGGCGTTTACGGGATGGCTGACAGGGCGTACGGACAGGGAGAAAGAGTGGATAGTGGATAGTGGAGAGAAAGGTTCGCAAAACCCGGAATAAACCGTACCCCTTGTCAAGGACAGTTTCTAAAAGTAGAACCCCCTGTTTTAGACAGTTCAACAATTCTGGTACCTTCAAAATGGACATCTGGTAAT
>NZ_JBNMIU010000045.1:0-20003 GCF_050873445.1 Acidaminococcus sp. | reverse complement strand
CACAGCAAACAGACGTCCCAGTACATAAGGGATTGCATTGCAGTTTTCATTCACATTCATCGTAATTTCTCCACCCCATTCTTTTTCATGATTTTTAATCAGATACGCTTTGATGAAAGCGGCTCTTGGATAGGTAATCTTTAAATGAACCTTTTTCCCCTTATCATTAATTTTATCTGAATCGGCCTTAATTCTCAGTAAAAATTGCCGATACATGGCTTCCGGATATGGTGAATCCTGCAAGATGCTTCGCAAAAGGCTGCCCGCGAGCAAAGGAGACGCATTGCTTTTCTTGGAGTTCGGATTAATGGAAGCATTTAAAAGACGATACAGAGAGAGGCTCTCATTTTCCCAGGAAGGGCGGCAAATTTTCATACGTTCCTGATGAGCATGGATATTCTTCAATGCTGTTCCAAAAGTATTTCTCCAGAAGAACCGTACGGAAAGGCGGGCAGCATTGGGCGCCAATCCCAAAACATAAAAGGGTTCATCCGGGGATAATACAATCCCCTTTAAATCTGCCGGATTCCCTTTGGCTGTTTTTTCCAGGACGGCCTTGATATCTTCATCACTCAATCCGCTTGCATCACTGTCTCCCATTAAAGCACTATAATACCGGGAGTACATATCCTCCCCAGACTGTGCCAAAAAAACAACTGTCGTATCTCCACAGAGGATGGAATTGCCCTTACGCAGTAATTCATTCAGTGCAGCAGCATAAGCAAAGGCCGCATATTCGCTGACAGGAGCGTTGAACCCCTGATCTCCACTGTGTCCAAAAGATTCCATCGAAGGAGCATTAAACGAAATCAGGGAAGCTCCTGAAGATTGGGCATCTTTGATACCCTTGATATTGGGGTGTACTTTGGCAATTTCAGCAATTTCACCAGTTACCAGACATTGTTCCCGCAAGGAACCCGTCTGTCCGCTCTGCTTATATTTCTGCCAACACTTTTGAATAGCTGGATCATCCTGGGCAAATTGGTCATTGATTTTGAATATCAAATTGGAAGCTTCAATGATGGTATCATGATTCTGAGAAAAAACAGTATTCTGTTTTCCCTGATCAGGCTGCCAGCGATCAAAGAAAGCCAAAATTGCCTGTGCCGCTGTTGACTGACAACCATCTAATAAATCATGATGAAAATTTTTGGATGCTTCAAAACATTCCAGGGAGCGTTTAGGGTTTCCCTTATCATCTATCCCAAAAAAATAGGAAGAATTATCACACAGAAAATTAGGTCGAACCCCACTGGATCGTTTAAAGATTTCAGGTACTCTCATCATCGTATCGACAAAGACCTGTTTTTTCCCTCTTTGCACCAGATTTTGCAAAGAAAGGATTCCCTGTAATTCTCCCTTATCATTTAAAACGATTTCAGCTGAAACTCTCGCTTTACACCAACCAGATTCTTCTACTTCTCCGCGTTTCAACAGGGTCTGATAGTATTCCACCAATGCCTGTAAAATCATTGATGCACCTTCGTCAAGCTGCTTCTTTTCAGCTTGCACACGTAATTGTATGCTGGCAATGACCAGAGCCTTTTCAGCCCTGGTCATTGCTGCATATTGGGAAGGCATGATATGGAGCTTTTGCAGCACATAATGCATAAATGCAAAATCCCCATTCCCTTCCCTGATCAGTTTTTTGCTTCGTCAACCAATTGATCAATGGGCGTATTCAGTCCATTCACTTCCAGGGCTTTTACTTCCAGTTTGTTCAGTTCTCCGGAAGTCAGCATACTTTCCAGCAGGGCCGTTTTGCCATAGGCCTTATAACTGTCCTGCAGGGTTGCGTCCGCCAGGTTAGGATCTGCCACAGTTTCCGCAGTCAGCTGTTCAATATAGGATACTCGATCAAACGTGTTGCCCTTAATGCAATTCTGCTTAATCTCTTTTTCTTTTACGCTGTTAACCGGTTTCAGTACCCATGCAATCGATTTACCATCATTGTCAACAAACCGGTCAGAGACCACATACGTAGTCTCTTTTACCGGTGCTGCTTTCGTCGCAAGGAACAAACTTACATCCAGTGCCATAAAACTCCTCCTAACCTTTCATTCCATCAAGTTCAGTAAATTCATCCGGCATTTCGAATTTCTCAAACGTGAAATTGCTTTCATCCACCAGTACGTCGCCGCCGGCTTCCAGTTCAGCCACCGTGCCATCATCAAAGTTGCAATTTTTCAGAATGACAGTCTGCTTGCCGCACGCCGCGGTTTTATCCTCGTTTGTAATCACCATATCGAAATACAGGTCCTCCCCCGTATCCTGGTACCGTTTCAGATATTTTCGGAACAGGGAAGTATTGTAATAGTGGCTCATGGTGCCACTATAGGACAGGCCGCCGCCCTTGTTTGCGGTCACTGTAGTACCCATGATAGGTACCTTTTTCTTGTCTTTCTTATATTTGGCGCTGATTTTAACCGCCTGGATCAGACAATAACGATTACCGTCGACGGTCACATAAACGGACCCCATGCCGGCCCATACAGCGTCTTTTCCGTTCATCAATTGAGCCATCGTTTAACCCCCAATCAGGCTACATAGGTGTACATATACACTTTTTCCATGGCCACGGCAGGATTGATAGTAGAATTCACTAACACAGATTCCTTTTCTTCTCCCTTTTCTACGGTCAGGGCGTCCTTGTCAAAGGTATCGATAGCGCCGATTCCTTCCATTTTAGAAGCATAATCGACGATATCATTCCAGAAGGCCGTCCGGCCGGTTGCAAGGTTTTGCTCTTTGTCCAGGTAATATTTAGCGAACAACACCGCAATGTCGTTTGCCCACTGATCCAGGACCCGCATTACCTGGTTCAAGCTGAAGTCACGGGTCTTTGCCTTGCTGAAGGAAGTGAGACTATTAATGTCTTTCAGCACATAGAATTCCGCACCATTGACCTGGTGGAAACACAATTCGCCGTTCTTGATCTGGTTTTTCAGATCCGTTTGTTTGGTCTTTACAATCGGAGTAAATTCCCCATCGTACTGCTTATTGCCTACGGTCCGGTTGACCTGGCAGGAAGCTTCCGCGCCAACCAACCAGTAGATCAGACTGCTTTCAGGGAATGTACTGTCCTTTACGGACGTGGTGCAGTTGATCCACCCTTCATAATTGCCGGGCGTATTATAACCGATGGTCTGGAACTTGGCCCCAATATCGTCACGCATCCGCTTCGTCCACGCCAGATACAGGGCCTGAATGGTTTTATCCGTAGACAGGCATCCCAGGGTATTGAAAGAATAGCTTTCCAGCTTAGACAGAAAATCCGAATGAGTCGTACCAGTTGCCGCCGTACCATTGGTACCACCGGTCAGATAAGTGCCGGCCGTAACCGCAATATTAGCGCTGTCGGTCCAGGTCACAAAATCATTGTCCTGCAGTTCGGCCAGCGTCTTAACACCCGTCTGCTGATCTTTCAGCACGCCGTCAAAGTAAGTGGATACATCAAATTTTGCTGTATCATCTACATTGGCACTGATAGCAACCATGATTTGATTCCCCCGGGTGCCGCTGTATTTCGCTTCACAGTAATCGCACAGTGCTTTGGCACCGCCGCTGTTCAGCTTATAGCAGTACAGCGTCTTCAAGTTCAGGAACAGATCACGGAGGCCTTTCATCGCATCGTCGGTATAATCGTAGCCAAAATACTTTTGAGCGTCCGTCTGGAAGTCCTCCTGCTCAACCATAAAGATCTGGCTGTCAGGGCCCCAATCCAGATTCATGGCCAGGGCACCATACCCCCGGTCAGACAGCTCACTGGATGCTTTGGCCACGGAAATGAAGTTGATGTAAGTGCCTGGAAGCACTTTATTCTGCGTTAAAAACGTACCGCCGCCGTAACTCATTAGTTCACACTCCTTTTCAGGAATTCAGATACCATACTGTCTACCTGTTCAAAGGTATAACTTTTACCATCTTCCAGCAGAGCATTCAGGATATCTACAATTTCTTCATACTTCTTACTCTGCAGCAAAAGCGCTTTCGGAAAAGAAGGGCTCTGCTGCTCATTGATATCATCCATTTGCAACACCTCCATTTACAGTCAGTTTCTTCATCATGGGGCCTTTCTCTCGTGGTCGGTAAACATGTACCGGGTAAGTCACAAGGAAATGCAAGGCCCCATCCGTCCAATGCCAGGAAAAGCCGGATCCACGAATCCGGCCATCGCTGGTATCGATTTCTTCCAAAAGGTCAAAAAGTGTATCCGCCATTGCCAATGCTTTTTCCTTGTCATCGGTAATATAAATGACGTCGAACGGATAACTTGCCTGGTAATGATCCGTGATCATCATGGTGTAACCAGGCTGCAGGGACTGGATCAGGAAATCCCCGTCGCTGATATTCTGCTTGATTTCCGTGACATATACCGTGGCACCCGTTGGAGCCAGGGCCATGGCAATGGCATTGATTACCGTTTGTTCATTCATCGTTACATACCCATTTCATCCAGCATTGCTTTTACATGTTTCTGGATTATCTTCGGTAAATTCTGCTCTACCATTTTCACAGAATTGGTCATCATGTACTGACCTTCTACCCATCCATGAGAGCCATCCTTTCGGTTGGTTCTGTGTCCATATTCCACATAGGGTGCGTATTTGGTATCGTTGTACAGTGCAGCCGTAAAACTGCTGCCTTCCTTCTCTACCGGTGTCAGCTTCCATTCCCGCCGCAAGGTACCCGTTACCACCGGTGTGGCCTTCTTTGTGGCCCCGTAGGCGGTCAGGGCCGTTTCTTTTACAGCCGCTTCAATATGCCGGTCAACTTTGGTATTACCTAAAGTCGCCCGGAACTTTTCAAAGCTGGAAACATCGACTCGGACAACGCTCATGGCTTCTTATTCACCCTTTCAAGGGATAATTCCGCATGGTGGGTATAAACGGCCGGGTACGAAGAGTTCTGGAAGTCCTCTTCCTTGCCGTCATCCCATTTGACATGCACATAACTCCCCGGCAGAATCGTCATATCTGCCGGAGCATAGTTCATTTTCACCTGGACAGTCAAGGCATCAACCGTATCACTATCGGCAATTACCGGGACGCTGCTATAGCTGATCCGGCACCGGATAGAGCCGGCTTCCACTAGCTTTGTCCGGGTAATGTTATTTTCATCTTTCACAGCTTGACGGGTAGAAACGGTTGCCGTAGCATTATTCAAACCCTGAATCGCCGTTTTCACCAGCGGAATTTTCGGAAACATAGCAACTGATCCTCCCGGGTTAGTTCTGTAATGAGCTGATCCAGCCGGCTTTCCGCCGTGGAGCCATCCAGAGAAACGGAAACATCCCCCTCGGAAATGCTTTTTACAACCTGCAGCGAATCGGAGCCCAGTACAGCTTCCTTTTTGGCCTTTAACCACCTGCCCGTAGCGCTGTCCCGTAACATCGGGTACAGCGCAGCCGGCAGAGTGTCAAGAGCCGTTTCATTCAGCATATAGATTTCTTCCGCTTCCAGGCAAATCCCCATCAGAGTAACGTCATCCGCTGTCGTCTCGTATCCGGTCAGGGCTGTAATATAGCCAGCACAGCTAGCAGCCGTTGGCTTCTCCATATCCATCACCCTTTCTTTCGGTCATCAGTCCGTCGGATCGCAATGTGCGAAAATCACATCAAGCCGTTTGTCAGGGATCCACAGATCATGGAACTTCCGATAGTCAACATGCCAGGCGTTTGCACCCTGGAATGCAGGATAGCCGGCTTCACCGTTAGGGCTGAAGATCCGGACGGTATCAGTCTTAGAAACAGCGATAGGTGCGGATTGAGGGAATACCAGCCAGTTGATAGCCTTACCGGTGCCGCTCATAGCTTTGGTGCTGCCATCTTTGGTGACGATCGTATTCATCCGTGCGCTGCTGACTTTGGTATTCATGACGATTACCAGGCCCTCACGGGTGCCGGCCACGTCCTCTACCGCATTAATATCCGCTTCCAGTTCATCCAGGATAGTGGCTTTGGTCAGGATCTTAGCAGTAGAATGATTGGCACCGCTTGCAGCCAGGAAAATCTTGTTCCAACGATACAGATCGATTTCGGGGATGACTTTTTCACGCTGGAATACCCCCATGACATTGGCCACATTGGCCACGTAATTGGTTTCATCAACGTCGATTGCATCGATGTTAAAAGATTGTGCCCTGTCTTGAGTCATTTTCTTGTCTTCGTAGGTCAGGGTTACGGCGCCGGACGGATAACCGGTAGAGCGGTCATAATCGGCCAGGCCGTCGGTGGTGATCACGGGGATTTTCACGGTATCGCCGCCGTTATACTTCACCTGTCCCGCATTTGCTTCCAGGAAAGAAGAGGTTGCATTCTGCAGGATCTGACGATCCAGGGCAGTTTGGAAAATAGTTGCATTACTAAAAGAGTTCGGCATAATTTTTTACTCCTTACTTGTTGGAGAAAACGCCATTCATTGCGTTCCAAATCAAGTCTGCCTCACTTTGGACCTCCGTAGGCTTGTCATTATCGCCACCTTCAGCCGGCTTAAAGCTGTTTTTAAACTGAAATTGAGGTTTTGGGCCGGGCTGCTGATCTACGTCAAATGCCCAGGGATTAGCCTCTTTCACCTTTTTGATGTTGTCAGCCAGGCCTTTAATGGTTCCATCTTCCTGCAGGTCATAGGCGTCCATATGCAGCATTGCTTTAGCCGCATCGATGTTTTTGGCTTTAGCAGCAGTCAGGGCGCTGACAATGGCGTTATCAACCTTCATTTGATGGATTTTCCCATCATAGGCAGCCTTTTGGTCCTCGTTGGCTTTCTGCACTTCTTTGATCTGTTTTTGCAAGTCGTCGTTTCCTTTGGCTTTCGTCTCCAGGTCCTTTAGCTGGGTGTCACGGTCGGCAAGCTGGCTTTCCAGAGCTTTTTTGTTTTCGTTCACCTCGTTGAAACGGGTCTTGGAAACAAAATTTTTACCCTGATCTTCCAGGATCCTTTGGATAGTGTCGTCATTCAGGCCTAAAGATTTGAGCTGTTCTTGGTTCATATTCGTTCGTCCTTTCTCAATTCGCTTTTTATTGTGGTCAGCACCACGCTGCCGGTCTTGTTCTTTTTCGCCTGCAATACCAAAAAGGCAATAAAAAAGCAGGCCATCAATCATGGTCTGCTAAAAAGCTATGTAATTTGAATCAGGGGACCACGTCTTTGATCCCCTTGGCTATTTTGTACATCTTTTTCATCATGCTGTTTTCACTCAAGTATTCCGCACCCTGGATCGTCAGGAGCGGACGGATTATTTTAACCCCAGGAGTCCCCCTTCCTGCAATCGGGAGCAGTTCTACTCCTGTGATGTACTTATTCCGTACCAGCTCAGCAATAATCGCTTCCCAGCGCTGCCGGCTGACTCCTAACGTTTCTGGAGAAATAGCGTTTTGGTCGAATTCGTCAAAATCCATGGAGTACTCAATGGCCTTCAGGATTTTGTAAATAACAGCAAAATATTCCATGCCATACCTCCACATATAGCAAAGGCACCCACAATTGTGAGTGCCTTTATTTATCATTGGATTCTGCTTGCTTCTTATGTTCTTTATCAAGTTCCCTCAAAATAGCTTCTTTTTCTTTTTTACTTGTAGAAGCCTCATACTTTTCCCAAAGTTCATATTCTCTCTTAGTTGGTTGTATCATCATTTTTCTTCACCTTCCCAATCCAGAAATGAAGTTCATGAATTTCCCCGCAACGGGATTAGCCCCCTCGTTGTGATAGGCTTCAGCAAAAATTTCTCCGTATCTATGAATAGAATAACTATTTGCAGCATATTTAGAAAGCCCTAGTAAAAAATCACTTCCACCGTTTTTTGAAACAAAATCACCTATTGCCGATTCAACAATGTTTTCAGCTTTAGTATAACTAATTCCCAGTTTTTCTGCAATAGAATTGATCAATTCATAATACTTCGCATGTCCTATCTCATGGAAGGCCACTGCTTCAGCCGTCTTACCGCAAAACCACCCCGGCCATTTGTTGACATAATTCTCAACCTGGCTTTTCTTTCGAAATGCTTTGTTAAAAAAGATCATCCCGCTACTTTTATCATAAACAGCTACTTCATCCGCATATCTTTTATTGAAATGAGCTGCAAAATCAATGACACCTACGTCTGGGGTATAAATAGAACCTAATTGTTTTTTCACTTCCCTCATGATTTTTTCAATTACCCGTATAGCTAATTCTTTTTCTCCCAGAATATTTTCTGCCCATACACCGGCTTGACTATTTTCAACCTTTTTCAGTTTGATTGAAGCTGAACTTCCTGTTATGACTTCTGACGTTCTTTTTCCGAAACGTGGTCGAAAACTGTTAGACATGGCATCCTGATTATTTCCAACATGAACGACTTTTTCCCCATTATAGCCGCTTGTACTCCCAGTCACATCAACATCGACTCCATGCCCTTCATGGCCACCGGTGTCAAATTCTCCTTTCGATGGTGGCGGGGATTCTTCCACAAACTGTTTTTTCCATTCCGGGTAAGTTAGTTCTCCATCTACCAAAACTGTTTTCCCGGTTTTCGGGTCCCGGGCAGCCCGTTTTTCTTTTCCCTTCAATTCATTATTTTCGATATAAGGAATAGTAGTTGTCCGGCAGTTTGGGTGGAATGGCGGGGCCGTATCTCCCGGCCGATAGTCTTTCATGTCGTGGATTTCTCCATCCAGGGAAGCGCATATATCACAAGTACGATCATCCAGCGTGGCCAGAATCTGGTATTTATCCACGTCATATTCCTGATAGGTATCACCCGTGGCCAAACTGGCGAAATAGGCGCCCTCCGTAACTGCCAGGCGTTTGGCTGCATATTTGGCAACCCCGAACTGGCCGGCCAGGCTTTTCGTCATGGCTGCAGGGTCTACACCGCTGGTGAACCCTTTTACCATTTCATCCTGTACCGTGTTGATCAGGTCTTTTTGGTTGGTCCATAAGCGCTTCGAAAAGGTCTTTCCATCACTTGTCCATGGCTTTGCAAGGACTCTATCAATACTCTTTTTATCAATCTGCTGAAATGGCTCATACTGAGCTTTGGCGTTCTGAATTTCGTAGGCAGTCCTCATTTGGGTGTCCGTCATGACCTTTTCCAAACCGTCTAAAAGGGTGCTGTCCATACCGCCGTATGCTTCCCGGATATACATAGCGCTGCGGACCTGCAGCGACTCCAGGCGGCTTATCCTGGCCCGGGTACTCAACGCATCCAGCAGCTTATCAAACTTGCCATCGCTGTTATTCCTGGCCATCTTGATATAATCCTGCAGGTCATGCTGGAATTCGTCCCGTTCCGCATCATTCAAATAGGACCGGGCCGCTGCTATGGTCATCTGGTTGTTGTCGGCATACTTCCCGTATAAAGCATAAATTTCTTTTTCAATGCTGCTATACGCATGATCCAGCGCCCGCTGCATATCGGCCGCAATGGACAGTTCGCTTTTGTACTGGGCCTTTTCTACTGCAGTTGCCCGTTTTTTCCACCAATACCGGGAATTCTTTGTCAGGCGGGGATCCCGCCGGTTTTGTTGGGCCATCCGTCACCGCCTCCGTATGGGTCCATAGATGCCATCTTTTGATTCTGTTCCTGCTGTACCTGTTCCAGCTCTTTCTTGCTGTCCTTGACCCAGGGGTGGTTAGCGATAATCGTTTCCTGGCTGATAATCCCCACGCTGGCCCGGCAATCGTTGATCACTTCGGATTCATTTACCATGGTATCTTTATTAAAGATAAAGGTAACATCACTGGTAGGCCTGCCCATGGCTGCATCAAACGCATTGACGAACCACATCAAATCCTGTAACGCTGCTTTGAAATTCATTTCCATGTCAGTTGCATCCAGGTCCAGATCCGTATACATTGAGCGGATATTCATCTGGTTGGGGCTCCCGCTGGCCAGGCGGTCATCCTTTGTATCAAGGCCCCGGCCGCTCTCGATGATTGCACGTTTTAACAGATTGATGATTGACAGGTAATTTTCGCTGTTGACGGGAATCTGCAGGACATCCACGCCGCCCGGGTCCCGGACTTTAACGGCCCCCAGAGTGGACAGGTTGCGCCGGAATTCCCCCAGATCCTGCCCATCATAGTTGTGGATGATCAAGATGGAATTCCGTGGTCCTTCCTCCATGACGTCCACATAGTTACTGTACATGACATTTAGTGCGTCCTGCAGGGATTTCACCCGTTTAATGAGCGGAATTTCTTCATCGTTCAGTTTGAAAGGGATCAAAGGAATCCTTGACCAATTGAAGGCTTGTGCGTTTTCGGGTTCCCCTTCCCCATTATTCACAACGATATAGGGGAAAATATCGGTAGATTCCGGCCGCAGTTCTCCGGATTCATAAATAAACCTCTGCACGCCTTCCAGGGTATACCATTCGACGCGCTGCACAATCTTTTTGGTTTGCCCTTCATAGACTTCCTGGGGATACATCCGCAAAAAGGCATCCAGGGCGGTATGATCCTGGTCTTTCCAAAAAGGCAAGATTTCATACCCATGGAACCGTTTGAATTCCAGTTCCCCATTATCATCCACGTACGGGAACAGGTAGGAAATCCCACAATTCAAGGCATCCTTGCCCACGCTTTTCAGTGTCAAGAGGAAATGCGGCCCCAGGACGTCGTTGATTGTGTCTTGTGCCGTGTCATCGGCACACCGGACGTCAATAGGCTTGCTCAGGAGATAATTGGCCTTCTGGTCCACCAGGAATGCATACCTGTTGTCAGTCAGGCGATTGTTGGGCAAGTTGGATACGGTTACCAACTGACCGCCTTCACCAATGGCTTTCCGCTGCTTAAACGCAATGTCCTGATCGTGCTTGTAATACGCTGTCCCGGTCAACTGCATCCGCCGGGTCGGACTATTGACCCAGTAGTAGATTTCTTTTTCCAGGAATTGTTTAGTTGTCATGTTCTGCTTAGCCCCCGCTTCCAGCAGGGTACCAATAAGATCATTAAAAAACATAGTCCCTCCAACAATGATTATTTGAAAGAGTATGTATCTCCATCCATATCCGGTTTCAAAGCGTATCGAACACTATCAATTGTGTGGTCGTTGGCTTTTGGATACTGGCTGATAAAATTGCCGTCCTTGTCCTGGGCGAATTCGTAACTCACAAATTCACGGTAGGTATTGGGGCAGCGCCGTTTGTCTATATAAATATGCGACAGATCAGACAGCCACTTAATAGCGAAATCGCGGGAGTCTGGTCCTTTTTTTACCCCGATACACCGCAGACCTAAATCCTGCAGCCGTGCGATGCTCTTTGGTTCGGCACTATCGCACTGTACATACCGGGTCCCAATTTTATCTTTCACCAGCTCATAGGCCTTTTCGTTGGAAATCTGGACTCCATAAACTTCATCGAATATATACAATTCGTGTTTCTTTGGATCATAGTGCATTTTGGTATATGCAAACGGATCGATTGCAAACCCAAAGTCGATACCATCCCGGATATTGTCAAACTGGCCGGCTATCATGTCATCGCTCATTTCCAGATCAGAAACATTTCCGAACACATCGCCGCCGGTCCCGGTGACTTCTCCCATGTATTCATGGGCATATAGATCCGGCCGCTGCTGCTTTAGGGCTTCTGCTTCAATAATGAATTGCTCGCCCAGCCAGTCACGAGGTACCAGGGTATAGTTTGAGCAGCTCACAAGCCGATCAGACCGGTCTGTAAGCTGCTCCACATTGACCCAGTTGTCCCGACTTTTTGGCGGGTTGAAACTGTAGAAGCACCAGGCTTCCGGGCCGCCCCGCAGCAGGGACTGGTTGATATTCCGGATTTCTGCCATGCCGGCAAACTGATCCAGCTCTTCATACCAGAGAACCCCCACATAACCAAAGGGCATTTTCAAGGATTTTAACTTTGCTTTATCATCCACGCCAAAGAACAGGATCTTTTGGCCGGTCCTGTTCAGGGTGATTTCCATGGGTGACTTTTTGAAACTGAATTCGTCCATCAGCCTCAGTTCTCCAATAGCCCATTCCAGCTGCTGGTAAACACTGTTTTTTAGGGTGTTACCAACCTTACGCAGCACAACCGCATGCACATCAGGATGGGCGATCATCAGCTTTGGAATCTGCAGCGAAATGAAAGAAGATTTGGTGCTGCCGCGTCCGCCCTTCAGCCAGTAATGGGTATGCAAGTGCCGCTTAATGTCGGCACTCAATCCATCGAAAGCCGGGATGATCAAGTTCGTGTCATCAGGCACAGCCAGGGGCTGTAACTCTGGCTCCTCCGTGTCAAAAAGGCCGGATAGTTCTGCAATCAGGCCGAACGCTTTTGTATCGCCTTTCATTGCCTGGACTGTCTGGGCCAGGATCATGGCGTCCTGGACTCTCAAATTCTTCCCTTTGGCATCAGCCAGGGATTTTATCTTTTTGTCTACCTTGCCTTCTTTGATTGGCATGGCAAGAACCTCTTGTGCTAACTGCTTCCAGGTCTTCAATTGACGCCGTTTTTGGCCGGAAGCACGGCCCCCTTTTTTACCGCTTTCTCTCGCTTCGCTCACGCTTCGAAAAGGTTTTAGGTTTTCATTATTCATTTCTCCCATATCCTAATGCTGGCATATTATCGTGCTCCCTGTGGCCGCCGCCCCCGTCGCTGTAAACGTGTATTTCTCGCAACATGGCCGCTATAGCTATCCAACGGACTGCCCGTTTCTTCCTGCTTGTTAAGGGCTGCTAGCTGCTTTCTGCTTATATTGGCCACGCTCATTCCGTTTTTAATGGCGTTCCGCCTGGCCGCAAATAGGCCGCCTTTAACGGTCCGCACCCCCATAGTAGGGCTGTACACCTTGTTTTTCTGGCCAGGTACCGCGTACATTTTGATAACTGCTCCATTTTTTGTTGTGGCTGTAATTCCGGCAACAGCCCCGCGTCCACCCATGTTGACCTCCTGATTCTGGCAATAAAAAAGCAGGGCCATTTCTGACTCTGCTCCCATTTATCTGCTTATAAATTTAAAATCTTTTCGGCTGTAGAAATTTGGCATCTCATTTTTCCCCTTTATTTCCAGTAAATAACTGTCATGAGTAGGGTCATCATCAGCCCATACCACAAAAGCATATTCCCCAGTTTTTAAAATTTGAACTTCATCAAGTTCTTTAATATCATGCATATCACTCATTCAATCCAGACTTCCCTTCAAGCTTTTTGTTTTGATAGGCGGTGACAAATTGTGGCTTACTGCTTCCTTTTCTTACAACCCAGCCAGTAGCCACCATACGCTTTCTTGTAATACCAATCTGCATATTAACTTGGTATTCCGTTTGCCCGTATTTATCAGTTCGATACTTTAAGGCTTTATTAGTCCTTACTTTCTTCTTTACATCCGCCATAAATCGTTCCCAATTTCTCATATTATAACCTATCGAAGCAAAAAATTTTGCTTTATCAGGACTTTTTCCGGGATTGAGTATATAGTTTTTTAATTTATTTCGCGGAACAATAGCGCATTTGAAATTAGGTAGGCGTTTTACGATGGAATAATTTTGCCCCCTACCGCCCATTCTTCATCTTCTCCGTAACAGCATTTTCAAAATAAACTGCCTTACAAGGGAACTTATATCCAATATCACCACCATATACCACAACAGCCGATGGGGTCAGTCTCTTTATGGCTTCATCCATGCCGGCTTTCCAAACTTCCATGGAGTCCTTATCCCGTTTCACCCCAATAGTAGAAACGGAAACCGTGCCGCCCGGCTCAATTCCATCAAAGCAAAATTGAAAGCTGGCATCTTCTGCCCAGGACAGTGTAGGGATCACCTTCACCTGCATATCCTGCAGGATCTGCCCTATCAGCCGGGACCTGTAGATGTTCCAGATTTTCATGGCCATCGGCATGTCCAGATAAAGAGAAAAGTCCGGCGTCAGCACATAATCAAAGGCTGCCAGTTTTTCGCAGTACTCCTGTGGCTGGTTCCAAACCCTTTCGAACTGGTAATCATCCACGTAGAAATGGATACCCAGACCTGGCCGCGGATCAGTGGTCAGCATATAGTTGAATCCAACCAGTTCTGTGGGGATTCCCTTGCATGCCTGAAGAAGGGGCATCTGATAAAAGCCGACTGTGCGTCCTGGATCATAATCACGGAGATTGTAGGCATCCATGGTCCGTTCCCGCTCATTCTCTTTTTCCTCTTCTTCCGGATCCGGATCCAATGCTGCATCCAAGCCCGTCAGATCAAACCCGAACTGATCCATAGGATAGTCCAGATTCACCAGGTCTTTCAGCTCTCCCAACAACAGATCCGGATTCCATGCAGCCATTTCCCCCACTTTGTTGTCGGCCAAACGAAAAGCCTTGATTTTTTCAGGGCTTAAATCGTCCGCCACAATACAGGGGACCTGCTTCAAATGCAGCCGTTTGGCTGCTTTCAACCGGGTATGCCCGGCCACTATGACCCCATCTCTGTCAATGACAATTGGCACCTTGAACCCGAAATCCCGGATGGAATTGGCCACATATTCCACTGCTGCCTCATTGTCCCGTGGATTATTCTTATATGGTTTTAAACTGGAAATAGGTTTTTCAATGATTTCCATAATTCTCCATAAAAAAAGCGCCCCTCTGACTAGTAGGCGCTTTTTCCCCCCGTGGGAACAGGGTAGGTTCTGACTGGTGAAAACCAAAATAGAAGTTTGCTCTTGTTAGTCGTATCTCAGAAAGGAGGTCATTAGTAATGCCGCCAGACAGATCGAGAGGCGGTTCCCAATAAACAATATGATTCGTACACACAATGAAAGGTTTTGAACAAATGGTGGAAGTGATAAAACCTTTCTATCTTGATTTTCACACATATATAATAACATAAAAATTTGGCCAAATACGGCCCTGATGCGGTCCGCATCCGGCCCACTTCAGTACACTTTCTGTCGGTTTTCCGGTCTTTCACTTTTCATTTCCACCGTAAGATTTCTTGCCGCGGTCCGCCTTTAAACATCAAAACAAGGTGATCAATGGCTTTCCAAAAACGCCGCCGGCAAGCACTTTCCGCTTCCGGGCTGTACCCTAATTTAACCGCCACTTGCTTCCAGGTCATTTCATGCCCCCGAATCGCGCGTAACTCAACAATAGCCCGTTCGCTCTTCCATAACCCCTTTAATGATCGGTTCAGCTTTTCCATATCGTTTATTAACTGGGCGTATGCCTTTTGCTTGTCGTTGAGAATGGCTGCCTTCTTTTCCTTTCGCTCAAAGGCCAATTCTTCCGGGGACGGCTTTTCAAATCCGCCGCCCCCGCCAGGACTTTCTCTCCACTTTGTCGTTTTGGGTGCAGGTTCCTCCCGTAATTCCTCTTCTAACATAGCAATATCGCTTTTGGTATTTTCCGCCCAAACCATTAATTCATCGTAATGACCCAAAAGGAAAAGGACTCGTTTCTTTACCGGATCAACTTCTTCTTTCTCCCTGTCCATTCTCATGCCCTCTTTCTGTTAATCGAATTGAGTGATTGTGACCACAATAAAAGGCTCCGTTTCTTGTCCGTATTCCGTAAATTGTTTTAAATCAGTAAACCTTTCTGGCATCAAATGACAATATTTCGGACTATCATTCCTTATGATGCCCAATTCCTGCAATGCGTCCAGGATGAATTTACAGCCGGCAATCACATTATCGTCATCCCGGCGGTATTTTCCGTTGAATGGTTCAAAGAAAAGGACCCTAATATACGCTTTCTGAGTGAATTTTAGCCCTGTTTGTCCGTTTTTGGCCATTTGGGCTTTCATGATCCATTCCAACCGTTCCTGGGTGCTCTTTTTGAGCTTTGCGCTGTCATATCGGTTGTTCCTGGCCACGTTGATGATTTTGTTCATCGACGGTAACCGGCCGTCAATCACGAATTTTAGCTGCTTCCACGTCATAGGCTGCCTCCATTATCGTACCAGCGGGCAAAAGCCCACTTCCGTAATTTTCTCCCCTGCCCGGCTGCAGGTCATGTACTCCCACAGCCTGGGGAATGGTCCATACTCCCGGGGCCGGGACCAGGGACATGCGGCACAGTGCTGCAGCCCTTTTTGCTTGTCATCCGTTTTCTTGCTCATTTTTTATCTCCCTTTTTCTTGTCACACGCATCCTGCTCGAAGTAGAAAAAGATTTTCCTTTTCTCATGCTTTTCCACCAGTCCGTACTTCTCCGCCAGCCGGAATTGGAAGGTCCTACATGCGTTCGGCAGTAAGGTGTCCCTCAACCGCTCCCGGAAGGCTTCCAGCGTCCCGCCGCTCTTGTAAAAGTTGCACATCCGGCAGGCGGGAAGCAGGTTGTCAAGGTCATTCATCTCCACGTCCGTCTTTGTGTGGCCACCGGGGCCATCATGCAGATAGTAGGACTTGATGTGGTCCACCTGCATGTCCTTGTAGGTCAGCTCGCATCCGCAGTAGGCACAGTGGCCACCGTATTTCTCATACACGGCCAGCCGCTGCTTTTTACTCAACCTCTTCCGTCTATCCTTCACTTCGTCTCGCCTCCTGCAGCTTCTCGATCAACTTCCGGATGTAGTCCTGGTACTGCTGGATGGTCTGATCTTTCCGGTGGTTCTCCTCCTCCAGGACTTCCGCCTTGCTTGCCAGGTATGCCAGGCGCTGGTTTTCTTCTTCCAGCTTGGCAATGTATTCTTCGTCCTTGTCGAGATCTGCTTGCAAGCGGTCAATCTCGTAGCACAAGCTATCTTCATAGCCGCCGATTGTCATGCTGTTTTCTCCTATCCGTCATTCGTCCTTGCAATCACATTCCACCATGGTGTGCCCGTCCGCCGCCAGGTAATAGCCCTCACCGTGGCAACGTGGGCAATCCGCTTTCGGGTACCTCTTCTTGTCCGGGATATGATCAATCGGGTAGAACCCCGTCCACCCCTTGCGGGTAGATTGCTCCACGATCGTCCGCTGCATGGCCACGTCGCCGGCCAGCCGCTGCAAGTCGTCAAGATTGCGCCGCAGCATGGCAGCAGTTAAGGGCTTACCCTTCTCCTGCCTCATTGCGGCCCATTGACCCAGCGCTACCCGCAGACCGTGGTCGGTTGTGAAAGTCCACACCAGCCTTTCCAGCCCCATATCCTCCAAAGCCCTACCCCGCCCGGTATTTCCAAACGGAGCAAACTTTTCCCCCGGTACACTATCCCCGCTGTCGGGGGTAGGGGGATAGTTTTGTTTTCCTTTTGGTTTTATATTTATATATGTGGTCGATTTGCTGTCCGATTTGCTTAACGTTTGCCTATCGATTTGCTTAACGCTCGTTAAAGCAAATTCGTTTTGCTGTTCATTTTGCTTAACGCTCGTTAAAGCAAAGGGGATAATCGTATACATAGTCGCCTGGTTTCCTTTACGAGAACAGAATTTAATCCTGCCGCGCTGCTGCAGCTTATTTCTGGCACGGTGCATAGCCGGTATGGACAAACCCGATCTTGCGCACAGGATGGAATTGGAAGGGGTTAGAGAAAGTTCCCAATCGCCGTTATAGTTGCCCTTGTTTTTCCGGCTCAACAGGTACATTAAAGCGTTCCATAACGCTTCATCAGTTGGGGTTATTTCGTTATCCTGCTTCCATTCATACCAGGCGTTGATCTCATAAATCCAGTTGACTTGCATACAATCACCTCCTTTCTTCCCTCATATGATTAAAATGGGATTTCTTCATCAAAGACTGGCTGCTGATCCGGATCCCCAAATTGATTCATAGGGCTGCCGGTAGCCGGCTGCCCTTTCCTCCACCTCCCGTTCACGATAATCCAGCCTTTCTGGATCATTTCATCTCCAATGGCAGCATAGGCGTTTCTGTACTGCTTAAAGTCCATGCTGGCAAAATCATTTGCACCGAACTGACTGGCCACATTGGCAGGATATTTTTTGACCTTTTCGCACATGTTTTCCAGAGTCTTGACCTGGTTGGGATTGGGATGAGCGTTAATGTACCCCGGCTGGGGAAATGGATGATTCCATTCATATTTTTTCCCCTGGCTCTGCTGGCCGGCTGCCTGCTTTGGGTGGCCGCCGTACCCCTGTCCCTGGGTGTAATTTCCGCCCTGGGCGCTCTGGCTATCGTCATCATCATCGTCCAGGGCAATTCCCAGCAGCCTGGTGATACTGTACCGGCTGGACGACGTGCAGGCCGCTCCAGCTCCTGTGATTCCTCCTTTTTCATTGTCCAAAAGGAACGGTCCCACGATTACCTTTTCTCCGCTTTCCGGATGGCTCAAAATGGTCAGTACACCAAAGGCATTTCCCTGTCTGATCGGTGGCTGTTTCATTACCACTCCGACTTCATAAAGGGCATCTTTAATGGCATTCAGCAAATCAGCGTATGCTGCGTACCGATAGGAAAATTCCCCACCGGTCCGGGTTTTCACCCGGGCCTCGCAGGATTTTTTCGGTCCCTTGCCTTTGAAGTTCTGATGGAATTCCATGAGAGCTTTGTCCAGATGCTGCGTGCTTCTTGTTTCCCGATACCCGGGGATGATTTCGATCAGATTCAGTAGATTTTCCGCCGGTCTGATGTCGTTTTTTTCTTCACTCATGCTTGTTTCTCCCCTTTCCAAACTCACGTTGTACCTTTTCCCACGCTTCGTCCAGCAGTTTTTCTCTGGCCCGGCCCAGCTGCCCATGGTACTTGCTATGGTACTGGATACGGGACCCCATGGACGCCGTGTGGATTTGGTACTCTAAGCGGTCTTCTGCAGATCCGTATTCCTGGATATAAGCCACTTTGTCAGGGTTATATCTGTACATTGTCTTTTTCCTTTCTCACGTGGTATAATGAGGGGGTAATTCAATCCCCATTTTTGACTACCGGTACTGCAATACCGGTAATTTTTTTATTTCTTTTTTACGACTCTGCAATGATGCGCAAGGATGGCCAGTCCCGGCAGCATTTTCATCGCTTTTTTCAATGCCATATAGTAAATTCCTTGCAATTTTTTATCTTCCAAGGCATCATAACTTCCGACGATGGTAGTAATCACACAGACCGTCAACGGTTTTGCCTTCCCGAAGACCTGAAATGTAAAAGGCCTTGCATCCTTTGCATTTGCCAGGGCAATGATACCCGCATACCCTTTACTCCTGCATTGTTCTGCCAGCGCTTTGGCCTGGGCCGCAATCACCGGATCAATAGTCCGTTTATCCATGATTTCATCCCCTTTAATTTTCATATTCTTTCGCCTTTTGGTAGTCTGCCAGATACTGCTGCAATCCCTGCAGCATTTCAATGCCTTTTTCGTTCGGCAAGGCTGCGATTTCGTCCAGCACTTCCATTAGCAGTTCCACCAGAAAAGATTGTTTGTCATCGTCATCCAGGTGGTCAGCAACGCAAGAGACGCCGTTAGTCAATACGTAACCAGCAAATTTGGCATTTCCAGCCACAACGGACGAAATATGATCCATATCCGGGTACCCAAAGGCCACAAATCCGTATGCATGATATTTGTCAACGATTTTTGCCGTTTCCAGGATTGCCAGGTCCAATTTCTTTTCTTGTTCCATTTTTAATCCTCCTTATTTTTTCACTCTGATCAGCAGCACTTTCCCCGGCTGCAGGGTCCCCGGGTCCGTGATGTCGTTGTCAACCCGGCAGCGGTCGATGACATCCTGCAGGTCTTCCTGTCCATACGGCAGGTCGCCACAGATATCCCAAAGCGTTTGGCCGGGGGCCACACGCCGGGAATAGCTGGTGTAACTGGCCGGCCGGGTTGTTTCGGCCACAGCCTGTACAGCGTGGCTTGCGATTACCAGAGCCCCCAGGGCCAGAGCGATGGCCACAGCTCTTACTTTCCATTCTGTTCTCATACTTTCCACCTCCCCGTTGTTTGCATAGGATTGGTTTTTTCAATGCGGTTGAAATCGTCAAGCGCAAGGCTCAGCCTCTGCCGGAACAAGGCCTTGAGCCCATTGTTTTCCTCACGGAGCTGCTGATTTTCGGCCAGCAGCTTCTGGTAGTCACGTCTCCGGACTCCATCTTCCTGTTCCTCTGCGGCGTCCAGGATTGCCTTTCGGTTGAACCGGACGCCACGGAGTTT
>NZ_JBNMIU010000044.1:0-20582 GCF_050873445.1 Acidaminococcus sp. | reverse complement strand
TTTCAGTTCTTCGTGGTGGTTGAGTTGAAATTCAGTTTAGGTATGTCTTATTTTATATAAAACATAGGGGTCTTGTGAACAGGAAGTCCACAAGACCCCAACATTTATTATAGAACCTTGTTTTTGTGGGGACGGTGCATGGAAATTTATTTTTAGGCCCCTTTTTCCGTTGGCCTGAACATCTTCCGGATGGCGAAAGGGACGCCCAGGGCCAGGATCAGCACCCGGATCAGCTGGTAGGTCAGGATGACCGCCACATCCTGCCGCATTTCCATGCCGGACAGGCACATTTCGGCGATGCCGCCGGGAGCCAGGGCCAGGAAGGCCGTCAGGGGAGTGAATCCGTAAATCCGGGAAAGGAGTACCGCAAGGAGGGCACTGGAAATCACCATCAGCAGGGAACCGATCAAAATGTTGGGAATCAGGGACCGGGTCTTCAGCAGTTTCTCCCGATTCAGCATGGTGCCGATGTACAGGCCGATGTGGAGTTGGGCAAAAGCCATGGCCGGCGCCGGGATCCGGGGTACGCCGCCCTGCCAGCAGGCAAACAGGGCCGTGGCGATGATGGGGCCCAGCAGCTGGCTGGTGGGCATGTGTCCCTTCCTGGCCAGATAACGGCCGCCCAGAGCCAGGGGGAAGACAGCAGCCAGCCCGGGTGGAACAGGCTCAGAAAGTCGGCTGCGCTGGTATCCCACAGGCTGGGACCGGTGAGCCGGATTACCTGACCTCCGAACAGATTGACAGCCAGAAAGGGGACGCTGATTTCTACCACAAACAGCCGCAGGCACTGGGAGACCACCACTACGTTCTGGTCCGCTTCTTTATAATCTTCCATGAGCACCGTCATGGCTGTGAGTCCGCCGGGCAGGCAGCCCATGACGGAACTGAGAAGATTGGCAAAGGTGTGCCGGTGCATATAGACGGCCACACCTACGGAAACGGCCAGGGTGAACAGGGAGGCTCCGAAGATGCCCAGGGTCTCCTGGCTCAATTTGATGAAAGTTTCGGGGGTGCAATTGCTGCCGATGCCGTAGCCGGCTACGCCCAACATGGCATTGCGCCACTGTTTGGGCCAGTGGAAGGAACTGTCCAGGAAAGCGCTGAGGACAAAACCGGTGGCGATACCTCCCAGCATATAGGGAATGGGGATGCCCAGCTGCCGCAGCCCGAACCCAATCAGGGCAGCAGCCAGGAAGGCCAGTACTTTTTTCATGATGATGCTCCTCTCTGTAAGATACTTTTATATTATAGAAAATTCCTGCCATACTGTAAAATCTTAATCGTGTCATGGAATCATTACAAAAGTGATATAGGCAGCGGGGAATCGGGCTCATCTTCATGATTCCTGCTGCGTCCCTGTGGTACAATAAAGACAGTGAAGAAGCGGAGGTGTTCTGGATGAGATATGGGAAACTGGCTGTTGTACTGGGGCTCTGCCTGTCCCAGACGGCTCTGGCGGCCGGCCATCTGGCTGTGGTGGAAAAATCCGGCAAGCAGGGAGTCATCGATACCACCGGCAGGGAAATCCTGCCCTTAAATTATAAAAACGTGATCCTTGGGGATCCCAGGGAAGAACCGGTGATCCTGTTCCAGGAAAAGGGACGATACGGCCTGACAGACCGGGAAGGAAAAGTGCTCCTGGCGCCTGCCCTGAAGAAAATCACCGATGGGGGAGAAGGTTATCTGGGCGGGCAGACCGGCAAGACCTGGAGCTTCTATAATCTGAAAGGCGAAAAGCTGCCCGGGGACTATGAAGCGATCCAGGCTTTCCGCGAAGGGCTGGCTCCTGTGAAGCTCAGGGGCAAATGGGGTTTCGCCGATGCAGCCGGAAAAGTGGTGATCCAGCCTCAATATAAGGAGGTCCATGGCTTCAGTGAAGGGCTGGCTGCGGTGAAAACGGATCAGCAGTGGTCCTATATCCGCAGGGATGGTACGGTACTGCCCAGCGTCAGCGCCAAAAAGGCCGGGGATTTCCACCAGGGTGTGGCTGTAGTGGACGGCGGCTGGCTCATGGACACCAGCGGTAAACGGTATGCCAAACTGAAAAAGTATTCCTACGTAGGTGATTTCCAGGATAACGGACTGGCTGAAGTGGGTGTACGCCGGGCCAGCCGCAGTTTCCTGGATTATCTGTCCATCGGCTGGGGCTGGGGCGGTCCCGGCTGGGGAATCGGTCCGGGCTGGGGACCCTATTGGGGCGATGTGGGTTATGGCTATCATCACCATCACCATGGCTGGGGCTGGGGCGGCGGCATCAGTGTCTCGCCGGTCGTGGCCATGCCTTCCAGCCTGTATCGGGGCTATGTGAACAAAAAGGGCCAGGAAGTGATTCCGCCCAACTACAGTTTCGTCTCTCCTTTCTATGGCAGGTACGCCCTCTTCCGGGACGACGGCCACTGGGGCATGCTGGATGAAAAAGGACAGATTGTGATCCCTGCAGCCTATGATGCCCTGCTGCCGTTCAGCCAGGGTCTGGCGCCTTTCGCCTCGGACAAAAAATGGGGCTTCATCGATGCTTCCAACCAGGTGGTGATCGCCAACCGGTTCGACAGTGTCCAGGCTTTCCTGGAGGACCGGACTACGGCTGTGGAAAAAGGTAAAGGCGGTGTCATCGACAAATCCGGCAATGCGGTGGCTCCCTTCCGGGAGGAACTGCAGCAGCTGGGACCTCTTGCGGCGGACCGGGCTGCTTTCAAGGACAGCCGTACCAAAAAATGGGGCTATATCGATGAAAATGCCAAAGTTGTCATTCCCGCACAATATGACAAGGCAGGATTGTTCGACTAAATTTTAAAATTAGCTACAAAAAACTATTGACACTTGCTGTCAATGATGTATAATGTAAACCATACCATTTCAAACGAATACAGGCTATGAACGGGAATAAAACCGCAGGAACTTCCAGAGAGCTGGCGTTGGGTGCGAGCCAGTAAGCGAGGACGGTTTTTCTGGCCCGGGAGCTGCAGAGGCGAAACAAGCAGTAGCTTCTGCCGTCTACAGTGCGTTAGGCTGAATGAGACCCAACATAGGGTGGTACAGCGATCCTTCGCCCCTATCTGCTTTGCAGCAGGTAGGGGCTTTTTGGTGCAAGAGAGAGGAGTCATACAAATGGGAATGACAAGAACACAAAAAATCCTGGCCCGGCATGCCGGCCGGCCGGAAGTGGAAGAGGGGGAACTGCTGGTTTCCCAGGTAGATCTGACCCTGGCCAATGATATTACGGGGCCTCCTGCCATCGACGAATTCGACAAAATCGGCCGTCCTGTTTTCAATAAGGATAAGATTGCTTTGGTGCCGGACCATTTCTCTCCCCCCAAAGACATCAAATCGGCCACACTGTGCAAACATATGCGGGATTTTGCCCGGAAACACAATATTACCAATTATTTCGAAGTAGGCCGCATGGGCATCGAACATGCCCTGGTGCCTGACAGCGGCCTGGTGGCACCGGGTGAACTGGTCATCGGAGCTGATTCCCA
Source organism: Acidaminococcus sp. (assembly GCF_050873445.1). Classification (GTDB taxonomy): domain Bacteria; phylum Bacillota; class Negativicutes; order Acidaminococcales; family Acidaminococcaceae; genus Acidaminococcus. The sequence goes on along the minus strand of NZ_JBNMIU010000044.1, from coordinate 17,103 downwards.
TACCTGCACCTATGGTGCCGTGAATGCCTTCTCCACCGGAGTGGGTCAGACCGACCTGGGAGCTGCCATGGCCAGCGGGCAAACCTGGTTCAAGGTACCCAAAGCCATCAAGGTGGTACTCACCGGCAAGAAACCGGATTATATTTCCGGGAAGGATGTGATCCTGACCCTGATCGGCATGATCGGCGTGGACGGAGCTCTGTATCAGTCCCTGGAATTCTTTGGAGAAGGGGTGGGCGAACTGTCCATGGCGGACCGGTTCACCATCTGCAATATGGCCATCGAAGCCGGTGGCAAGAACGGGATCTTCCCTGTGGACGACAAGACCCGGGAATATCTGAAGGAACGAGGCGTTACCCGGAAATGGGAAGCCGTGGAAGCAGACGATGATGCGGTCTATGCCCGCACCATTACCATAGCCCTGGACAAACTGGTGCCGGTGGTGGCGTATCCCCATCTGCCGGAAAACACCCATCCTGCTGCGGAAGGCAGGGACATCGCCATCGATCAGGTGGTCATCGGTTCCTGCACCAACGGCCGGTACGAAGATCTGGTTTCCGCTGCCCGCATCCTGAAGGGCCGGAAAGTCAGCGACCGGGTACGCTGCATCATCATCCCGGCTACCCAGGAAATCTACAAACGGGCCATGGACAACGGATTGCTGGATATTTTCATCGAAGCCGGCGCCGCGGTTTCCACTCCTACCTGCGGACCCTGCCTGGGCGGCTATATGGGCATCCTGGCAGCCGGTGAACGGTGTGTTTCCACTACGAACCGGAATTTCAGAGGCCGCATGGGCCATGTGGACAGCGAAGTGTACCTGGCCAGCCCGCTGACGGCAGCCGCCAGCGCAGTGACCGGCCATATCACGGATCCCAGGGAGGTATTGAAATGAGTAAGGTTTGGCGTTACGGAGACCATGTGGACACGGATGTCATTATTCCCGCCCGCTATCTGAACATCTCCGATTTCAAAGAATTGAGCGAACATGCCATGGAAGACATCGACACCACCTTTGCCCCCAATGTGCAGCCCGGGGACATTATCGTGGCCGGCCGGAACTTCGGCTGCGGGTCCTCCCGGGAACATGCTCCCATCGTTATCCAGCAGAAGGGCATCAAATGCATCATTGCAGAAAGCTTTGCCCGGATCTTCTACCGGAATGCCATCAACATCGGCCTGCCAGTGCTGGAAATCGGCGATGAGGCCAAAAAAATCGAAGCCGGGGACCAGGTGGACGTGGACCTGGATCAGGGCGAGATCCATGTGGTCAATAAAGGCATTACCATCAAGACCCATCCGCTGCCGGCCTTTGTCCGGAAAATCGCAGAAGCGGGCGGTCTGATCAACTATGTGAAAGGAGCCCATGCCTGATGAAAGTTACCGTATTGGCCGGGGACGGCATCGGTCCGGAGATTACCGATGCAGCCCTGGAAGTCATGAAGAAAACGGCGGATGTGTTCGGTCTGGACATTTCCTACGATCATAAACTCATGGGGGGCTGTGCCTATGATGCATTCGGAACTCCCCTGCCGGAAGAGACCATTGCCAGTGCCAAGGCGGCGGACGGTGTGCTGCTGGGCGCTGTGGGCGGCCCCAAATGGGACCATATCGAAGATGTGACCAAGCGGCCGGAAAAGGGCCTGCTGGGCATCCGCAAGGCCCTGGGCCTGTACTGCAACCTGCGGCCGGTGCAGGTGCGTCCCTATATGGCCCATCTGTCCCCTTTGAAGACGGAACGGGCAGAAGGAGCCGATCTGGTGATTGTCCGGGAACTGACCGGCGGCATCTATTTCGGGGAACACAAGGAAGCCGCCATGGTAGACGGTGTGGAAACCGCCTCGGATATTGAAAAGTATACCCGTCCCGAAGTGGAACGGATCGCCATCAAGGCTTTCGAGGCTGCCCGGCTGCGTCGGGGCAAGGTAACCAGTGTGGATAAGGCCAATGTACTGGGGTCTTCCCGCATGTGGCGGAAAATCGTCACCGAACTCCATGACGAAAAGTATCCCGATGTGGAACTGAACCATTTCTATGTGGACAACTGCGCCATGCAGCTGGTGCTGAATCCCAGACAGTTCGATGTGATCCTGACCAACAACATCTTTGGGGATATCTTGTCGGATGAAGCCTCCACCATTGCCGGCAGCATCGGGCTGCTGCCTTCTGCCAGCCTGGGTGACGGCACGGGCCTGTACGAACCCATCCACGGCAGTGCACCGGATATTGCCGGAAAGGGCATTGCCAATCCGCTGGGAACCATTTTGTCAGCGGCCATGCTGCTGCGGTATTCCCTGAAGCAGGAAGCTGCGGCCAAAGCCATTGAAGCCGCTGTGGACGATGTGATGAAGCAGGGCTACCGGACGCCGGATCTGGCCGGTGAAGGGCTGACAGTGATCAGCACCTCCGAAATGGGCCATAAGGTAGCGGAAGCGGTAAGAAAATAAGTCTCAGATCTCTCGCCGATGGTGAAAATCGCCATCGGCGATTTTTTAGATAAGGAGTAAAAAATATGCCAACCTGGGCTGATGGGAAACAGCGGTGCTTCTGGGCCAATCCGAAAAACCAGCGGTACATCTGCTATCACGATGAAGAATGGGGCGTGCCGCTCCATGACGACCGGAAGCTGTTTGAACTGCTTCTTTTGGAAACTTTCCAGGCCGGGCTTTCCTGGGAATGTGTACTGAACAAGCGGGAGGCTTTCCGGGCCGCCTTTGACGATTTCGACCCGGTGAAGATCGCCGCTTATGATGAAGCCAAACTGGAAGCCCTGCGTCAGGATCCGGGCATCATCCGGAACCGGCTGAAGATCCGGGCGGCGGTGACCAACGCCAGGATTTTCCTGGAACTGGCCCGGGAATGGGGTAGCTTCGACAGGTATCTGTGGCATTTCACGGAAGGGAAGATTTTGCAGGAACACGACGGCCGAACCCATTCGGAGCTGTCCGACAGCCTGTCCAAAGCATGGAAAAAGCTGGGCATGAAATTCGTGGGCACCACGGTGGTCTATTCCTATCTGCAGGCCGCAGGCGTGGTGGACAGCCACGAGCCGGGGTGCTTTAAATATCGTGGGTAAGGGGGAGCAATATCTTTATGGTGATCCATGCGTCGGGCCGATAAAAGAGTATAATAGAGACCAGAAGAGGAGGTCATACAATGCAGATCCAACAGATTCGCAATGGTACCAATAAAATTGTCTATGGGGACAGAACGTTCCTTCTGGATCCCTATCTGGGAGAAAAGGGAGCCCTGGGGGCGCTGGCGGATGTTTCCGGCCAGCCCTATAAGACCCCTGATCCGGTGAAGATGCAGCTGCCCATGCCTTTTTATTCCCTGCCGTACCCTATAGAGAAAATCCTGGCGGGTGTCGATTATTACCTGTTCACCAGCCTGGCGGCGGATCACATTGACAGGGCTGCGGACGGCACAGTGGGAGCGCTGCTGGACAAAAAGATCCCGGCCCTGGTACAGAACGAAACGGATGCGGCTCTGCTGCGGAAATCTGGTTTTGCCGACGTACAGGTGGTGTCGGAGGACGGTACGGAGCTGGGGGAAATTACCCTGGTGAAGACAGCTGCCTGCCACGGCAAGATCATTCCCACCGGGGACACCATGGGCGTAGTGTTCCTGAAGGAAGGGGAAAAAGCCCTGTATGTGGCCGGCGATACCATCTGGTATGATGGAGTGCGGCAGGTGCTGCAGGACTTTAAGCCCCGGGTGGTGGTAGTGAACGGCTGCGCTGCCACACTCCTGGGATGCGGGCGTCTTTCCATGGATGATGAGGACATCGAGAGCGTGTCCCGGAACCTGCCCGATGCAGTAGTGTACGTGACCCATATGGACAACGATGCCGCAGCCTGTATTACCCGTCACGAAATGCGGGGCCGGCTGACCAGCCGTGGTGTCACCAGCTACATCATGCCCAGGGACGGCCAGACGATCCATTTTTAAAGGTAATAAAAAATCAGGTACCGCAACTGCGACACCTGATTTTTTATTACATTTTCTTGACTGGAACCAGTCCGCGGGAGAGGGAAATCTGCCCGGTGCGGGCGATTTCGATGACTTCGTAGTCTTCCAGCACTTCCAGGAGGGCATCGATGTGGTCCTCCCGTCCGGTGACCCGGAGTACCAGGGATTTTTTCTGCACGTCCACTACCTTGGCATGGAACAGATCGGCCAGATTGGTCAGTTCCTCCCGCACCTGGGGCGTGGGGGCGCTGACCTTGATCATGGCCAGTTCGTAGCTTACGAAGGGAGCATCGTCCAGGTTCACTACCTTGATCACATCGATGAGCTTGGCCAGCTGTTTGATGGCCTGATCCAGCTCGTATCGGTCTTCTACGGATACCACGATGTTGATCCGGGTCACGTCCCGTTCTTCCGTATAGCCGGCGTTGATGAACTCGATGTTGATGGCACGGCGGCTGATGAGTCCGGCCACATGGGTCAGTACACCGGGCTTGTTGTCGGCCAGGATGGCCAGATGCTGTCGGATCATTTTTCGTCACCTCCCGTTACCATTTCATCCAGCTTCTTGCCGCCGGGTACCATGGGATATACGTTTTCATCCGGCGGAATGGCCACTTCCAAAAGGGCCGGACCCTCCTGGGTGAACAGCTTGTCCAGGGCTTCCGCCAGCTGGCTTTCCTTTTCCACGGTCCAGCCGGGGATACCCATGGACTGGGCAATCCCTGCAATGGAGGGCGTGGCTGTCAAATCAGATTCTGAGAAATGGCCATGGTAGAACATGCCCTGCCACTGGTGCACCATGCCCAGGGTATTGTTGCACAGCACTACGGTCTTTACGGCGATACCGTACTTGTGCAGGGTGGCAAATTCCTGGCAGTTCATCATGATGCTGCCATCCCCGGTGACCAGGACCACCGGCAGTTCCGGCCGGCCCACCTTGGCTCCCAGGGCAGCCGGCAGGCCGTAGCCCATGGTGCCCAGACCGCCAGAGGAAACAAAATGGCGGGGCTGACTTACCGGATAGAACTGAGCCGACCACATCTGGTGCTGGCCCACATCCGTAGCCACGATGGAATCGGGACCGGCTTTCTGTGCCAGGGCTTTCAGCACTGCCTGGGGCGACAGGCCTCTGTCCGAAGAGGGACGGGTGCCTGCCGGGTGGCTGGCCTTCATTTCCTGCAGCTCCTGCCGCCAGGTGACGGTCTGTACTGCCGCAACGGGTCTGGCTTCCAGCCTCTCCCAGAAGGAGGGCAGGGACCAGCGCAGATCGCCGTTCACACTGAGATCTGCATGGACGATCTTGTTGATTTCCACCTGATCGATGTCGAAGTGGACAATCTTGGCTTTGGGGGCAAAATTTTCCACAGAGCCGGTCACCCGGTCGTCGAACCGGGCGCCTACTGCAAGCAGCAGGTCGCACCCGGTGATGGCCATATTGGCCGTCCAGGTACCGTGCATGCCGGCCATGCCCAGGTTTTCTTCCCAGGTATCCGGAATGGCACCTTTGCCCATGAGGGTGTAGACCACCGGAATGTGGGTGGCTTTTACCAGCTGGCGCAGGGGTTCCGTGGTACCTGACAGGACTACGCCGCCGCCCACCATGAGCAGAGGCCGTCTGGCTTTCCGCAGAGCCTCCAGGGCTGCGTCCACTTCTTCTTCCCGTCCTTTTTCCAAAGGTTTGTATCCCCGCAGGGATATGGTTTCCGGATATTCGTAGTCGAAAGGCGTATCAAATACGTCCTTGGCCACGTCTACCAGCACCGGTCCTGGACGGCCGCTGCGGGCGATGTAGAAGGCTTCCTTCAGCACCCGGGGCAGGTCCTGCACATCCTTCACAAGGTAGTTGTGCTTGGTGATGGGGGTAGTGATGCCGGAAATATCCGCTTCCTGGAAAGAATCCCGGCCGATCAGAGGCGTGGCTACCTGGCCGCTGATCACTACCAGAGGGATGGAGTCGATGTTGGCCGTGGCGATGCCGGTGACCATGTTGCAGACGCCGGGACCGCTGGTGGCGAAACACACACCCACCCTGCCGGTGGCACGGGCATAGCCGTCGGCCGCATGGACCGCACCCTGCTCGTGGCCAGTGAGGATATGGGGGAACTTCATCCGGTACAGGGCATCATACAGGCTCAGTACAGCGCCTCCAGGATACCCAAAGACGACCTGGACCTGTTCTTTCCGTAGACTTTCAATGACTGCTTCTGCACCGGTGATCTTCATGAGTTCCTCCTTCGTGGATAGTTGTTTTTATTTAGTGGAAAGGCAATCCTGACGGATTGCCTTTCTTTGGCTATGGATTGGTGACTGTTTCCGACTGATTATTCGTTCTTGTCGTTTTCATGCAGCCAGGGCATCATGCTGCGCAGCTTTTCGCCCACTTTTTCGATGGGGTGTTCTGCATGCTGACGGCGCATGGCCAGGAAATGGGCACGGCCGCCGGCACGGTTTTCCAGCAGCCAGTCTTTGGCAAAGGTGCCGTCCTGGATTTCGGTCAGGACCTGCTTCATGGCAGCTTTGCTGTCCTGGGTCACAACCCGTTTGCCGGATACATAGTCGCCGTATTCAGCGGTATCGGAGATGGATTTGCGCATCTTGGCCATGCCGCCTTCGTACATCAGGTCCACGATCAACTTCATTTCATGGAAGGTTTCGAAGTAGGCGATTTCAGGCTGATAGCCGGCTTCGCACAGGGTTTCGAACCCGTTGGTGATCAGCTGGCACACGCCGCCGCACAGAACAGCCTGTTCACCGAACAGGTCGGTTTCCGTTTCTTCCTGGAAGGTGGTTTGGATGACGCCGGCACGGGTACCGCCGATGCCTCTGGCATAGGCCAGGGCCAGGTCGAAGCATTTGCCCGTAGCATCCTGTTCCACGGCGAATACATCAGGTACGCCGCCGCCTTCTACGAAAGTCCGGCGAACCAGATGGCCCGGGCCTTTGGGAGCGACCATGAACACGTCTACATCAGCAGGGGGAACGATTTGTTTGAAATGGACGTTGAACCCATGGGCAAATGCCAGAGCGCTGCCGCTTTTCAGGTTGGGACCGATTTCGGCTTTGTACACATCTGCCTGTTTTTCATCGGGGATCAGTACCATGGTCACATCGGCTTCCGCAACAGCTTCACCAACGGTCTTTACTTCCAGGCCGGCTTTGCGGGCTACATCGGCGGATTTGCTGCCTTTGTACAGGCCAACTACGACTTTTACGCCGCTTTCTTTCAGGTTCAGGGCATGGGCATGGCCCTGGCTGCCATAGCCGATGACGGCTACCGTCTTGTCCTTCAATACGCTCCAGTTAACGTCCTTGTCATAAAATACTTTTGCCATGGGAAACATCTCCTTTGAAAATAGAAAAAATAAAATGGGGTTGAGCCGCAGAGACAGGCTGGTAAAAAAAAATCCGTCCCTATTGGAAAATAGGGACGGAAGATTCCGCGATACCACCCTGGTTCCCCGGCCATTGCTGGTGCGGGGCACTCTACGACGTACAAACATACGCGCTCCGTCTAACGGGGGAAAGCCGTCCATGCTTACTGGGTTTCAGCAGGCTCCTGGGGGAGGATTTTCTTCTGCCTGTTCCTGCTGGCTCGCACTGGCCGCCAGCTCTCTGGAAGAAACGTTGGTAGAGTACTCGTTCCCTTCATGGGATTTGCCTTATTCATTTGCTTTTGAAAAGGATGTGCTTAGTATACATTGTACAAGAACAGTTGTCAACGGATTTTTTAAAAATATTTCAGAACAGAGAATAACAAACAAAAAGTGTAATAAATGAAATGAAAGTCAGATGTACAAAACAGGAAACTCTCTATCATCTTGATCATCTTGTCATCTGTCATATGATATAATGCAGTAAAGAGACAAAGGATGACATAACAGAGACTATTGTGTCGAAGGAGGCCGCCTGATGCAGATGTTCCTTGCTTTTCTGGATGTGCTGTTCCGGGGCTTCGAATGGGTCAAACAGGTGACGCGGATTCCCTGGATCGCCCAATATCTGCTCTTGATGGTGGCGGCCTGCCTGTGTGGCAGCAGTCTCCGGCGCCGGATTTTCCAACAGGGCGTTCGTCGGGCTGTGATGTGGGGGACGCTGGTCTGGGAACTGTGGCTGTTCATCCGGCTGGGCAAACTGCTGGTTCCCTACACGTTTTGGGAAGAACTCTACCGGCTGCTCTGGTATGCGTATTACCCCTGTATGGGTTCCCTGACCTTTCTGGTCGTATGGATGGGATATGCCAGCAACCGCCCCCCGGAAGACCGGAAAATTCCCCGGTGGCTGCAGGCCTTGGGCCTGCTGGACCTGCTGGTTACAGTCCTGGTGCTGACCAATGACTGGCATCAGGAGGTGTTCCAGATTGTCCGGAGGCAGGGAATGGCTCCGGACAGGATCTATACGTATGGGGCTGTCTATTACGGCATCCTGGGGCTGTACCTGTTTCAGCTCCTATTGGCTCTGGGCTGGCTCGGCTGGAAAGTATGGCAGGAGCGGCTTTGGCGGCTCCGCTGCCTAGTTCCGGCGCTGGTGACTCTGCTGTATTTGGGTTATATAGCCGGCTATATCCTGCGGATTCCGCTCTTTTATCATTCAGAACTGGTGCTGTGGACGTTTCTGGTGTGCCATGTCTGGCTGGAAGCTCTGCTCTGGGCCCGTCTGCTGCCGGGGAACCGGGATTATGAAAGCTGTTTCACCCATTCCCGGCTGGGACTGACCATCCTGGATGGCCGGAACCGGCCTGTGTACCAGTGCCAGCCGTTTCCCCACCGCCAGGAGGAGAACTGGCAGCGGCGGACTATGCCCATTACCGGTGGTCAGGTGGTCTGGTATCAGGCCATGGGGGAACTGCGGAGGAAACAAAAGAAACTGGAAGAGACAAACCGTCTGCTGCAGCGAATGATCCAGCTGCAGAAAAACTGGGAAAAGCTGCGGCGGGAACAGATCCGCCAGCAGGTCCAGTTCCAGATTTATCAGGAAGTGGAAACCATCCTCCAGAGCAAAGGCCCGGTCATCCAGCGTTATGCCCGGTTCCTGGAAACGGCTCGGGAGGGGGAGGAAACCTGGCAGGCCATGGCCCGTCTGAATGTGCTGGCCTGTTATCTGAAGAAACAGTGTGTGCTGCTGCTCCGGGGCCGGGAAGACAATCAGGTACCGGCTCGGGAATTGCAGCTGGCCATCGGGGAATTGTGTCACTATCTGGAACGGGTGGGGCTGAAAAGCCTGGTGGATGTACGGCTGGAAGGAACGCTGCCGGTAGATGCTGCTCTGGAATTCTTCCAGTTTCTGGAGACCGCTTCGGAAGAAGCTGTGCGCCGGGGCCTGGATTCCCAGGTTTGCAGCCTGAAACCCAAAGGGAGTGGCTGGGAACTGACATTGTTATGGGAGAATCAGCCCTGGATCCCTTCTTTTGCAGATGGGATCCAACACCAGTTCCGGGGCATTCTGGGCAGGAAAGAGCTGGGGTACGGACAGTGTCTGGCCCTTCGCTGGGAAGGAGGCCGCAGAAAATGAACCAGGTCTTGGAAGGACCCTTTCTTCTGGTGATGGGAATGTGTGCCGCCGGTTTGCTGGGCCTGCTGAGTCAAGGTATTCTGATTTACGGCCTGCTTCCTCTTGGAAAATTCCGCTCTTGGCGGAGAAAAGGGTTAGAAAGTTGCATCTTGGGGATTCTGATCCTTTTCTGTACCTGGTCCCTGATGCTGTTGGAAGCCTGGCTGGGGGAAAAAGTTCCCTTTCCCTGGCTGCGGATTCTTCAGATGGCTTTTTGTCTGGGCATCCTGGGCTTTTCCTGGATCCGGCCGGAAAAAGGGACTGGGTGTCTCTCTGCCTGGGCAGCGGCGGTAGGACTAGCTGGACTGTTTTCTCTGACGGAAGCTGGTGCGTTTTGGGGTTATGGAGCTGTCCTGGGGCTGGTCCTCTGGAGGAATTTCCGGGAAATCCCCAGGGTCTATCAGCAGAACCAGGGACAGATCACGGTTTATTCCATCCAGGAAGCCATCGATTCTCTGGAGGATGGGGTCCTGATTACCCTGTTCCGGGGTGATCCGGTATTGATGAATCTGGCCATGTTCCGTTATGTGGAACAAATCCTGGGCCTGGGGGTTCGAAATGGAAATGTGCTGTGGCATCTGCTCCAGGAAGTGCGGAAACCGGGTTTGTACAGGGAAAAACAGGGCGGGCAGCTGCTGTTTTGCCTGGCAGACGGGCGCTGGATATTGTTCCGGAGGGAGTCGTTGCTTCTGGGGGAGGAAGCGTGCTGGCAGCTTACGGCCAGTGAAGTGACGGAACTCCAGCGGCTGAACGTGACGCTGGAACGGCAGACTCAGCAGCTGCAGCAGCAAAGTACAGAGCTGAAGGAGCGATTGGGGCATCTCCAGGAACTCCAGAGCCGGGAAACCCTCCAGGAGCTGAGAATCCGGCTCCATGACCTGCTGGGACAGCGGATCAGCCTGCTCCAGCAGGTACTGAACAACCACAGATTGGCTGACTACAGCCGGATCATCCCTCTGGTGGGGAATCTGCTGTCTGACGTGCGGGAAGAAATACGGGTAGAACCCCGGGTGCAGCTGAAAGATCTGATCGCTGTCTACCGGCGGCTGGGAGTGGGGGTGACCCTGCGCGGCACGCTGCCTGCTGGGGGAAAAAGGGAGGAGCTGGTGGTCCGGATTTTGCGGGAGGCGCTGACCAATGCAGTCTGCCATGGCCGGGCCAGCCAGGTGACGCTGGTCCTCCGGCCGGAAGGAATCGTGATCCAGGACAATGGAACGGGGTGTTCCGGTTCTATCCGGGAGGGCGGCGGTCTTTCCGGGATCCGGAGACGGGTGGAACAGGCAGGGGGCACGGTGGAATACCGGGGGATGCATCATTTCACTTTGAAAGTCCGCTGGAGAAACGAAGAGAAAGTGGGGGAGAAATATGATCCGAATCCTGTTGGTGGATGACCAGAAGATCCTGTTGGATGGGCTGGTGAAATTGTTCGAACCGTATGGAGATATCGAAGTGGTGGGGATCCTGCCCTTTTCGGAAACAGCGGAGGTCATGACCGGACGCCTCCAGCCCGATGTGATTTTGATGGACATCTGCATGGAGGGTAAGACCAGTGGTATCGACTGCACCCGGAAAATCAAACAACATTTTCCCAAAAAGAAAGTGATCATCATGACTGGCTTCCAGGATATGCACTTCGTCGAACTGGCACAAAAAGCAGGGGCGGACAGCTTTATCTACAAGGAAAGTTCAGCGGAGGAATTCGTGGAGTGCATCCGGAAGACCGTGTCTGGAGCGCATCTCTTTCCGGATCTGAAGAAAAGGGCCACCTTTGGTTTTTATAATGCGACTCTGACGAAACGGGAAATCGAGATCCTCCATCTGGTTTGCCAGAATATGAGTTACCAGGAGATTGCGGACGTACTGCATCTGACCAAGCGCACCGTGGGTTTCCACATCAGTAATATGCTCAGCAAGACCGGCCACAAAAGCATCGTAGGTCTGGCCGTAGAAGCTGCTGAGAAGGGGTACGCCAGTATGCCGGAGCAGGAAGAGTGAAGGAAATCGCAGCGAATAAAGAAAGTATTGTCTTTGCCTGGTATAAGCATTTCGGGATGAAATGAGCTGAATTAAAAAGAGCAGACGAGCAGGTGCAGCCCCTGTATGAAACTACAGTGTGAATTATCGAAAAACTCTATATAATGGAGCTGACGAATCAAGATATCCAGGCAGAATATGAAAAGGAGGTTTTTATGAAAAAATGCATTCTCAGCGTATTGGCTGTCCTGCTCTTTTTAGGCAGTGCTCCGGTTTTCGCTTGTGAAGAGGGAAGAGAGCTGCAACGGGGACAGGTACGATCAGTATTCAGGAAAGAAGCGGCCCGGCAGGCAGATGTGTTCCTGAAGAACTGGAAAACCATCCGCTCCAACCGCATCGATACAGATCCCACGGTGGAATACTGTATGGTGGACCTGGACCATAACGGCCGCCTGGAAATCCTGGCCCGGCCGGAATCCAATCGGGACAGGACTCCCTGCTGCTGGGAAATCAACGAAACCAGGACTGGCATTACAAAACAGAATAAAAAATGGGTGAGAAAACATATGGACAAGCAGATCCTGCCCTGGATGATACCTCATCCAGAAACGGCTGCAGGCCCCTGGACAGGGAACAATGAAAATCTGAAGAACATGCTGCTGGACAGTTATGCAATCTACGCAGGCCGGAAGGATGCTTTTGGGTAAGGAGATACCATGCTGCAGCGCAGCGTGAAATGTAACAAGTTTGACCGCGTACGTTAAAAGTATGCGGTCAAACTTGTTCCCAGGACGAATTCATGGAAATTCCTTGTAAAGGGACCGGTCTTCCGGTTCTGCAGACGGAAACCTTCTACCGCCCACACCAGCCCCGGCGTCACTACATAATCCAATCGGGCTCCCCAGCCCCGGAAGCCCATGCGCCGGAAGAAACCGGTGTCCCCGTCCATGGTATGGTACAGGATGCTGGACTGGGGCTGGTCATAATACCGGAGCCAGGCCTCATGGCTGCCGGCCTTTTTTTCGTCCAGCTGTCCATGCGTTACCGCTGCCACAAAGCCCCGTTCATTCTCCCGGTACCGGTCCCTGTGCTGCCGGCCTTTGGCCTGGAACAGTTCCAGAGAAAGGTTCCATTTTCTTTTTGGACGATATTCCAGGAGGGTGGTCCAGATTTGCTGCCGGTCGAATCTGGTACCGCTGCGGCCCGCGCTTCCAAAAGGAACTGTTGCAGGCAGGGTCTCCTTGTTACGGAAATCCAGATACGCGGTACGTCCCTTCCATTTGCCCTGCTCCCGGTCGTAGAGCAGGGACCAGCCTTTTTTTGTGGTCAGATTGTCATCTCCCGTAGTTTGCCCCGCAAAAAAGGTCAGGCGCCCGGGTGTATTGCCACTGCGGCCGAAGCTGGCCCGGATGCCGTCCACCCGTTTGTCTATTACATTGCCGTCCATCAGGTAATAATTGAATCGGCCCAGCTCCCACTTGGTGTGCTTGTTGACGGATTCCAGGTACAGGCGGGACAGGTACAAGTGCCGGTCTCCGGTATGGTCCTTGTCATCCCGCCGGTCTTCCAGCATGGCTTTGATCCGGGTATCCGGACTGGTGTGGAGGGTGGGGAACAGCCGCAGACGCCGCTGGGCCATGGAGATGGACTGGTCCTGCCGACGGCCGGTGGGCCCCCTGCCGGAGAATCGGCCCCCTGCCGTAGAGCCAGCGCAGGTCTCCGTGGAGTTCCAGGTAGGGATGGCGGCTCTGGCCCGGTTCCAGCTTGCCCGGATCCGGGACGGTCTCCCGGAGAGTTTGCGGCAGAGAATCCGGAGCCGCCTGGACCGGAGCGGCCGTTGCCAGGCACAGGAGACAGAAAAGGGGAAATAAGACCATAGGGACCTCCAATCCATAACAGTTCAGAAAACCAACGATTTTTCAAAAACCTGTATGAAAGCACAGTCCATTTTATCATAATTTTCTGTATGATAGATATAGAGAAAAATGAGGATTTAGATGAAAACCTCCAAATGGACAGCTGCAGCACCAAGGTGGGGCAGCTGGTCTGGCCAGAAGCAAACATCGAATCATGCGGGGAAAGAAAAGAACCGCAGTCAAAGAGAAAGGAAGGTATACCATGGGACTGATCAAAGCGGCAATGGGCGCAGCAGGCGGTGTACTGGCGGATCAATGGAAGGAGTTCTTCTATTGCCAGATGGCTCCGGACATCCTGATGATGAAAGGACAGAAACGGACCAGCGGGCGCAGTTCCAACACCAGCGGCGAGGATAATATCATCTCCAACGGTTCCCGGATCGCTGTGAACAGCGGACAGTGCATGATCATCGTGGAATCGGGGAAAATCGTGGATTTCTGTGCGGAACCGGGAGAGTTTACCTATGACCGCTCCACAGAGCCTTCGGTGTTTACCGGGGACTTGAAGGAGAACGTGAAGAATGTATTCCAGCAGATCGGCAAACGGTTCACCTTCGGCGGGGATACGGGGAAGGACCAGCGGGTGTACTATTTCAATACCAAGGAATTGATCGGCAATAAATACGGTACTCCCAGCGAAATCCCCTTCAAGGTGAAGGATGATACCACCGGACAGGTACTGACCGTCCGTCTTAGGTGTTTCGGGGAATACAGTTACCGGATTGTGGATCCTCTGCTGTTCTATACCAATGTAGCCGGCAATGACTACGATGTATACGAGCGGAGTATCCTGGACGGGCAGTTGAAAAGCGAACTGCTCATGGCCCTGCAGCCGGCTTTTGCCAGGCTTAGTGCCCAGCGCATCGACTATACGGAAATCCTGGCCCATACCTTTGAACTGGCGGAGGCACTGAACGAAGTGCTGTCCAAGAAGTGGTCAGAGCTCCGGGGTATCGAGATCGTTTCTTTCGGCATCAACAACATCAAGGCCAACGAAGCAGATGAAGAAAAGATCCAGAAAATCCAGATGGGCATGACCCTGGGCAGCAATCCCAACATCGCCATGGGGACCATGGCGGATGCTACCAGCGACGCTATGCGGATGGCTGCGTCTAATGAAAGCGGCAGTGGTGCGGCCTTCGGATTCATGGGCATGAATATGGCAGGCAGCGCCGGTTCCGGTATGTACCAGACTATGGCGGCCCAGACCCAGGCTCAGCAGGCAGCTCAGGTACAGGCGGCCCAGACATCGGCAGCGGATACCTGGGATTGTGCCTGCGGGCAAAAAGGAAATACCGGAAAATTCTGCATGGGCTGCGGGAAACAGGAACCTGTTTCCAAACCGGCAGGAAATTCCTGGGACTGCAGCTGCGGCCAGAAAGGGAATACCGGGAAATTTTGCGGGGCCTGCGGCAAACCCAAACCGGAAACGTCGGACGGCTGGACCTGCCCGGGCTGCAAAACGGTGAACCAGGGAAAATTCTGTATGAACTGTGGAGCCAGGAAGCCGGAGGATGTCCCTCTGTACCGCTGTGACAAATGCGGCTGGCAGCCGCCGGATCCCCACCATCCCCCCAAATTCTGTCCCCAGTGCGGAGATCCTTTTGACGACAGCGACAAGATCTGAAACGGGAGGTGAACTATCATGACCGATACCTCGGTTGCTTATCAATGTCCTAACTGCGGCGGTCCGCTGGAATTTGCACCGGGTTCCGCCAAGATTGTCTGCCCCTACTGTGATACGGAACTGGATGTGGCAACGATGGAAGCGCTGTTCGCCCGGAAACAGGAACGGGCGGCAGCTGCCCAGGAAGCAAAGGAGATTCGCTGGAATACAGGGGAGGCAGGCCGGGAATGGGGGTCGGAGGAAGCGGCCCAGCTGAAGGCCTTCACCTGCTCCACCTGCGGAGCGGAAATCGTCAGCGACGAAAATACCATGGCCACCGAATGCTGCTACTGTGGCAATCCTACTATGCTGCCCAACCGGTTCGAAGGGATGCTGAAACCGGATTTTGTGATCCCCTTCAAGAAGACCAAAGAGGAAGCAGTGGCAGCACTGAAAGAATTCTACAAGGGCAAACGGTTGCTGCCGGCGGCCTTTACCGCCAACAATCGGGTGGAGGCCATCCAGCCCATGTATGTTCCCTTCTGGCTGTTCGATTCGGCCGTATATGCGGACGGGGAATTCAAGGGTGAGGAAGATACGGTCTTTGAGACCAGTGATGAAATCGTTACTGAGACCCGGGTGTTCCAGTGCCTACGGAGCGGCCGGATGACTTTTCACAAGATTCCTGTGGACGGCTCCAGTAAAATGGACGATACCTATATGGAGAGCATCGAACCCTTCAATTATGAGGAAATGGTCCCCTTTAGTCCGGCCTACCTGACCGGGTTCCTGGCGGACAAATACGATGTAGATGCAGAAGCCTCCGTGCCCCGAGCCGATGAGCGGGTGAACCGGTCTGCCCTGGAGGTGCTTCAGGGCACCGTCACCGGCTACGACCGATGCAGTCTGCAGGACAGCTACATCCAAAAGGAGGATGACCACGTGGCCTATGCCCTGGCTCCGGTATGGATCCTGACCACCCGGTACCAGGACAAACCCTATACCTTCATAATGAACGGACAGACGGGGAAGATGGTAGGAACCTTGCCTTATGACAACCAGAAATCCCTGCTGTACATGGGGGCTGTGACGGCCATCCTCACACCGGCGCTGTACTTTGTGGCAAAGCTGTTCCTGACGTAAGGAGGTCATTATGAAGAAATTACTGCGCATCCTGGCTCTGCTGGTCTTCCTGGTGGGCTTAGCCGTTTCCGGCTCGGCAGCCCCGGCCCTGGTGTCGGACCAGGCAGGTCTCCTGCGGCCTCAGGAAGTAAAGACGCTCCAGCAGTCCCTGGATCAAGTGAACCGAAAATATCAGGTTCGGCTGGCGGTGGTGACGGTGAAAAGCACCGGAGGCGTTAAAGCCGGGCAATTCGCGAATGCCGTGCTGGACAAGATCAAGGACAGCAACAGTAAAGGGAATATGGTACTGCTCCTGTCCCTGAAAGAGCGGGACTGGTACATTTCTACTGATAATGGCATGCGGAAAATGATTACGGATAAAGCCGGCATTAAAGCGCTCAGCGAAAAATTTCTGCCGGACCTGAAAAAGAACCACTATCCGGAAGCTTTCGACCAGTTCGCCAAAGGCTCGGACGAACTGCTGGCTTATTACCAGAAGGAGGGGAAACCCTTTGACCCGGCAGACCGGTTCAATCCCCTGGCTCTGGCCATTGCGGCGGCGGTGTCCCTAGGCATCGGATTCCTGGTGCGCCGGATCCTCATCGGGCAGATGAACAATGTGCTTCCGGCTCTGGAGGCCGGGGTGTACCTGGATCGGGACAGCTTCCAGCTGGAGAACAGCCGGGATACCTATCTGTATATGAACGTGACCCGGCAGGAAAAGAGCAAAAACGAATCTTCTGCAGTGGACGACAGAGATGACGACCACGGAGGCGGCGGGGGTAAGTTCTGACAAGGAGGAAAGCATGGAACGACAACGGCGGAGTAAACCGTACCCCTTGTCAAGGACAGTTTCTAAAAGTAGAACCCCCTGTTTTAGACAGTTCAACAATTCTGGTACCTTCAAAATGGACATCTGGTAATTGTCTATCAGAAGGCCCCCCAACCATCCAATCACATGCGCGG
>NZ_JBNMIU010000043.1:0-20938 GCF_050873445.1 Acidaminococcus sp. | reverse complement strand
ATAAGCCCCTCGAGTGAGGGGCTGCCAGGAAATGTAGTGCGGTTGGTAGCCTTTAAATCTAGGGCCTTAAGGCCGAGGCAGGTAACGCGGCTTATAGCCGCAGAGCAAACTACCCGTTATACGGGTAGTTTTGATTTGTGCAGGAGAAGCAAGGTAGGAAAGTAGGAAAACAAAAGCAGGAAAGAAGAGAAGAACGGGAGGAAACGAACATGATCGTTGTAATGAAGAAGGGTGCGCCCAGAGAAGAAAGCGAAAAACTGAAGAAGAGCCTGGAAGCCAGAGGTTTCACCATCCACGACAGCATCGGTGAAAACCAGGAAGTACTGGGCATTGTAGGGGATACCAGTGTACTGGATCCGGAAGATTTCATGGTCAACGAATGGGTGGAAAAGGCCATGCGGGTGCAGGAACCCTTCAAACGGGCCAACCGGATGTTTCATCCCGATGATTCCATCATCGACGTTAACGGCGTGAAGGTGGGGGGCAGGAAACTGGCAATCATTGCCGGCCCCTGCTCTGTGGAAGGTCAGGAGCAGATGGATACCATTGCCGCTTCCGTGAAAGCCAGCGGTGCCGGTATGCTCCGGGGCGGGGCCTTTAAACCCCGTACGTCTCCGTACTCTTTCCAGGGGCTTGGTGACAAGGGCCTGGATATGATCCGCAAGGCCGGCACAGCAAACCATCTGCCCATCGTGACGGAAATCATGAGTGCTGACAAAATCGATGAATTCGTGGAAAAGGTGGATCTGATCCAGGTGGGGGCACGGAACATGCAGAATTTCACCCTGCTGAAGGAACTGGGCAAGCTGAAAAAGCCCATCCTGCTGAAGCGGGGCATGTCTGCCACCATCGAAGAATGGCTTATGAGTGCGGAATACATCATGTCCGAGGGCAATGAGAACGTCATCCTGTGTGAACGGGGTATCCGTACTTTCGAGACCTATACCCGGAATACCCTGGACCTGTCCGCGGTACAGGCCGTGAAACGGCTGAGCCATCTGCCGGTGATTGTAGACCCCAGCCATGCTACGGGCAAGGCCTGGATGGTACCCACCATGAGCAAGGCGGCCATCGCTGCCGGGGCTGACGGCCTGATCATCGAAACCCACAACGATCCCAAGCACGCCTGGTGCGACGGGGCACAGAGCCTGTCCCTGCCGGAATTCGCCAAGCTGATGAGGGAACTGAAAGTACTGGCTCCGGCCGTAGGAAGGGAATTATAATGAAAAAACTGCAGGATACCGTTGTTGCCGTCATCGGACTGGGGCTGATCGGCGGTTCCTATGCCAAAGCCCTGAAAGCCCAGAAAGTGAAGCGGGTGATCGGGCTGGATCAGAATCACATCGTTTCTCTGATGGCGAAAGATGAAGGGTATGTGGATGAGCTGGCCGACGACAAGCCGGAACTGCTCCGGGAGGCGGATGTGATCATCTGCTGCATGTACCCCAGTGCCTTTGTGCCCTTTGTAAAGGACAACCGGCAGTATTTCAGGCCGGATGTACTGCTGACGGATGTCATGGGCATCAAGGGTTCTACCCCCGATGCAATCGATGCCCTGCTGGGACCGGACATGGACTTTGTGCCCACCCATCCCATGGCAGGCCGGGAAGGCAAGGGCTACAGCCAGAGTACTTCCCAGATCTTCCAGGGGGCCAATTTCATCCTGATCAAACGGGAAAACAACAAGCCGGAGCATGAACAGTGGCTGCGGGATATGGCCTATGAGCTGGGCTGTGCCCGGGTGGTGGAGCTGACCGTGGAAGAACACGACAGCATCATCGCCTACACCAGCGACCTGCCCCATGTGCTGGCGGTGTCCCTGATCAACAGCGATTCCATGCAGGAGAATACCAAGTATTTCGTGGCCGGTTCCTTCCGGGATGCCACCCGGGTTGCGGACATCAATGCCGCCCTGTGGAGCGACCTGTTCCTGCTGAACAAGGGACCGGTAATCGGAGAAATCAACAAAATGGAACAGCAGCTGGAGAAGTGGAAGAGTGCTCTCCAGCAGGAAGATGCAGATGAACTGGTGCGCATGATGGACCAGGCGAAAAAGAAAAGGAGGGACATGTTCTATGGAAAAAATCTTCGTTGATCTGGGGAAGAAATCCTACGATATCGAAATTGCGGTCCATTCCTTTCCGGAGATGGGCAAAAAAATCCGGGCGCTGTCCAGGGCTGAAAAAGCGGCCATCATCACGGACCATACCGTGGATGCCCTGTATGGGGAAAAACTCCAGCAGCAACTGGAAACCCAGGGGTTTACGGTGCGCCGGCTGGTGATGGCAGCCGGGGAGGATCACAAGAATCTGGAGACCTTCACCCGCCTGGTACGGGCCTGTGCCGATTTCGGCATGACCCGCAGCGACCTGGTGATTACCCTGGGAGGCGGCGTGCCCGGAGATCTGGGCGGTTTCGTGGCGGCCAGCTTTCTGCGGGGTGTGGCCTTCATCCAGGTGCCCACTACCCTGCTGGCCCAGATCGACAGCAGCGTGGGCGGCAAAGTGGCTGTGGACCTGCCCGAAGGCAAGAACCTGGTGGGTGCTTTTTACCAGCCCAAAGGCGTGCTCATGGATCCGGACCTGCTGCGCACCCTGGATCCCCGCTATCTCCATGACGGGCTGGCGGAAGTGATCAAGTGTGCCGCCTTCGGGGATCCTGAGCTGTTCGCAGCCCTGGAGCAGTGGAGCAGCGATGAGGACATCCTCCAGCATGTGACGGAGATCAGTGCTGCCTGCTGCCGGCTGAAGGTCAAGGTGGTGGAGGAGGACGAACGGGATGTAGGTGCCCGGATGGTCCTGAATTTTGGCCACACCATCGGCCATGCGGTGGAACGGTACTATCATTATGAAAAATATACCCACGGGGAAGGGGTGGCCATCGGCATGGTGCGCCTGACCCGGAATACGGAAAAACTGGGGCTGACGAAGCCGGGGACGGCGGAACGCATCCAGCGCCTGCTGGCACGGTATCACATCCCAACGGAAGATCCCATTCCCGATGCCGCCGTTTTGGAAGGCATCCAGATGGACAAGAAGAAAAGAGGCAGCCAGATTACCCTGGTGATCGTACCGGAAATCGGGAAGAGCCTGCTGAAAAAAGTGGCCTTCGCTGATCTGGAACCCTATGTGAAAGGATGAAAGCATGACTACGTTACGCATTGAACCGGCTTCTCTCACAGGAACGATCCGGGTCCCCTCCTCCAAGAGCATGGGGCACCGGGACCTGATCTGCGCCGCTCTGGCTCAGGGCAGGAGCCAGGTGGAACAGGTAAGTGTCAGCAGGGATATCCTGGCTACCTGTGAATGCCTGCGCCAGCTGGGCGCCCTGATCAGCCCTCTGGAAGAGGAAGGGGGGCGGACCGGCTTTGTGGTAGAAGGCGGACGGCCCCGTCAGACAGGCAGCCTGCTGGACTGTGGAGAATCCGGGTCCACTCTGCGTTTCCTGATTCCGCTGGCAGCCCTCAGCGGAGAGAGATTCACCTTTACCGGTTCCGGCAAACTGGGCAGCCGGCCCCTGGATCCCTACGAAGCCATCTTTGAAAAACAGGGCCTGGCGTTCCAGAAGGGCGGCATGGAGGAGAATTTCCCTCTGGTGGTGCAGGGTCCGCTGCAACCCGGCCATTTTACCCTGCCGGGGGATGTGAGCAGCCAGTTCATCAGCGGTCTGCTGTTTGCCCTGCCCCTGCTGCCGGGGGATTCCACCCTGGAAATCACCGGCAGGCTGGAAAGCCAGAGCTATATCGCTCTGACCCTGTCCGCCCTGCAGAAGTACGGCATCACCATCGAGCATGAAGATTTCCGCAAATATATGATTCCCGGGAATCAGCAGTACCAGCCCCGTACCGGGGCCGTGGAAGGAGATTACTCCCAGGCGGCGTTCTGGCTGACGGCAGGCATGCTGGGCCGGAGCATCGGCCTTCTGGGCATGGATCCTGATTCCCTCCAGGGGGATAAGGCCATCATTCCCATCCTGCAGCGGATGGGCGGTCAGGTAGTCTTCGAGAAAGGCGCCCTCATAAGCCGCCCGGCCATTTCCCTGGGTACCACCATCGATGCGGCGGACTGCCCGGACATCATTCCGGTGCTTACCGTGGCAGCGGCGCTCAGCCAGGGCCACACGGAGATCATCCATGCGGAACGGCTGCGGCTGAAGGAATGTGACCGTCTGAAGGCCATGACCACCGAGCTGAATAAGCTGGGGGCCCGTATCACAGAAAAACCGGACGGTCTTTCCATCGACGGGGTGGAAGAGCTGAACGGGGGCATCGTGGACTGCTGGAATGATCATCGCATTGCCATGAGCCTGGCAGTGGCCAGCATCCAGTGCCGGGAGCCTTTGACCCTGGTGGGCGCCGAATGTGTTTCCAAATCCTATCCGGAATTCTGGCAGGATTTCAAGACCTTAGGAGGACAGTATGAGCAGTGTAATGGGTGAGCGGATCAAGCTGACCATATTCGGAGAATCCCATGGGTCCTCCATCGGAGTGGTCATGGACGGACTGCCGGCCGGCGTGGAGCTGGATCTGGCGGCCATCGAGAAAGAAATGAAACGGCGGGCACCGGGCAGCAGCAAACTGGCCACACCCCGGAAGGAAACGGACAGCTTCACCATCGAAAGCGGGTTCTTCAACGGGAAGACCACGGGTATGGCCCTGTGCGCCCGGATCGTGAACACCAATGCCCATTCCAGAGATTACAACAAGATGAAGGAAATCATGCGGCCGGGCCATGGGGATTATCCGGGCTATGTAAAATTCCATGGCTGCAACGATTACCGGGGCGGCGGCAGTTTTTCCGGCCGCCTTACGGCACCTCTGGTATTTGCCGGAGCTGTGGCCAAGCAGTTGCTGGCGGAAAAAGGCGTAACAGTGGGAGCCCATGTGGCAGCGCTGGCCGCCATCAGGGACAAGCGGTTCGATCCTCTGGGAGAAACTGCTGAGACCCTGCGTTCCATGGCGGAACAGACCCTGCCGGTGCTCGATCCGGAAGTGCGGGACGAAATGGCCCGGGCGGTGACGGATGCCCAGAAGGAAAAGGATTCCGTGGGCGGACTGATCGAATGTATGGCCATCGGTCTTCCTGCAGGGCTGGGCGAACCTTATTTCGACTCTGTGGAAAGCCGGCTGAGCCATGCCCTGTTCTCTGTGCCGGCGGTAAAGGGAATCGCCTTTGGAGACGGCTTCGGTCTGGCTGGGATGCAGGGCAGTGAAGCCAACGACCCCATGGAGTACCGGGATGGGAACGTGGTGTGTACTACCAACCACAACGGCGGCGTTACCGGCGGCATCACCAACGGCATGCCCCTGGTGTTCACCCTGGTGATCAAGCCCACGCCTTCTATCGGCAAGACCCAGCATACGGTGAACGTGGTGACCCATGAAGATACCACCCTGGAAGTCACTGGCCGGCATGATCCCTGCATCCTGCCCCGGGCCATCCCGGTGGTGGAGGCTGTGACGGCCTGGACCCTGCTGGATCTGTTCTATATGGCGGAACGGGGGTAGGCATATGACACAGGAAATCATCCCCGTAGGGTATCAGGGGGTGCCGGGGGCTTACAGCCACCTGGCACTGCAGCAGTATTTCGAGGGAAAATTGGTCCGGGCTCAGAACTTCATGATCTTTGAAGATGTGGTGGCGGCGGTCATGGACGGTACGGTCCGGTATGGCGTGCTGCCCATCGAGAACTCCTCCACCGGGGGCATCACCGAGGTGTACGACCATGTGCGCCGGTACGGAGCCTTTATCGTGGGTGAGAAAATCGTGAAGGTGGAACACTGCCTGCTGGGCCTGCCCGGGGCGAAAATGGAGGATATCACGGAAGTGTACTCTCATCCCCAGGGCTTTTCCCAGTGCCGGGATTTCTTTAAGAAGCATCCGGCCATGCGGCAGTTCAATTATTACAATACGGCTAAGGCTGCGGAAATGGTGGCTGAAAAGAAGGAACTCCACAAAGCGGCTGTAGCCGGAGCCCAGGCGGCGGAGCAATATGGTCTGGCCATCCTGGCCCGGGGCATCAATACCAATCAGAGCAATTACACCCGGTTCATCATCATCAGCCGGCAGCAGGAACTGGCCCCGGATGCGGACAAGATTACCTTGATCGTCAGTTTGAAGCATCAGCCCGGATCCCTGTACCGGGTGCTGTCCCATTTCGCCCGGTACCAGATCAACATGACCAACATCGAATCCCGGCCCATCCCCGGCCAGCCCTGGGAATATTATTTTCATATAGACATTACCGGCCATCTGACGGATGAACCCGTGCAGAAGGCACTGGTCGATCTGCCGGAAGATACTACGGAATGCAAGATCCTGGGGAACTACCGGGCCGACCATGGAAAGGAAGCCAGATCATGAAATTCGGATTGTTAGGACGGGTCCTGGGGCACAGCCTGTCGCCCCAGATCCATGAAGCCATTTTCCGGACCCTGGGCAGGGGGGACATTTATACCCTGCTGGAACGGGAACCGGACCAGGTGGCAGCTTTTATCCAGGAAAACGGAGAGGGGCTCACAGGCAGCAATGTGACCATCCCCTATAAAGAAAAAGTAATCCCCTATTTGAAAAGCGTCGCACCGGAGGCAGAAAAAATCGGGGCAGTGAATACCCTGTTTTTCACGCCGGAAGGAGTGAAGGGCTACAATACGGACTATCTGGGCTTCGACCGGATGCTCCAGGCGGCGGGGATTTCCCTTGACGGGAAGACCGTGACTGTGCTGGGCAACGGAGGAGCGGCCAAGGCCGTACTTCAGGTGGTAACCGACCGGAAGGCGAAGACCATCCAGATTTTGTCCCGGCACCCGGAACAGGCGAACGAGAGCCTGCGGCACTTCCTGGCCCAGCGTCCGGATGCCCAGGTGCGGCTCTATGCCGATGCGGAACCCGGCAGCCAGGTGATCATCAACACCACGCCGGTGGGTATGTTCCCCAAAGTGGGGGTGAGCCCGGTACCAGCGGCTTTTACGGCGGGCTGCGAAGCGGCGGTGGACATCATCTACAATCCCAGGGAGACCCAGTTCCTGGCCGATGCCCGGAAAAGCGGGGCGAAAACCTGCAACGGGCTGTACATGCTGGTGGCCCAGGCTGTGGCCTCGGAAGAAATCTGGCAGCAGAAAGAACTGGATCCGGAGCTGATCCCGGAAATCATGAAACAACTGGAGGATTCATTCCATGGCTAATATTGTACTCATCGGCATGCCCGGGGCAGGGAAGACCACCATCGGGAAGAAACTCAGCGAGGTACTGGGCCGGCCCGTCATCGATGCGGATGATGTGGTGGAACAGCAGACCGGGCGCACCATCAAGAGCCTGTTCCAGGAAGGGGAGGATGTGTTCCGGAGTGCAGAAACGGAAGCCATCCGCACCCTGGCTGCCAGGGACGGCATCATCATCTCCTGCGGGGGCGGAGTGGTGAAGCGCCCGGAGAACATAGCATGCCTGCAGGAAACAGGGAAGATCTTCTTTCTGAACCGGGAACTGGCAGCCATTGCCGGGTGTGTGGACAAAACCAGCCGGCCCCTGCTGAATTCTGCAGAAGACCGGCTGACCCAATTATATAAGGAACGGATGCCCCTGTACCTGAAATATTGTGACTATGCCATTCCTGTGGACGAAGATTTCGATAAGACGACACAATATATGGTCAATCTGATCCATAAACTGGGAATCTGAATCTCATCCAATGCCGGCGTTCAGCCGGTTTCTTCTGGCTCATTGTCTGTAACCCAAAAACGGGAGTGTGATTTTCACGCTCCCGTTTTTTCGATATATACGCTGGTGCTGGGGTAGGCGGCGCTGGTGCCTGTTTCTTCCAGCAGCTTCAGCAGTTCCAGATTGATCTTTTCCTTGCTTTTCATGTATTTGTCATAGCTGGTGTGCCGGCAGTAGCACACGATGCTGATGTCGAGGCTGCTGGCGCCCATGTTGGCGAAGGCCACCGTGATGCCGTCATCCAGGATGTCCGGATCGGCCTTCAGATAGGCGGTGATCTTTTCCACCAGGGCCTGCAGCTGCTGCCGGGTGGCGTCATAGGTGACCCCCAGTGTCATTTCCAGCCGCCGCATATCCCGGTTGGTGAAATTCTGGATGGGGGTGCTGATAATCAGGGAATTGGGGATGTACACCAGGGCCTGGGTAAAGGTCCGCACGTTGGTGCTGCGGAAGGAGATGGATTCAACGATGCCTTCGATGTTGTTGCAGATGATCCAGTCGCCCACGTGGAAGGGCTGATCCATGAGGATCACCAGACAGGCGAAGATGTTGGCCAGGGAATCCTTGGCCGCCAGGGAAACAGCCAGGCCGCCGATGGACAGACCGGCAATGAACCCGCTGATGTTGAATCCCCAGGTACTGAGTACTGTGGCTACGGCGAAGAAGATGATCAGGGCGTGGAAAAAGGAGGAGAACAGGCTGCCGATGGCCGGATCCAGTTTCCTGCCGGCTTTGGTGAAGAAATGGTTGAAGATCACGTTGGTGGTGGAGCTGAAGTTGTACAGGATCCAGTAGAAGGCAATCACCAGGCAGGATGCCATCAGGTTGGAGACGAAAGCAGTGGCAACCAGACGCTCAAGAGGCGAACTGGCCAGGGCCGTGTAGCCGCCGAATACCACGATGGCCATACGGCCGGGGCGGTACAGGGCCGCGGCAATGTCCTCGTCTGCGTCAAAGGGCAGCTTATCTAGGATGAACCGGATCATCCGGATGCTGACGATCCGGAACCCGATATAGAACAGGATAGTAACGGCCAGGATGGACAGAGCCGGCAGCCAGGCCAGAAAATCATTGTAGAGGGTCATGGGAAATACTCCTTTATTCTTCAGCCAGCATCAGCTGGTTTCCGTCTTTTTGCTGGTTTCCATTGTACCATTCCTGCTACAGGGGGTGCAAGAATATGGTATAATAAAACAAGTTTGTAAATTCGTTTGAGGGGGAAATGGGAATGTCTTTACGCACAGATGCGGAAACAATCATGCACAGCGCTATCCAGGCTTCACTGCCGGACGCGGCTGTAGCCAAGGCATTGGAACATAAGGAATTCGGCAAGGGGAAGATCGTGGTGGTGGCTATCGGCAAGGCAGCCTGGCAAATGGCCAGGACGGCTGTGGGCATCCTGGACGGCCGGATTTCGGCAGGCATCGTGATCACGAAATACGGGCACAGCAAAGGGGAACTGGCACCTCTGGAAATCTGGGAAGCCGGGCACCCTGTGCCTGACGAGAACTCTCTAAAAGCTACCCAGCGGGCCATCGACCTGGTGAAAGATCTGGGAGCCGATGATACAGTACTGTTTCTGATCAGCGGCGGCGGTTCCGCTCTGTTCGAAAAGCCGCTGATTTCTCTGAAGGAACTCCAGAGCATCACATCGGATCTGCTTGCCAGCGGGGCAGACATCGTGTCCATGAATACAGTGCGGAAACGTCTGAGCAGCGTGAAGGGCGGCAAGTTCGCCAAACTGTGCGCTCCGGCCAAAGTCTATGCCATCGTCCTCAGCGATATCATCGGTGACCCGCTGGATATGATCGCCTCCGGACCGGCTTATCCGGACTCCTCCACCTGTGAGGAAGCTTTGGAAGTCATCCGCAAATACAAGATCATGCTGCCGGAGGATGCGGAAAAAGCCCTGCGGGAGGAAACTCCGAAGCAGCTGGAGAATGTGGAAACTGTGATCACAGGCAGCGTGACGGAACTGGCGGCAGCCGGGCAGAAGGCGGCAGAAAGCATGGGCTATGAAACGATGCTCCTGACCACCAGCCTGAACTGCCAGGCCAAGGAAGCCGGGAATTTCCTGGCGGCCATTGGGCGGCAGTATGCCCACAGCGGCAGGAAGCTGGCCGTACTGGCCGGCGGCGAAACGGTGGTGCACCTCCACGGCCGGGGCAAGGGCGGACGGAACCAGGAAATCGCCCTGGCGGCGGCTGACGGCATTGCCGGGCTGAAGAATGCGGCCGTATTTTCCTTTGGCAGTGACGGCACCGATGGACCCACGGATGCGGCCGGAGGCTTTGCCGACGGGACCACGAAGGAGAATCTGGCCAAAATGGGCGTGGGGATCTCTGACGTGCTGGATCAGAACGATGCCTATCATGCCCTGGAAAAGACGGGGGGCCTGCTCATCACCGGCGCCACTGGGACCAATGTGAATGATCTGAGTGTGCTGCTGATTGAAAAATAAGGAAAGAAAGCCATTGGCTATGGACAGGAGCAAAGGGACTGTACGATGCGACAGCCCCTTTCTTTTTCCACATAATGCAACAATTTATCGTTCATATGAAAAAATAAAAACAAATTGTTGATAAAAATGTGAAATAAGAGTATGATGAGAGCGTACATAAATTTTTACTTAGGGGAGTGGTCATCACGGATAAAGAAGAACTGAAACAAAAAGTATTTGCCATGATCGATGCATCGGAGCCTGAACTGCGGGCTTATGCGGAGGATGTGGCTTCGGAACCGGAATATGGTTTCAAGGAATTCAAGACTTCTGAAAAACTGGCGGCCCAGTTCGACAAACTGGGGATTCCCTATCGCAAGGGCATGGCCATCACTGCCGTGAAGGGCATATTAAAGGGCGGCAAACCCGGTCCTACCGTGGCTGTGCTGGGCGAACTGGATGCCATCGGCTGTCCGGATCATCCCAAAGCAGACCCGGATACGGGCGCAGCCCACGCCTGCGGCCACCATATGCAGCAGTCTTCCATGCTGGCAGCTGCCTACGGTCTGGCCAAGACCGGTGTGATGAAGGAACTGTGCGGCAACGTGGTGTTTTTCGGGGTGCCGGCGGAAGAATACATCCAGCTGGCTTACCGGAAAAAGCTGCGCAAAGAGGGCAAGCTCCATTTCCTGTGCGGCAAGAGCGAGCTGATCTACGAAGGGGAATTCGATGACATCGATATGGCCATGATGATCCATTCCCGGAAAAAGTCTCCGGAACCGCTGGTGGCTGTGGGCTCCAGCAGCAACGGGTTCATCGGCAAGACCATCCAGTATGTAGGGAAGAGCGCCCATGCGGCTGATGCTCCGGATCAGGGCATCAACGCACTGAATGCCGCCATGCTGGGAATCATGGGCATCAATGCCCTGAGGGAAACCTTCCGGGACCAGGATTCCGTCCGGGTCCATCCCATTATCACCAAGGGCGGCGATCTGGTGAACAACGTACCGGATGACGTGCGGATCGAAACCTATGTACGGGCCAAGACCATGGAAGCCATCGACAGTACCAACGCCAAGGTGGATGCGGCCCTGAAAGCCGGCGGTATGGCCATCGGTGCCAAGGTGAACATCGATACCCTGCCCGGGGAACTGCCGCTCATCTGCAACAGAGAAATGAACGACCTGTTCGTGGCCAATGCCAGGGATGCCTTCCCCGGCGTGAAGATCACCGATGCAGGCCACTTCAGTGCTTCTACGGACATGGGGGATGTATCCCATCTGATGCCTGCCATCCATCCCTTCATCGGCGGCGTGGACGGTTTGCTCCATGGCCCTGATTTCAAGGTGGTGGATTTCAAGTCCGCCGCTCTGATGCCGGGCAAAGCCTTTGCCGGTATGATCATCGACCTGCTCAGCGATGACGCCAAAGAAGCAGAGGGCATCCTGAAAGAATTCAAACCAGCCCTGACCAAGGAGCAGTATATCGCCAAGCTGGACGGTTATTTTAACGAGGAGGAGCCATGATTAACTGGAAACTGCATATCACGGCCATGGCCCTGGTGGTCATCGCTGAACTGATCGGAACGAAATCCTTCAATCTGGGACCGGGGAAAGTGGTTTTCGTCCCCATGCTGTACGCCCTGATCCTGGGTATCCTGACCACTCCCAACTTCTTTAAGATTACGAAACAGAAAGAAATGGAAGATGCCGGTTCCTTGGTGGGCGTCACGCTGATGCTGCTCATGGCCCGGTACGGCACGATGGTGGGACCCACCCTGCCCAAGATCATCAGTGCCAGCCCGGCCCTGGTCCTGCAGGAATTCGGCAACCTGGGCACGGTGTTCCTGGGCGTTCCCCTGGCCGTAGCTTTCGGACTGAAACGGGAGACCATCGGTGCGGGCCATTCTATCGCCCGTGAACCCAATGTGGCCCTGATCGGCGAACGGTATGGCCTGGACAGCCCGGAAGGCCGGGGTGTCATGAGCGTGTACATTGCCGGTACCGTGTGCGGCACCGTGTTCTTCGGCATCATGGCTTCCTTCCTGGCAGCCCTGAAGATCTTCCATCCCTATTCTCTGGCCATGGCTTCCGGGGTGGGGAGCGCCAGCATGATGTCCGCTTCCCTGGGGACTCTGACTGTCATGTATCCGGAAATGGCTGATCAGATGGCAGCTTTCGCTACCGCTTCCAACATGCTGTCCGGTCTGGACGGGGTGTATATGGCTGTGTTCCTGGCCCTGCCATTGACGGAATGGCTCTATAAGAAATGCTGCATCATTAAATACGGCCATGTGCTGACCAAGGAGGAGGAAGGAAAATGAAAAGCTATACATTGCCTGAAACAACGCTGATCCTGGTGATCACCGCCATCCTTTCTCTGGTGGCCAATGCCCTGTCCAGCAACATCCCCTTTCTGGAGGCTGTGCCCGGCATGGTCATCCTGATCCTGATTTCCCTGGCCGGCATCATCGCTGCCCGGGTCATCCCCGGAAAGATCCCGGCGGTGGCTTATATCACTACATTGGGCTGCATCCTGACTTTCCCCGGGTTCCCCGGTTCGGAAGTCGTCAATATGTATATGAAAAAAGTCGGCTTCCTGTCTCTGTGTACGCCCATCCTGGCTTACGCCGGTATTTCCATCGGTAAGGAAATGGATGCCTTCAAGAAGACCGGCTGGAGGATCGTGGTCCTGGCCTGTGTAATCTTCGTAGGTACCTACCTGGGTTCTGCCGTCATTGCCGAAGCGATTTTAAGGGCTCTTGGCCAAATCTAAAGGAAAAGCAAAAGAGGTGGTGTGAAAAAAATCATTCACACCACCTCTTTTCTTTTTTAACCACTAAGAAGGGGATGCCGGCCAGGCACCCCCTTCTTTTTACTGATTATTCTTTTTTGCCTTGACTTCGTCCATGTACTCGTTCATGATCTTTACAGCACAGTAGTCGCCGCACATGGAGCAGTATTCTTCGCTGCTCTTGTTCTTGGCGGCACGGATCTGACGGGCTCTTTCAGGATCGATGGCCAGGTTCAGCTGTTTTTCCCAATCCAGCACTTTCCGGGCTTTGGCCATGGCCAGGTCCTGAGCAACGGCAGAGGGGAGACCCTTGGCCACGTCGGCAGCATGACCGGCGATCCGGGCAGAGATGACGCCTTCCTTCACATCGTCGATGTCGGGCAGGCCCAGGTGTTCGGCAGGAGTCACGTAGCACAGGAAGTTGGCACCGGAGACGGCAGCCAGGGTACCGCCGATGGCGGAAGTGATATGGTCATAGCCAGGAGCGATATCGGTGACCAGGGGCCCCAGCACATAGAAGGGAGCACCGTGGCAGAGCCGTTTCTGCAGCTGCATGTTGGTGGCAATCTGGTTGTAGGGTACGTGGCCGGGGCCTTCTACCATGACCTGTACACCTTTGGCCCAGGCCCGCTGGGTCAGTTCGCCCAGGTTCAGCAGTTCCTGGATCTGGGTCCGGTCAGTGGCATCGGCCAGGCAGCCGGGCCGGCAGCCGTCGCCCAGGCTGATGGTCACATCGTACTTGGCGCAGATGTCTACGATTTCATCATAGAATTCATAGAAGGGGTTTTCCTTGCCGTTGTGCAGCATCCATCCGGAGATGAAGGAACCGCCCCGGCTGACGATGTCCATGACACGGCCTTCGTTGATCAGGTTGTGCAGGCACTGGCGGGTCAGGCCGCAGTGCATGGTCATAAAGTCGGCACCGTCCTTGGCCTGCTTTTCCACAGTGGCCAGGATGTCGTCCTTGTCCATTTCCGTAACCTTGCCATGGGCCTTGATGGCCTGTACAGTAGCCTGGTAGATGGGTACGGTCCCTACCATGATGGTAGAATGTGCGATGGTGGCCCGGCGGGAGGCATCGATGTTGTTGCCGGTGGAAAGATCCATGACGGCATCAGCGCCGGCGTCGATGGCAGCCTGCAGTTTTTTCAGTTCCGGTTCCGGATCCGGAAAAGCGGAAGAGGTACCGATGTTGGCGTTCACCTTGGTGGACAGGCCTTCACCTACGCCCCGGGGAACCAGGTTCTTATGGTTGATGTTGGCAGGGATGCAGATGGTGCCCTTGGCGATACCATCCCGGATGAATTCCGGCGTTACACCTTCCTGTTTGGCTACGGCCGCCATCTGGTCCGTAATGATTCCTTTCAATGCCGCTTGTCTCTGGGTCATCATAATGAAAAAATTCCTCCTTTTACACATGCAAAAAACCGCTTCCTAATAATTAATTAGGAAAGCGGTTTTGAAAACAAACCTACCACTTTCCTTCGTCGGTATTAGCCGAATCAGGTTCAAAGGGTCGACCGTCAGGTCTCTCAGCGAGCGCGCCCCTAGTGATTTGTATTTCAACTTTAACAAAAAACGCGGCAGAATGCAATAGGATTTTGAAAAACAGCAGTCTGTCAGCGGTTCGCAAATATGTTAGACAATTCACAATAAATTGTCTACAAATAAGAAAAAATTTATTTGAGATTCTGTTCAATTTGATATATAATGATAGGCGACTAGGGGGACTATGGAAGTCTTACTATCGTAGTCAGTATCTCTTAGAAAGAGGGGCTTTTGAAAATGAAAAAAATGAAGACAATGGATGGCAACACCGCGGCCGCATATACTTCTTATGCGTTCACGGAAGTTGCGGCGATCTACCCGATCACTCCTTCTTCTCCGATGGCAGAAGTCAGTGATGAATGGGCTTCTCATGGCAAGAAGAACATTTTCGGTCGTCCGGTACAAATCATGGAAATGCAATCCGAAGCAGGTGCTTCCGGTGCTGTGCACGGTTCCCTGGCTTCCGGTGCTCTGACCACGACTTACACTGCATCTCAGGGCTTGCTGCTGATGATCCCGAACATGTACAAAATCGCTGGTGAACTGCTGCCCGCAGTTTTCGACGTAGCTGCCCGTTGCGTTGCTACCAGCTCTCTGAACATCTTCGGTGACCACAGTGACGTGATGGCAACCCGTCAAACCGGTTTTGCCATGCTGGCAGAAAGCGGCGTTCAGGAAGTTATGGACCTGACTGCTGTTGCTCATCTGTCCGCCATCAAAGGCCATGTGCCTTTCGTGAACTTCTTCGATGGGTTCCGTACTTCTCACGAAATCCAGAAGATCGAACTGCTGGACTATGAAGATCTGAAAAAACTGGTTGACTACGATGAACTGAAAAAATTCCGTGAACATGCGCTGAACCCGGATCATCCTGTAATCCGTGGTACCAACCAAAACCCGGATATTGACTTCCAGACCCGTGAAGCCGTCAACAAATATTATCTGGCTCTGCCGGAAATCGTTGAAGGCTACATGAAAGAAATCAGCAAACTGACTGGCCGTGACTACAAACTGTTCAACTACACCGGTGCTCCCGATGCAGAAAACGTGGTTGTCATCATGGGCAGCGGCGCACAGACCGTTGAAGAAGTTGTAAAGATCCTGGTAGGCCAGGGCGAAAAAGTCGGTGTCCTGAACGTTCACCTGTATCGTCCGTTCTCCGCTAAACACTTCTTCGAAGCAATGCCTAAGACCGTAAAACGCATTGCTGTTATGGACCGTACCAAGGAACCGGGTTCCAATGGCGAACCTCTGTACCTGGATGTCCGTGACCTCTACTACAACAAGGCTGACCGGCCTCTGATCGTTGGCGGCCGTTATGGTCTGGGTTCCAAGGAATTCTATCCTGGCGACGTTCTGGCTATCTTCGATAACCTGAAAGCTGCTGAACCGAAAGATCACTTCACCGTTGGTATCGTTGACGATGTGACCAACACCTCCCTGCCGAAAGAAAAGACTCTGGATATCACTCCGAAAGGCACTGTATCCTGCAAGTTCTGGGGCCTGGGTTCTGATGGTACCGTTGGCGCCAACAAGATGGCCATCAAGATCATCGGCGATAAGACTGACAAATACGCTCAGGGCTACTTCGCTTATGACTCCAAGAAATCCGGCGGTATCACCGTATCCCATCTGCGTTTCGGCGACACTCCGATCCATATGCCGTTCCTGATCAACTTCGCTGACTATGTAGCTGTACACAATCCTTCTTATGTACATCGTTACAACGTAGCCAACGGCCTGAAAAAAGGCGGCGTATTCCTGCTGAACTGCCCGTGGAGCGGCGAAGAACTGGAAAAAGAACTGCCTGGTCAATTGAAGAAATACCTGGCTGTGAACAACATCCAATTCTACACCATTGACGCTGTGAAGATCGCTTCCAGCATTGGCCTGGGCGGCCGTATCAACATGATCATGCAGGCTGCATTCTTCAAACTGGCTAACGTAATCCCTGTTGAAGATGCTGTGAAATACCTGAAAGAATCCATCGTCACTTCCTATGGCAAGAAAGGCCAGAAGGTTGTTGACATGAACAATGCCGCTGTGGATCAGGGCGTAAACGCCATCGTTAAGGTTGACGTTCCTGCTTCCTGGGCTGACTGCGGATATGAACCGCTGTACAAGAAGAACGGTGACGACTTCTACGACAACATCATGATCCCGATGACGGAACAGGAAGGCGACAGCCTGCCGGTATCCGCTCTGATGGGTCAGGTAGATGGTACCTTCCCGTCCGGTACTGCTGCTTTTGAAAAACGTGGTATTGCCATCAACGTTCCTGAATGGAACATTGAAAACTGCATCCAGTGCAACCAGTGCGCTATCATGTGCCCGCATGCAGCTATCCGTCCGTTCCTGCTGACTGACGAAGAACTGAAGAACGCTCCGGAAGGCCTGCAGGCCAAACCGGCTCTGGGTGCAAAAGGCCTGAACTTCTGCATCACCGTAAGCCCGATGGACTGCCAAGGCTGCTCCAACTGCGTGGATGCCTGCCCGGGCATGAAAGGCAACAAGGCTCTGGCCATGAAACCTTTCGCTACTCAGGAAGGCCGCGCTCCGATCTGGGATTACTGCGTGAAGAAGGTTGCTCCGAAAGCCAACCCCATGAGCACTGCTACCGTCAAGGGTTCCCAGTTCGAACAACCGCTGCTGGAATTCTCCGGTGCCTGCGCTGGCTGCGGCGAAACTCCGTATGCCAAACTGGTAACTCAGCTGGTAGGCGATCGTATGATGATTGCCAACGCTACGGGCTGCTCCTCCATTTGGGCTGCTGCTGCTCCTTCCATGCCGTATACCACCAACCACAAGGGCCATGGTCCTGCTTGGGCTAACTCCCTGTTCGAAGACAACGCTGAATACGGTCTGGGCATGTACCTGGGCGTAAAAGCTGTCCGCGATCGTCTGGTTGATGAAATGAAGGCTGCTGAAGCTGTTGCTTCCGACGACCTGAAGGCTGCTATGGAAGACTGGATCGCCAACAAAGACGAAGGCGAAGGCTCTCGTGCCCGCGCTGAAAAACTGGTTGAACTGCTGGAAGCTGAAAAAGCCGGCAAACCGGAACTGGAAAAACTGTATGAAGATAAACAGTTCTTCGTGAAACGTTCTCAGTGGATCTTCGGCGGCGACGGCTGGTCCTATGATATCGGTTACGGCGGTGTTGACCACGTACTGGCCTCCGGCGACGATGTAAACATCATGGTATTCGATACCGAAGTTTACTCCAACACCGGCGGACAATCCTCCAAATCTACTCCTGAAGCTGCTGTTGCTCAATTCGCTGCTTCCGGTAAGAGAACCAAGAAGAAGGATCTGGGCATGATGGCCATGACCTATGGTTATGTCTATGTTGCTCAAATCAACCTGGGTGCCGACAAGAACCAGGCTCTGAAAGCCATCAGAGAAGCAGAAGCTTATCATGGTCCTTCCCTGATCATCTGCTACTCTCCTTGCATCAACCATGGTATCAAGAGAGGCATGAACCACTCCTTCATGGAAGCCAAGGCTGCTGTTGACTGCGGTTACTGGTCCTGCTTCCGGTACAACCCGACCCTGAAGAAGGAAGGCAAGAAGTCCTTCTTCCTGGATAGCACCAAGACTCCGAACTTCGATGAATTCGAAAACTTCCTGAAGGGCGAAGTACGGTATGCATCCCTGGCTAAGGGCTTCCCTGACATTGCAGAAGACCTGTATGCCAAGACCAAGAAAGACGCTCAAGATCGTCTGGCTGGTTATGTGAAACTGGACGCTGAAGACTAATCCTCC
Organism: Acidaminococcus sp.; assembly: GCF_050873445.1. Taxonomy (GTDB): domain Bacteria; phylum Bacillota; class Negativicutes; order Acidaminococcales; family Acidaminococcaceae; genus Acidaminococcus. The sequence continues at coordinate 2,680 of NZ_JBNMIU010000043.1, read as the reverse complement.
TCGGCTTTGAGTTCCGTAACGGGGCTGTCGAAAGACAGTCCCGTTATTTTTATGTTTTTTTGGAAAATCCGGAACAGCTTTTGTAAAAAGTGTTCAGAATGTTGCATGTATCGCTTTTTTACTGGTGCAACGGAAATAGATGTGGTAAAATTTAAAAGTATACATATTCTCTTTGTCTATAATTGAAAAGAATTTATAGCGCTATTCGCGGAGGAGATCATCTTGGTTCAGCTTTTCATGTTTTTAGGCGGCATCTCACTTTTCCTGTACGGCATGCAGCTCATGGGCGACGGCCTGCAGCAGGCAGCCGGTGCCAGACTTCAGAAAATCCTGGGGCAGCTTACCAAAAAGACCATCTATGGGGTGGCTTTGGGGGCAGGGGTTACCGCTGTACTCCAGTCTTCCAGTGCTACTACGGTGATGACCGTAGGCCTGGTCAACGCCGGGTTGATGAACCTGGAACAGGCGTTCGGCATCGTCATGGGGGCTAATATCGGGACTACCATGACTGCCCAGCTGATTGCCTTCAATCTGACCGACTACATCACCCTGATCATCGCCCTCGGTTTCGTCATGCAGGTCGTCTGCAAGAGACGGACCCTGAAGAAACTGGGTTGTGTACTCCTGGGCTTTGGTATCCTGATGCTGGGCATGAGCATGATGAGCAACTCGGTGATTCCGCTGCGGAGCGATCCCCGGATTGTGGAGTATCTGAGCCGGTTCTCCAGCCATCCCGTCCTGGGCCTGATTACCGGTCTGTGCATGACCCTGGTCATCCAATCCTCCTCTGCTACCATTGGTATCTTGATGGCCATGGCCAGCCAGGGACTGATTCCCCTGGAGGGGGCCATCCCGGTGATCATGGGCGATAACATCGGTACCTGCATCACGGCCGTCATTGCAACCCTGCAGAGCGGCTTGAATGCCAAGCGGGTGGCCTGCTCCCATGTGATGTTCAACCTGTGCGGCAGCATCATCGCCCTGTGCCTGCTGCCTTTCTTTATTGAACTCATCCGGTACATCTCTCCGGCAGGCAGCATCAGCCGGCAGATCGCCAATGCCCACACCGTCTTCAATCTGGTGAACACCTGTATCTTCCTGCCCCTGGCACCGTACTTCACCCGGTTCATCAAGAAAATCATGCCTGGGGAAGAAAACGAGATTTCCTACCAGCCCAAATACCTGGACAAAAATGTGCTGGGTACGCCGGCTGTGGCCCTGGGCCTGGCTACCAAAGAAGTGGTGCGCATGGGCAGCCTTGCCTTGGAAAACATCCAGAAATCGTTCCATTGTGTGGATGATTATAATAAAAAAGATGTGGAATTCATCCTGGAGCACGAGCCAGTAATCGACAGCCTGGAAGAGGCCATTACCGTGTACCTGACCAAGATGAGCGAAAAGAATATGACCAAGGAGATGAGCAATCTGCATACGGGTCTGCTCCATGCCTGCAATGACATCGAACGGATCGGGGACCATGCAGAGATCATCGCCAAACGGGTACGCAATATGCATGAAGACGGTACCACATTCTCTCCGGAAGCCAATCGGGAAATGAAGGAACTGGAAGTGCTGGTGGTGGAAGCCGCATCCAAGGCTCTGAAAGCCATGGAACTGGAAGACAAGGACCTGGCACGGGAATCCCTGGACTTCTCCCATCAGGTGAAGATCAAGCAGAAAGCCATGCGGAAGAGCCACGTGGAACGGCTGAACGAGGGCATCTGTACGCCGGAAACCGGTTTCGTCATGCTGGAACTGCTCATCAACATGAAGCGGGTCAGCGATCACAGCAAAAACATTTCTCAGCTGGTACTGGGAGACTTTTAAGCTCTTTTCCATTTTATGGAGGTGCGGACCAATGAAAATCACCGTCTATCTGGGAGCTAACCCGGGGAATAGGCCCTGTTATGCCCGTTATGCGTATGGACTGGGCCAGTGGATCGGCCGGCATGGCCACACCCTGGTTTATGGAGGCAGCCGTACCGGCCTCATGGGACAGCTGGCTGACGGCGTACTGGATGCCGGAAGCCGGGTCATCGGGGTGGAACCCCGGTTCTTCGTAGAAAAAGAACTGCAGCACGAAAGGATCCAGGAGCTGATCGTCACGGAGACCATGGCCCAGCGCAAACAGAAAATGATGGAACTGGGGGACGTGTTCCTGGCTTTCCCCGGGGGTATCGGTACCCTGGAGGAGATCAGCGAAGTTATGAGCCAGGCCAAACTGGGATTTTTGCAAAAGCCTTTTGCCTTCTTGGATTTCGAAGGATATTACCAGCCCTTGAAGGTTCTGCTGGAAAAAATGGCAGAAGAAGGATTTGTGTGGAAAGAATGGGTGGAAAAGGTTCCATTCCTGGCTGACATCCCTGCTGTTGAAAAATTTATCCTTGACACGCTGCCAAAACTGTAATATACTGAATAAGTAAGTTCGATGCGGAAGTAGCTCAGTGGTAGAGCATCACCTTGCCAAGGTGGGGGTCGCGAGTTCGAATCTCGTTTTCCGCTCCATTTGAATGTTGACGCTGTCACCTGGTGACAGCGTTTTTCTTGTCGGGTTTGAAAACCCCACGCTATGCGTGGGGTTCTGGAAAGCTTTTAGCTATACCAAAAAATCCTCCTTTGGTAAAATGAAGATGGCTACCAACCACTTCATTTTGAAAGGAGGATATCCTGAATGGATATT
>NZ_JBNMIU010000042.1:0-21078 GCF_050873445.1 Acidaminococcus sp. | reverse complement strand
CAGTGCTGAAATATCCATATCCGTATCCACCGAAATCCAGTACCCCGGATACAGAGGTTCCAGCTCCTCTTTCAGCTCTTTGGCTGCCCGGTCGCGATTGGTACTGAAGGTAATCACCACATCGAAGCGCATCTGTTTCTTCTTCCGGTCCACATAGAACCCGTGTACCTGCAGCGCCCAGGCGTGCTTCATGACCCGTTCGGTCACTGCCTCCCGAATTCTCGCTGCCTCCGGATCCTTCGTATTGAAAGAATACACTGTTACCCCCGTCAGGCTCACTCCGGTGGCCTGGAATACCTTCTTATGGATCCGGTGGGTCAATTCATCCACCTGCTCCACCGTCATGACATCCGGCAGTTCGATGTGCACCGATGCATAATTCCGCCCCGGACCATAGTTGTTGATCATCAGGTCATAGGCCCCCCGGATTTCCGGTTCCTCCACCAGCAGATTCTTGATCTGGCGTACCAGCACCGGATTGGGACGTTCCCCCAGGATCTCATTCAGTGTATCCCGCAGCAGTCCATAGCCGCTTTTCAAAATGATGCAGGCAATGAAAGCACCCACGTAAGCCTCCAGAGACACCCCCCAGTGCAAATACACCAGGGCAGCTGACAGGACCGAGAAGGAAAGGACAGCATCGAACAGGGCATCAGCCCCCGACCCCACCAGAGCCCCGGAGTCCACCTGCTGTCCCTTGCTTTTTACATAGCGGCCCAGTACGATTTTCACCACAATGGCTACCACCAGGAGCAGGATGGTCTCCCCATTGTATTCCGGGACAGCCGGATCCAGGATCTTCTTCACGCTTTCCACCAGGGCTGTAATGCCTGCGTAAAAAATGATGATGGAAATGACCAGAGCGCTGAGATATTCATAGCGGCCGTGGCCAAAAGGATGCTCGAAATCCGGATTGCGGCAGGCCAGTTTAGCCCCGGCCACCGTGATGATTGAAGAAAGTACATCGGACAGGTTGTTCACCGCGTCCATCAAAATGGCAATGGAATGGGTGGAGAACCCCACCACCGCCTTGAAACCGGCCAGCAGGAGGTTCACCACGATGCCGATCAAACTGGTGCGCAGGATTACAGCCTCCCGCTGCCAGGCTTGACGTTCTCCCATGGATAAAACTTCCTTTCATACATAGAATATCGGCCCTATTATAGCACAGGCAGGCAGTTAGGAGTTAGCAACGGCAGCAGAGTTATCACAGGCTGCGATAACCTGGCCAGACGGGTTTCCCGAAGGAATCTCTCCATTCGAAAAGATCCGCCGCCGGAATGTCCGGTGACGGATCTTTTTTACGTCTTATAAGCTTTAAAATAGGCAGCTCTTAAAATCTGTCCAACAACGTATATCCTTTCCCCTTCAGGAATGTTTCCGTTTCGGGTTCATCGGTTTTCAGCACCACGATAGGACTGCCAGTCTTCCGATCGAAAGAAATATACAGATAGCGCACGAACACGTTGGCCTGGCTCAGATGCGTCAGGATCTTGTCCAGTGTACCCGGCGTATCGCCGCCCATATCCACGGCGGTCACACAGTCGATACGGCACTGGTATCCGGCGTTCTTCAGCACGTCCAGACCCTTGTCCGGTTTGTCCAGAATCAGCCGGATGATTCCGAATTCAGCGCTGTCAGTAGCCAGCATGGTATAGATGTTGATGTCCTCTTTGGCCAGGGCATTGGTGATCTTGCCCAGAGCTCCTTCGGTGTTCGCAGCAAAAAGCGAAATCTGTTTCAGCATATTCGTTCCCTCCTCAGTAATCTATACGGCCGGCCAGTTCCAGAATCAGGGCCTCGGTCTTTTCCCAGCCCAGGCACGGGTCAGTGATGGACTTGCCGTAAACCCCTTCGCCGATTTTCTGATTGCCGTCTTCGATATAGCTTTCGATCATGATGCCCTTGACCAGTCTCTTCAGATCCGGATTCATGTGACGGCTGTACAGCACATCGTTGGCAATCCGGATCTGCTCCAGGTACTTCTTGCCGGAGTTGGCATGGTTGGCGTCGATGATTACAGCCGGGTTCTGCAGATCCCGTTTGGCATATTCTTCGTTCAGCCGCACCAGGTCTTCATAGTGGTAGTTGGGCAGGCTCTTGCCAAATTTGTCCACGTACCCCCGAAGGATCGCATGGGCCAGAGGATTGCCTTTGGTCCGCACTTCCCATCCCCGGAACAGCAGCTGCTGCTCATGCTGGGCTGCCGCAATGGAGTTCAGCATGACAGAGATGTCGCCGGAGGTGGGGTTCTTCATCCCTACAGGGATGCCCACGCCGCTGGCGATCATCCGGTGAAGCTGGTCTTCCACAGACCGGGCCCCGATGGCCGCATAGCTCACCAGATCGGACAGGTACCGATGGTTTTCCGGATACAGGATCTCTTCCGCACAGGTAAAGCCAGTTTCCCGGATCACCCGGGTGTGCATATCCCGGCAGGCGATGATCCCGGCCAGCATATCTTCCTTTCCTTCCGGATCGGGCTGATGCAGCATGCCCTTGTACCCCACCCCGATGGTCCGGGGTTTGTTGGTATATACCCGGGGGATGATGTACAGGGTGTCCTTCACCTGTTCCTGTACTTTGGCCAGCCGGTGGCAGTAATCCACCACCGCATCCTCGTTATCGGCGGAGCAGGGGCCGATGATCAGCAGGAAGCGGTTATCCCTGCCAGTGAGGATATCGCGGATTTCCGCATCCCGGCGCCGTTTCGTTTCGTAAACAGCCGCTTCCACAGGATGCTCCATTCTGAGTTCCTGGGGGGAGGGCAGTTTACGGATGAACTCCATCTCCAGTTCCATGTTCTTCCTCCTTTGTGTCTGCTTTCTTTTCATTATTTTCCATTGATTTTTCCGCCCTGCACCAGCAGATGCTGAGCAGTTCAATGTCTTGTGAGGCAGTTTGACGTTTTTTGTCAGTATCAGGCCTTCAGGATCTTATGGAACAGATCCCTGTTCTCCTCAATTTTGGTCTGACCACCCACCACGCACAGATAGCCATCCGCCATTACATCCCGTACCAAAGGTGCCAGAGCCCGGATGTCTTCCACGCTGCAGTCGATGATCTGGTCCCGTTTCTTCTGGGCCAGGGCTTCCGGCAGCTGTTTCTGCACCGTAGTAATGGCCTTCTCCAGGTGCATGGCCGGAGTAAGAGGCGTATCCACCAGGCTGATGGTGCCGATTACGTACTTGGTCATTTCCCGATCAGAGGCTTCGAACTTTTCCAGATAGTCGGGCAAACCCCGATAGGCCTGCAGACTTTCCGCCAGTTTGGGATCTCGGTAACTGGACAGGTACATGACCCCGCTGGGATCGAACCGGGCACCGGCCCCGTAAGCACCGCCCTGGACCCGGATCCTGGTCCACAGATAGCCATAGCGCAGGATGGTCTCCAGTACCTTCATAGCACCGGTATATTCATAGCCATGATCCCGGAAATTACCTCCGGCCAGTACATACTGCACCTTGCCGCTGGTGGTGATGCCTTCGTCAATCTCGCCCAGAGGCAGTTCCGGCATAGCTTTTCCGGCATAGGGAGAATGCGGAAGCCGGGCCACGAACGCATCCATTTTGCTGCGGGCGGCTGTTTCCATTTCCTTTTCACAGCTCAGAGAAGCCATCAGTTCATCCTGGTGGAAGAAAGCCGGCAGCAGCTGCTGCAGTTTCGCAGTCACCCCATCCACTTTCTCGTCGAAGTGGGCCCACAGATCCTGCAGGAATTGATAATAGGTCAGCTGATCATGTTCCAGGCTGCGGCCGCTGCGGGAAAAATAGCTGGTCAGCCGGATGGTGGCAACCGTCATGCCCCGTGCAAAGAAATTGTTGTCCCAGTCGGTCTTTACTTCGCTGACGATTTCCTTCAGCCTTTTCTTATCATCCACATGGCTGTGCAGGGCGATGCTGCCCAGGATGTCGAACAGCTTGTCCTCGTTCTTTTCCAGTACCTTGGCAGACACCTTGAACACGTTGCGGTAGTTGTTGGTGTCATTGTACAGCGCATAGGGTTTCACTTCGAAATTCAGCCCGCCCAGGTACAAATCGGCCAGAGTAGTCAGTTCCTCGTAGGAATAATCATCCGTATCCACCTTGCCCAGCACATCGGTGAGCAGATAGGCATAGCACAACAGATCATCGGGAACGCCGGTCATATCGAAGCACCAGTCGAAATAGGCGATTTTATTGGTGAACTGCTCCAGATACAGATTGGTGTGCTTGCCGTCTCTGGCCACCTGAGGATGTTCGTAATCGTTCTTCCGGGTGATGTCGGCCCGCTTTAGCAGAGGGATGGACGCCAGGGCTTCCGGGCTGTCCGGAGCTGCCTGCCGGGCATGGAGTTCATCGGCGGTCCTGGCCACTTCATCCAGTTTTTCCGGACTGAACGTAGCTTTCAGAGCGGCCATCTTCTCTTTGGCGGCTTCGGCTTCTTTCTCTTCCTTGCCCGGTTCCGGGGTCAGGGTCAGCAGGCACTTGTGGGTGTTATCCAGCAGTACCGTTTCGATGAGCTGTTCGTAGTACCCCTTGTCGATGGCGCTCCGCAGAAAGTCCAGGCACTGGGTGAACTGCAGGCAGGTAGTGGGGTCGCCGCCATACAGCCAGGTTTCCATCACGTTCAAGCCATAAATCAGGCCTTTGGGATAGATATTGAAGTCCGCTTCCCGCATCTTGAATTCTTCAGAGTTCAGTTCCGCTTCCAGCAGCCGCCGGGGAATCTTGTTCCGGGACAGTTCCTGCAGGGTACGATACACCACCTTCACGAATTCATCTTCCTTTTCAGGATCGGCGCCGCTCACTTCCACAGTGAACACAGGCTGCAGCTGGGAGCCGTTCAGGCTGCCGGATACATCGGACCCGATACCGGCCCGCAGAAGGGCCAGCCGCAGGGGTGCGTTGTTGCCGTCCAGCAGTACATGGGTCAAAAGTTTCAGAGCCATGATCCGCTTCTGGTCCAGTGCGCTTCCCACTACGATATTCATGGAAAGGTACGTCTTGTGTTTCGTGTCAGAACCCACGGGCACCGGATAGGTTGCCTTTACTTCCTTCGTCTGGTCGAAGGGAGCCTGCAGCGGGATTTCCACCTTCAGGGTGCCAGTCCTGGGGAAAGCACTCAGATATTCCCGGTCGAAGTAGTCCAGATAGTCATCGATATCCATATTCCCATACAGGTAGAGATAGCTGTTTTCCGGGCTGTAATACTTCTTGTGGAAAGCCACGAACCCTTCCTGGGTCAGGCCGGGAATGGCACTGGGCAGGCCGCCGGATTCGAAACGGTACGGGCTGTCCGGAAACAGGGCCTTGCAGATTTCATGTTCCTCGATGGCATCAGGAGAGGAATAGACCCCCTTCATTTCGTTGTACACCACCCCGTTGTAGACCAGGGGTTTATCGTCACCGGCACCCAGTTCATAGTGCCAGCCTTCCTGGCGCAGGGTAAAAGGGTTCTCAGCGATCAGCGGATAGAACACCGCATCCAGATATACATCCACCAGATTCCGGAAGTCTTTGTCGTTGCGGCTGGCTACCGGGTACACGGTTTTGTCCGTGTAGGTCATCGCATTCAAAAAAGTATTCAGGGACCCCTTCACCAGTTCCACGAAAGGCTCCTTCAGTTTGTATTTGCGGCTGCCGCACAGTACAGAGTGTTCCGTAATGTGGGCCACGCCGGTATCGTCCTGGCTGGGAGTCCGGAAGCCGATGGTAAAGACCTTGTTATCGTCCTTCGTGGCCAAGTAGAACAGATGGGCCCCGCTCTTGGTGTGGGTCATTTCATAAGCAGTAGCACCGATATCGGGCAAATCAGTCACCCGATCGACAGTAAATCCATGGTGTTGGCTATGGACAGTCAGTTCCATGTTGTATCAGATCTCCTTTTGCTGAAATGCAAAATCAACGGGGCGGGTTTACCGGGTGACACGGCCTGCGGCCGGTCTTGGTAAACCCCTACGGAAAGCAGCCCTACCGCAGGGGCGCACCAAGGGTCGCCGGTGCACCCGCGTCCGGTTCATAAATAAGGGGGCCGCCGCATTGCGACAGCCCCTTGGTTGTGGAATTATTTGAAGTACTGCACGCCGCCCAGGAACAGAGGCTGCAGTTTGTTGCCCGGGATGTTCTTCATCAGACCATCGGTAAACCGTTCGGTATGCCCCATCTTGCCCAGGACACGGCCGTCCGGGCTGGTGATGCTTTCGATGGCATACAGAGAACCGTTGGGGTTATAGGGGCTTTCCATGGTGGGATTCCTTGCCTGGTCCACATATTGGGTTGCCACCTGGCCATTCTTGAAGAGTTGTTTGATTTCTTCTTCCGTAGCCACGAACCGGCCTTCGCCGTGAGAAATGGCAATCGTATGGATATCGCCCGGTTCGCACAGGGACAGCCACGGGGATTTGTTGGAAACCACCTTCGTTTCCACCATCCGGGAGATGTGGCGGCCGATGGTGTTGAAGGTCAGAGTCGGAGAAGTCCCGGCCAGCGGACGGATATCGCCGTAGGGAACCAGACCCAGTTTGATCAGGGCCTGGAAGCCGTTGCAGATACCCAGAGCCAGGCCGTCCCGGTTGTACAGCAGATCCAGCACGGCTTCTTTCAGAGCCGGGTTCCGGAACATGGTGGCAATGAACTTGCCGGAGCCTTCCGGTTCATCACTGGCAGAGAATCCGCCGGGGATGGCCAGGATCTGTGCCTGTTTGATCCGTTTTGCCATTTCTTCCACACTCTCTTTGATGGCTTCCGGAGTCAGATTGCGGACCACGAAGATATCCGCTTTGGCACCAGCGTCTTCAAAAGCAGCGGCCGTATCGTATTCACAGTTCAGACCTGGGAATACGGGGATGAACACCCGGGGTTTCGCCACATTGTACGGAGCAGTGAGGGGCAGGTCATTCTTGAAGTATGGCATCTTGCACAGCTCTTTGCCGGAATCTTTCACCACGGACGGGAATACTTTTTCCAGGGTACCGGTGTAGGCATCCTTCACTTCGGACAGGCTGATGGCCGTATCGTTCACGGTGATGGCAGCATCGTCAGTCAGATGGCCCAGTTCCAGGAAGTCGTTCCCGGCAAATACCTTATCCGCCTCAGCATCATCAGCCAGTTCCACCAGGAACCCGCCGGGCTGCAGGGTAAACAGGCATTCTTCATGCAGGAAGGGTTTCACGAAGCTGAAGCCCAGACCGTTGCCCAAGCACATGGTACTCAGTGCAGCGGCCACGCCGCCTTCTTTCACCACGCCGGCCGTAACGATCCGCTTGCCCAAGATGCCTTTATGCACATTGGCCAGCAGGGTCTTCAAAGCGGGATAATCCACCACTTCGTGTTCATCGCAGGGTACAGGGATGAACACCACTTTGTGGCCGGCCTGTTTGAATTCGTTGGAAATCGTATCCCGTCCATCCATGACGCCTACAGCAAAGCAGATCAGGGAAGGAGGTACTTCCAGATCCATGAAGGTACCGCTCATGGAATCCTTGCCGCCGATGGCAGGCAGTTCCAGTTCGCAGCAGGCCTTATAGGCGCCCATCAGAGCAGCGAACGGACGGCCCCAGGTGTGTTCCGTATGGAGTTTCGGGAAGTATTCCTGCATGGACAGACGCAGCTTTGCAGGATCCGCACCCATGGCTGCAGCACGGCATACTGCCTCCACCACGGCGTACATGGCACCATGGTACGGGCTCCAGCAGGCCACATTGGGGTCATAGCCGCTGGCCATGATGCTGGTGGCATTGGTCTTTCCGCCCAGCACCGGCAGACGGGCGGCCATGCCTTCCGTGCGGGTCAGCTGATTGCGGCCGCCATAAGGCATCAGAACGCTGCCCCGGCCGATGGAACCATCGAACCGTTCGCCCAGCCCTTCTTCGCTGCACACGTTCAGACGATCCAGGTTGGCCAGCCAGGCGGCCTTGATGTCTTTCTTATCTTCCACTTCAGCAGGAGTACTGTTGAACACGGATTCTTCCGTGACCCCATCCACGACTACATTGGATTTTTGCGGGATGCCGTTGGTATCCAGGAAGGCACGGGACAGATCCACGATCTTTTCCCCTCTCCAGTACATGACCAGACGGGGATCTTCGGCCACTTCAGCCACAACCGTAGCTTCCAGGTTTTCCTTATCGGCAGCGGCCATGAATTGATCCAGATCTTTGGCCGCAATGCATACAGCCATCCTTTCCTGGGATTCACTGATGGCCAGTTCCGTGCCATCCAGGCCCTCGTACTTCTTGGGCACCTTGTCCAGGTTGATGACCAGGCCGGGAGCCAGTTCGCCGATGGCAACAGAAACGCCGCCGGCACCAAAGTCATTGCACCGTTTGATCAGACGGGTCACTTCCGGATCCCGGAACAGGCGCTGGATTTTCCGTTCGTTGGGAGCATTCCCTTTCTGGACTTCAGCACCGCATTCGCTCAGGGATTTGGTGGTGTGTTCCTTGGAGGCACCGGTAGCGCCGCCCATGCCATCACGGCCGGTTCGGCCACCCAGCAGGACGATCAGGTCGCCGGCAGCCGGACGTTCACGGACCACAGCGTCCCGGGGAGCCGCACCGATCACGGCACCCACTTCCATGCGCTTGGCAACAAACTTCGGATGATAATATTCTTCTACAGAACCGGTGGCCAGACCGATCTGGTTGCCGTAGGAGCTGTACCCGGCAGCCGCACCCAGAGTGATCTTCCGCTGAGGCAGTTTGCCCTTCAGGGTCTTTTCATAGGGAGTACGGGGATCACCGCTGCCGGTAACCCGCATGGCCTGATATACATAGGAACGGCCGCTCAGGGGATCACGGATGGCGCCACCCAGGCAGGTTGCCGCACCGCCGAAAGGTTCGATTTCAGTAGGATGGTTGTGTGTTTCGTTCTTGAACATCACCAGCCAGTCTTCTTTTTTGCCATCCACAGTGATGGGCACTACGATGCTGCAGGCATTGATTTCTTCGGAAGCATCCAGATCAGGGATCTTGCCTTCCTTCTTCAGTTTCTTGGTAGCCAGGCAGGCCATATCCATCAGAGTGATGGGGCGTTTTGTATCGGCACCGTAAACGAACGCACGGTCCTTCTTGTACAGGTCAAAGGCTTCGGCTACAGGTTCAGTGTACACACCGTCATCGATGGACACATTTTCCAGACGGGTCTCAAAAGTAGTGTGCCGGCAGTGATCGGACCAGTACGTATCCAGCACCTTGATTTCCGTAATGGAGGGATCCCTGTCTTCCTTCTTGAAGTATTCCTGGATGAAGGCCAGGTCGTCCAGGCTCATGGCCAGTTCCTGTTTGTTCAAGAAATCTTCCAGGCTCTTCCGGTCCAGGCTGCGGAAACCATCCAGGACAGCCACAGGTTTCGGGACATCCCAGGTCATGTCCAGGGTATCCGGTTTTCCGATGGCAGCTTCCCTGGCTTCCACCGGGTTGATGCAGTAATGTTTGATCTTTTCAAAGTCGGCGTCAGACAAGTCCCCTTCCAGCAGGAACACTTTGGCAGCAGCCACGATGGGGCGCTTGCCCTGGGTAATCAGCTGGATGCACTGGGCAGCGAAATCTTCCCGCTGGTCATATTGGCCGGGTACCAGTTCCACGGCAAAGCTGCGCACCCCGGCAGGGATTTCCAGTTCTTCGTCCCGGACCATGTCCACCGGTGCTTCACTGAGCACCAGAGTCTTGGCTTCTTCATAGGCCTTTTCATCCAGTCCTTCCAGGTCGTACCGGTTCACGATCCGAACGCTCTTCAGGTTGGTAAGCCCCAGGGTCTGCTGGAGATCCGCACACAGGTTTGCGGCTTCTACAGCATACGCTTTTTTCTTTTCCACATAGATTCTTCTAATCGTGTCGCTCATGACAGCCTCCCTTAAAAATACTCATTGATAAAATTATTCTCCCGCGGGAACAATTTGTCAAGGATTTCTCTTGTTTCTTCGTCGGCCACGTAAATGGCACCGGCCCTTTCCAGGTCCCGGCTGCCCTGGAAACCGAAGAACAGCTGGGTGAAACTCTCCACATCCATCAATACCTTCGGGTCATCCACGGTATTCAGCAGCCTGGTGCCTTCTTTGGTGAACTGCACCTTCACCAGCATGGTGTTCAGGGCGATCTGTTCATCTTTAAGAGCCAGGACCAGTTCCCTTCCCATGAGATTTTCCGGTACAGGCAGGCTTTGCAGACAGGCGGCGGCGTTCAGCACCCGACCCATCATGAAAGGAGCCTCCCTGGGTGCCAGGCTCTGATCGGGCAGCTGCTGCCAGGTCAGATCGTCGTCCGCTGCCAGCCATTTCAGGGTCTTGTAGATACCGGCCAGCCCCTTGAAATATTGGAGCAGCCGTACCTTAGCCGGAGCATCCACTGCCAGCATCTCCTGTACAGTAACCGTTTCCTCTTCTCTATTATACAACGCATAAGCTCTCGGTGCACCGTCCACTTTCACAATGACGGTCTCGAAATTTTCCTGGGCAGCAGTGGTCAAGGTGTTTTCCCATACCCGATGATCCCGGACCACGGTGGCGTGGTACCGCTTCATGACCCGTTCATACACCGGAGCCAGGACCTTTTCCGCAGTGCGGGTATCAATCCGCTCCACTGCAAAGCCATCTATCATATGACCGGCCAGATCCAGCCGGGCCAGAGGCAGACTGTAACTCTTGCGCAGATGGGTCCAGGCAAATCCATAGGGCTGGTAGATACCGGCGTAGATGGGCATCAGGATCACAAAGGGTACCTTCAGGGCACGCAGGGTGGTGAAAGCCGTATCCATGAGTTCACCCATTACATGCCGGCCCCGTGCCACCGGATCCGTAGCTACTCCCACGATATAGGGAATTTTCCAGTCCCGGCCCCGCAGACGCAGTACATAAGGATTCAAGTGGAGCATGGTCACCAGTTTCCCGTTATCCTGAAAACCGCCTAGAATACGGTTCTGTTTCAGGGCATATTCCTTGAAGTACCATTCATAGAACGGGGTCCCCTTCTTCTCGAAGCAATAATCCCAAAGGTCCGCTGCCTGAGGCAGTGCCTGGGTCTGCAGCAAACGGAAATCCATGGCTGTCTCTCCTTATTTGATGATGGTATTGTACTTTTTCACCATGAACACAGGCTTGTAGGATTCCTTGGCTTCCCGGAGCCCTTCCTTGCCCATGTCCTCTTCCCGGTTGATATAGGTCACATCGGGCCAGGTATGGTCGATGTATTCTTTATTGATTGCAGTGAACAGGCCCCGGATATCCGGATCCGCCTTTTCCACATGGACCACCGCTGTGTTCTTGCCGGCCCGTTCTCCAAAGGTAAAGGCTTTTACCTGTCCGTCCAGGCGGATCAGTCCGCCCCGGATCTGGAGTTTTTCAAGGTTGTCCAGTCCTTCTTTGATGGCGTCATATTCAGCCACAATAGAAGGATCCGTCAATTCCCGTTGTTCCACCCACTGACGGCCATATTCGATGCATTCATCCTTGTTCTCCAAAGTAATGGGTTCATAGACGAAATCCGGATGGTCCTTGATGAACTGATTATAATGGTTCTTCTTGCCGTGCAGTTTGCGCCCGCTGAGGCTGGCCAGGCTGGCACGCTGGTACACATAGTCCCAATTGTCCCGGTCCGGAGTAAATTTATTTACCTGGGGCAGATATTTCTGGAACCGTTCGATGGTGTGCTCGTAGATACCATGCATTTCGAAAGGTTCCCCCTTGAAATACTGTTTCAGGGCACACAGCACTTTGGGAAGATCCTCGTTCACACCGCCAAAAGGAGACAGTACGAAAGTGGTACCCTTCACAGTGACCTTGATGATCAGGCAGCCGTGGCAGATCGCCCAATAACTGTCATATTGCTTCCGCCAGATAAAGATGGAACCAAAGCAGCACTCGGACGCATGATAGTCTTCCTCTGTAAAATAATCATCGAAAATAGGTTTATCATCGATGGTGATATGCTTAAATTCTAAAATAAGAATCGCTCCCTCATTTGTATTTGTAAATTATATTATAACAGATGAAGTCAAGAGGTGAAAGCGGCCATAACCAGAAACGGCCTTACAGCAACCCCATATCATTCAACTTGTCCACGCGATAGCCGTATTTTTCTGTCTCTACCACCTGTACGAACGCAGTGTTGTACAGGCTCAGCTTCCACATGTTATCGATAGGGATATCTAACAGGCTGCATACCAGCAGGCGGATCAGGCCGCCATGGCTGACACACAGGATGCTGGTATCCGGTTCCATTTTCTCCACCAGCCCTTTAAAGGTTTTCCATCCCCTCTTCTGGCTGGCGTACAGGTCTTCTTCAGCCTCCAGATCAACCTGCGCCGGCTTCAGGAAAATATCCCGCAGGGTCTCCGGGTCTTTTTCCTGGATTTCATCCAGATGATGCCCATCCCATTTGCCGAAGGACACTTCCCGCAGCCCGGGCAGCACAATGGGCTGGATACCTCTGGCCTGCGCCAGGGGGGCCGCCGTCTGCCGGGTACGGATCAGATCCGAGGTGTAAATGGCCGCCAGGGGAACCCGTTCGGCTCTCGCTACCAGAGCCGCAGCCTGCTTTTCTCCGGTGTCGTCCAGGGGATTGTTGCTCCAGCCCTGGAGGATACCCTGCCGGTTGGCCAGCGTTTCTCCATGGCGGACCAGATAGATTGTTTTCATGATGCGTTTTCCTTACTTTCTGTACCTGGTTTCCCGTTTGAGCAAAAAGGAGCTGTCGCCAGGTGACAACAGCTCCTTATGGAAACTCTGATTATGCTCTTGCGATGTAGTCGCCGCTGCGGGTGTCGATTTGCAGAACATCCCCTTCGTTGATGAACAGGGGAACCTTCACCACATAGCCGGTTTCCATCTTGGCGTTCTTGCTGCCGCCGGTAGCAGTATCGCCTTTGATGCCCGGTTCGGTTTCAACTACAGTCAGTTCAACAGTGTTGGGCAGTTCGATACCCAGGATCCGTTCGTTGAAGGAAATGACTTTCACGTCCATGTTTTCCTTCAGGAAGTTGATGGCATTGCCCAGTTGTTCCTTGTTCAGTTCGATCTGATCATAGGTTTCATTATCCATGAATACATAGGTGCCGTCTGCTTCATACAGATACTGCATGTTCTTTCTTTCCACAACGGCTTTGGGCAGACGTTCAGCAGCGTTGAAAGTCCGTTCAACCACAGCGCCAGTGCACAGGTTGCGCATTTTAGCCCGTACGAAAGCAGCGCCTTTGCCCGGTTTTACATGCTGGAATTCAACGACCTGCCAAGCATTACCGTCAATTTCAACCGTTACGCCAGTTTTAAAATCGTTTGTAGAAATCATGAAAACAACCTCCAAAAATAGTTTCTAAACAGTATATTTGAATTTATAATTCTACCAGTTCTTTGGGAACGGACGTAAGCCGTTCGCACCCGGTTTCAGTGACCAGGCAGGTATCTTCGATCCGGAGACCGCCCTGATCGGGCAGGTAAATCCCCGGTTCGATGGTGACCACCGCCCCAGCCGGCAGCGGCTGATCATTGGCCTTGTTCAGCACCGGCTTCTCGTGGATGTCCAGGCCCACGCCATGTCCCAGTCCATGACCGAAATCAGGACCATAGCCCTTACCGGTGATGTAATCCCGCACGGCTTTATCCACCTGGATACCAGTGAGTCCGGCCTTCAGTGTCTTTTCGCCCAGCAGATTGGCATTTAAGACAATGTCATAGATTTCTTTCTGCCAGGGAGCCGCCTTGCCGACCACCACTGTACGGGTGATGTCGGAGCAGTACCCATTGTAAGTGGCCCCAAAGTCGAAGGTGACGAAATCACCCTCCTCCACCACCTTTTCAGAAGCTACGCCATGAGGCAGGGCGCTCCGTTTGCCGGAGGCACAAATGGTTTCAAAGGAAGGTTTCGTGGAACCCAGCTTCCGCATATTGTACTCCAGTTCCGTCGCCAGGTCGCTTTCTTTGCGGCCGGCTCGGATATGGGGCAGAAGCTGCAGGAAGGCTTCATCGGAAATAGCCACCGCCTTGCGGATGGATTTCATTTCCTCTTCCGTCTTCACGGCCCGCAGGCCCACCAGGTTCACATTCTTCCAGTGAGCCTGGGGCAGAACGCCCGCCAAAGCACATTCTTCCGTGTAGGAGAAATAGTCCCCATCCAGAGCCAGATTGCTGCTGGTTGGCAGTTTGGCAGCCTCTGGCCAGAATCCGTGCCGGTGTTCCACCAGTTCGCACTCCGGTGCCTGCTGCTTAACTTGCAGGGTATACCGGGAATCAGTGATGATCACTGCCCGTTTTCCATCCACATACAGCAGGCTTTCACCCCCGGTGAAGCCCGTGAAGTAACGGATGGAAGAATCTCCCTTGATGAAGATTCCGTCCACTTTCTCCTGTTCCAGATAAGCTCGCAATCTGTCCAATGCGCTCATTCGATCGTCTCCTCTGCGTCATTCAGTCAGAAAGAATTCGACTAATCTATTTTACTCTTAAATTGCCCCAAAAAGCAAGGGTTTCTATATACTTTGTTACAATTTCTTTTGAATTGGGTGCAGCCGCCGTACCAGAGCCCATGCTTCCATGCGGGAATCTCCCCTGGCAGTGAACACCATCTGGGCATGGGGTGCCACGGTAATAGGCTGGCCTGCCGCATCCTCCATCTCCTCCAGCACCCACGAGAAGCGTTCTCCGCTGGGGGTGAGCACTTCCAGCTGCTGTCCTTCTTTCAGGTTATTCCGTTGCTCCAGGGTTACCCGATTGGCAGAAGCATCGTACCCTTTGACCAGGGCTACGAAATCCGCTGTCTGCTCATAACTGCTGGTGGTATATACCTGATCATCCGGACCCGTCTTGTGCACGGCGAACCCGGTGGTATAGGGCCGGTGGGACACTTTCTCCAGTTCATCCTTCAATGCCTGGGGGACAGTGTAATGGGCCGGGTCCGCATAACAGGCATCAATGGCCCGCCGATAGGCCGCCACCACGGAGCATACATAATGGATGCTCTTCATGCGGCCCTCGATTTTCAGGCTGCTGACCCCGGCTTCCATGAGCTGAGGCAGGTAGTCGATCAGGCACAAATCCCTGGAATTCATGATGTAAGTACCCCGTTCATCTTCAGCCACATCGAACTGCTGACCGGGCCGGTTTTTCTCTGTCAGGGAAAATTCCCAGCGGCACACCTGGGCGCAGGCTCCCCGGTTGCTGTCCCGGCCGGTGAAGTAATTGCTCAGAAGACACCGCCCGCTGTAGCTGATACACATGGCCCCGTGGACGAATACTTCCAGTTCCACCTTTGTTTTCTGGCGGATCTGGCGGATTTCTTCCAGAGACAGTTCCCGGGCCAGGACCACCCGGCTGGCACCCAGCTTTTCCCAAGTCCGGACCGTGGCATAATTGGTCGTATTGGCCTGGGTGCTCACATGCAGATGCATATTGGGAACCACTTCCCGGGCTGTGGCCCAGACACCCAGATCAGAGATCAGCAGGGCATCCACACCGGCGGTCTCCAGGCTGCGCAAGTAGCCCGGCAAAGCAGGCAGGTCACTGTTGTGGGGAAAGATATTCACGGTCACATAGACCCGTTTGCCCCGGGCGTGGGCAAACTCGCAGATTTCCCGGATTTCGTCCAGGGAAAAATTGGCTGCAAAGGCCCGCAGGCCAAAAGCCTTGCCGCCCAAATAAATGGCATCAGCCCCATAGAGCAGGGCCAGTCTACCTTTTTCCAGGCTCCCGGCAGGAGCCAGCAGTTCCGGTTTGTTCACTGTTCTTGTTCTCCCATATTTTCCGCTTCTCCGATGGCTTCACCGGGATTCAGCTTCTGGATCATCTTCACATGTTCTTCATAGGTCTTGGTAAAGTGATGGTATCCCTGGTCATCGGCCACGAAGTACAGGTAATCAGTCATCACCGGGTGGATCACTGCCCGGATGGCATCCATGCTGGGATTGCCCACAGGTCCCGGGGGCAGGCCCTTGTTCAGGTACGTATTATAGGGTGATTCCAGCTTCAGATCGTCATAGGTGACCACCTTTTTCTGGGCTCCAATGATGTACTGGATGGTCGTATCCGACTGGATAGGCATACCCTTCTGCAGCCGTTTTTCAAACACACCGGCAATCAGGGGCATCTCTTCCTTATGGGTGGCTTCCCTTTCCACCATGGAGGCCAGAGTCACGATATCCCGCAGAGACAAATAGCTGCCCCGCAGGTCATCCCGCACTTCCGGTGTCAGTTTCTTGTTGAACTGCTGCACCATCATGGTCACGATATCCTTTTCCGTAGTGTTTTCCGGAATGTTGTAGGTGGCCGGGCACAGGAACCCTTCTGCCCTGTACATCACATTGGGATTCTGAGTCTCCATGTAAATGTAGGGTGTGTAATTCTTGCAGGCGTCCTTGAAAGCCTGGGCACTGCCCAGATGATCTTTCTCCAGCTTCAGGGCGATTTCGTTAATGGTGGCCCCTTCCGGCACGGCAAAAGTCTGGGTATGGACCTTGCCCTTGGAGAGGATGTCGATGATTTCCCGGTCGCTCATGCCTGCCACGATTTCGTATTTGCCGGCCTGGAGCTTGCTGTCCAGTCCTTTCAGCTTGGCCGCCAGCCGGAAGGATTCCGGTGTCTGGATCAGTTTCTTGTCATGGAGCAGTTTGGCGATGTCAGAGGTTGTCATGCCCTCCGTCACCGTGAACTGGACCTTTTGGCCCGTGGCCAGGCTGGTGTTGGTATTGAAGTAATCCAGATACCAGTAGCCGCCAAAGCTGATGGCGAGTGCCAATGCCAGGCCAACAGGTAAGAATTTTTTCCGCATCGTATCTATCTCTCTTACTGGGCGTCCATTTCGTCCATGATTTCTTCGTAGGCCTTGCGCACCGCTTCGAATTCCTCGTCAGTGGGATCCAGATATACCGGGTCCCCGTTATCGTCGAAGTCCATCCGGGCGATGATCACATTGTCCTCTGCATCATCCGGGTCCGTATCGTCATCTTCGGGCACCTGGGTCAGCAGGGCGAAGTTCTTGTTGTCCATGGGAATGACCATTTCTTCCAGGTAATAGCTTTCATTGCCCTGTTCGTCCGTAATCACCACCACAGCTTCCTGGTCTTCTGTCTGCAGCAGGTCCTTCTCTTCCTTTGCCATTGTCATTGCCTCCTCGGGCTGTCCAGATAATTTTGCAGGATGACCACGGCGGCCATCATGTCGATGATTTTCTTCCTTTTTTTCCTCTGGAGATCCGCCTCGATCAGCACTTTTTCCGCAGCAACCGTGGACAGCCGTTCATCCCACAGCACAACAGGGATGGACGGAAAGCGTTCCTCCAGGATGGTTTTGAATTCTTCACTGGCCCTGGCTCTGTCACCGATGGTACCATTCATGTTCTTGGGATAGCCCAGTACGAACTGCCCCACCTCTTCTGCCTGTACCAGCTCTTCCAGCCTGGCCAGGTCCTTTTCCAGGCTCCGCCGGCGGATGGTTTCCACGCCCCGGGCAATAAACCCGGTTTCGTCACTGACAGCCACCCCAATGGTGCGGGTACCCAGATCCAATCCCATGATCCTCATCAGCGATCCGTATCCTCCAGATAGTTCTGGAGCAGTGCTTCGATCAGTTCATACCGTTCGAAGTGGCGGATTTTCAGCCGGGCGTCCTTGTAGCTGGTCACATAGGCAGGATCCCCGCTGAGCAGGTATCCTGCCAGCTGATCGATGGGATTATAACCCTTTTCCTTCAGGGCATCAGCCACTTCCCGGATCGTCTCGGCTACGCTCTTGGTCTCCGGGACCGGTTTGAACATGGTAGTTTCCTGTGTTGTACGAGACATATTATTCCTCCTCTGCCAGGAACCGGCAATAGGGGTTGCCTTGCGACAACCCCTACCCCGTTCCTTAATAGAAATATTGACTGATAATCAGTGGTATGGACTCCTGGAACAGCACCAGCATCACTTCGATGGGCACTTTCATCCCATCCAGGATCCAGCGCATGGTCATTTCTTCTCCCCCATAAACAACCATTTCCGTAGCGAACTGGATGTGCGGATTGTCCAGATCCGCCCCCGCCTTTTTCAGCATCAGGTGATAGGCGTCCCGGACGAAACGGCGGTTGGTCTGCCGGATTTCCTCCACATCACAGCTTACGTACAGGTTCTGCAGGAACTTCAGGTTGGCCTGATACAGCAGGAACTTCTTGTACAGTGCTTCCGACCAGCACCGGCTCTTCAGGATATCCCTGCCGTGCCGGGACAGGATGTGCAGATACACCCAGTGGGCCGCCGCCCGTTTGGATTTGAATTCCCGATGGAAATCCTCTACCTTCAGATCGGCGTCCCGGGCAATCTCCTCAAGAGAGATGTCATGCAAATGTTTCTTTTCCAGCAGATGATAAAGAGCCTTCCCCAGTTTTTCCTTTGGATCCATACTCCAGCACCTTCTTTATTCAGCAATCGCAATCAGTGGATCTGTGCTTCCACCAGTTTCCAGGCTTCATCCAGCCCAGCCTGCAGTTTGGAGGCATCCTTGCCGCCTGCCTGGGCCATATCCGGCCGGCCGCCGCCGTTGCCGCCCATGACCTGGGCCACGCCCTTGGCCAGCTTGCCTGCATGGACGCCCTTCTTCACAGCATCTTTCGTAGCCATGACCAGGATGTTCACCTTGTCAGCTGCCATGGGAGCAGCCAGGACCACAACACCGCCGGTCTTATCCCGCAGCGTGTCGCCCATGTTCCGCAGGCTTTCCACATCCTGGACCTTCACTTCCTGAACCAGTACAGGCACGCCCTTTACGTCCCTGGCATCTTCCGTGACGCTGGCGGCCTGGGCAGCCACCATCTTCTTTTCCAGATCGTCGGCCCGATGCTTTTCGCTTCTCAGTTCTTCCTGCAGGGCGTTGATCCGGCTTACCAGGGTGGTAGGACGGCCCTTCACGGCAGAAGAAGCCTCTTCGATCAGGTCTTCCAGTTCACGTGTATAGGCCAGAGCACCCCGTCCGGTCACTGCTTCGATCCGCCGCACACCGGCGCCCACACTGGATTCGGACAGGATCTTGAACAGGCCGATATGGCTGGTATTGGAAACGTGGACACCGCCGCACAGTTCCATACTGTACCCCGGTACGTTCACAACACGAACGACCTTGCCGTATTTTTCACCAAACAGAGCCATGGCCCCCATCGCTTTGGCTTTTTCCAGTTCTTGCTGGGAAATTTCCACGTCCACTGCATCCAGGATCTTTTCATTGACGATATCTTCCACTTTCGTCAATTCTTCTTCCGTCAGCGGAGAGAAATGGGAGAAGTCAAAACGCAGACGATCCGGGCCCACATAGCTGCCCGCCTGGTTCACGTGGCTGCCCAGCACCTGTTTCAGGGCTGCGTGCAGCAAATGGGTGGCCGTATGGTTCCGGGCAATGTCAGCCCGGCGTTTCAAGTTCACTTCAAATTCCATATCATCGCCCACAGCCAGGGTACCTTGTTCCAGGGTACCCAGCTGGATGGTGTAGCCATCGGCCAGTTTTTTGGTATCGGTCACATCGAAGATGCCCTTGTCAGACACCAGACGGCCGGTATCGCCCAACTGACCGCCCCCTTCAGCGTGGAAGGCAGTGTTGGTCAGGATCACAGCCAGTTCATCCCCGGCTTTGGCCTTTTCGATGGGCTGGGTTTCGTGGATCGGGAAGATGGCAGCCACTTTGCCATTCTTGCTGTTTTCATCCACAGTCAGTTTGCCCAGACCCAGATGACGGGTTTCATAGAACACGGGCTTGCCTTCCTTATCGTTCCGGGCAGCACGGGCTCTTTCCCGCTGGGCTTCCATAGCAGCTTCAAAGCCCTTCTTGTCCATGGTAAAGCCCTGTTCTTCCAGGATTTCTTCCGTCAGTTCCCAGGGGAAGCCGAAGGTATCGTACAGCTGGAAGGCATCTTCGCCCTTCAGGACGGTGCTGCCTTCTTTGCGCATGGCATCGATTTTCTGGTTCAGCAGATCGGTCCCCTGTTCCAGGGTCTGCAGGAAGCTGTTTTCTTCCATGGCGATGACCTTTTCAATATAGGACCGTTTTTCTTTCAGATCGGTATAATGTCCGCCGTACATATCGATGACAAGGTCGGCAGCTCCCACCAGGAATTCCTTGCGGATGCCCAGCAGACGGCCGTGACGGATGGCCCGGCGCAGTACCCGGCGCAGGATATAGCCCCGGCCTTTGTTGGAAGGCAGGATGCCGTCGCCGATCGTAAAGGTGACGGAACGGGCATGGTCTGCAATGACCTTCAGGGAAATGTCGTCTTTGGGATCAGCATTGTATTTCTTGCCGGAAACCTTGCAGGCGTATTCGATGATCGGGAAAATCAGGTCGGTTTCGAAGTTGCTGGGTTTCTCCTGCAGTACGGAAGCTACCCGTTCCAGACCCAGACCGGTATCGATGTTCTTATGCTGCAGAGGAGTATAGCTGCCGTCCGGTTCTTTGTTGTACTGGGTGAATACCAGGTTCCACAGTTCCAGGAACCGGCCGCAGTCGCAGCCCGGGCCACATTCCGGACGGCCACAGCCCCGGTCTTCACCCAGGTCGATATGGATTTCAGAATCAGGCCCGCAGGGACCGCCGCTGGCGATTTCCCACCAGTTGTCTTCCAGTTTCACGATCCGTTCGGCCGGTACGCCGCACACATCATGCCACAGGTCGTAGGCTTCCTGATCCTTGGGGTATACGGTGATCCAGAGTTTGTCGGCAGGCAGTTCCAGCACCTTCGTCAGGAATTCCCAGGCCCAGGGAATCACTTCCTTCTTGAAGTAGTCGCCGAAGGAGAAGTTCCCCAGCATTTCAAAGTACGTATGGTGACGGGCAGTACGGCCTACATTCTCGATATCCCCGGTACGTACACATTTCTGGCAGGTGGTGATACGGGTTGCCGGCGGTTTGACCTTGCCGGTGAAATACGGTTTGAAAGGTGCCATACCGGCACCGATCAGCAGCAGCGTCGGATCATCATGAGGGATCAGGGATGCACTGGGCAGTACCAGATGGCCCCGTTCCTTGAAGAAATCCAGATATTTTTGTCGAATCTCATTACCACTTAAATATTTCATTACCAACTCTCCCAATTTGGTTCCAGCAGAACAGAACATTCCATCAGCCAGAAAAGTATCGTCTTTCGTATCTTATAAAT
>NZ_JBNMIU010000041.1:0-21099 GCF_050873445.1 Acidaminococcus sp. | reverse complement strand
GTAAAATTCCCTGTTTGGGAGTACTATAATACACAGTTAGGTTTTTCATTGTCAGTTAAATTCTAACACGAAAAAGGACTTTCGGTTCGCAAGAATCGAAAGTCCTTTCTCGTGTTCATGGGGCCATTATTTCACAGCCCCCGTTTTTCATCAACGCTTGGAACGGAGTCTTACGTATTCTTTTTTCAACGCATCGAACGTTTCGTCGCTGATATCGTGCTCGATCTTGCAGGCGTCGTGTTCAGCGTTTTTCTGGGAAACCCCCAGATTGACCAGGATCAGGGTCAGTACCTGATGGCGTTCATAAATCCGTTCAGCGATGTCCCGACCCGTTTCCGTCAGGTTCACGAATCCGGATTCGTCCACCGTCACCAGGCCTTCCTGCCGGAACTTCTTCATAGCCACACTGATGGTGGGTTTGGAATACCCCATTTCGTTGGCAATATCGATGGACCGCACCAGTCCCAGGCGATTCTTCAATATCAGGATGGTCTCCAGATACATTTCAGTCGATTCAGTTTCATGGAATTCCATAACAATTTCCCCTATGCATAGCGTATCTTGTGATACGAAATTTTACTGTCATACTATACCATCCATAGCATTTGTGCAAACCACAAAAGGACTGTCCCTTTCGGGACGGTCCTGAATCGGTTCCGGAAATTATTTATGTTCCCAGATATCCACACGACGGTTGTCAGCTTTGCCAGCTTCGGTAGCGTTGGAAGCTACCGGGTCGGTTTCGCCCTTGTAGTTCAGTTTCATACGGTCAGCGGCGACGCCGTTGTCGTTGGCATACTTGGCTACGTTCAGCACACGGCGTTTGGACAGGTCTTCGTTATAAGCATCAGAAGCGTCACTGTCGGTGTTGCCGACCAGTTTGAAGGTGGAATCCGGATGAGCCTTGGCTACTGCAACGAAGTTGGCCAGTTTGGCAGATTCAGAAGCTTTCGGAGTATCCACATCGCTGTCGAAGTGGATACTGTCCAGATAGTAATCATTGTAAACATGAGCCGGAGCCACAGGGGGTTCAGCAGCCGGTTCTTCAGCAACAGGAGCAGCAGCTGCTTTCTTGTGACCGCCGAAACGATAGGACAGGCCAACCAGGAAGCCACGATATTTGATGTTGTTGTCGTCATCCAGTTTGGTATCCACATACCGGTAACCGGCATTCAGATCCCAGTTGTCAGCGAAGGTGTAAGCCAGGCCGGCATCCCATTGGCTGGTCTTCTTGGTGCCCAGAGCACCTTCCGCATAGAAGGCCAGGTTCTTGGCCAGGTTGTATTTGGTACGTACACCGAATTGGGCCACATTGTTGATGACGCTGTCAGCCGTACCGGTATGCGAACCCTTATAGCTGCCGTCGAAGTCGTTATCGATGCGGTTCCAGCCGGCGAACAGAGCCCAGTTCTTGTCCAGGCTGTAAGCCAGGTTGACTTCGTTCTGGTTCCCATCGGTCTTGAAATCATCCTTCTTGGTCTTCAGGCCGCGATACTTGTATTCCAGAGCCCATTTATCGGACAGGCCATAAGCCAGGCCGCCATCGAAATTCCATTTCGTGCTGGAGTTTTTGCCAGCAAATTTGGCTTTCGGAGCCCAGGCCCCCAGATCCATTTGCCATTCTCCCTGATCCCAGGAAGTTTGCGGTGCAGCGCACCCGATGGACGCAGCCGTAGCCAGAACAGCCAGCGTCACTGCAAATACTTTGTTCTTCATTGCAGATTCCTTCTTCCGATACGAATTTTATACAAATGAAAAACAACCGGACTCACCGGTCATTCCATACATGATTTTACCCCTTTATATATGAAAGGACAATGAAAAATTTGTGTCAAAATTATGTCATGATACAGAAAAAGCGCCCGAAGGCGCCTTTTCTCCTTACTCATCCACTCCCGGTCTCAGCTTGCTGCCATCATTGTTCTGCAGCAGACTGAAGCTTTCCACACTTTGCTTGAAAGCACTCAGCTTCAGATCGTAGTTGATGGTATCATCCGTCTGGTACCGGATCTGGTACCCGTTGCCCTGGGCGTTCATCAGGAACGTATTCACCACGAACACCTTTTTCAGGTCCCCGCTGTCGGTACATTCCATCATGCTCCCGTTCAGAGTCCCCACGGTAATGGGCTGGTGCCGCAGCACTGTGATGTTGGGCGTATACCGGGTCACCTTCTGCACAAAAGTGTTTTCCGCAGCCGTCAGCCCCGCCGCCGTGGATGTCCCCAGTTCATTGAACGTATCATCGGAGAATTCCCGTACCATGAGTCCGTCCGTATGGACACTGCTCAGGCTTCGGGCAAACAGCACATTGTCTGCCCGAAGGGTGTACATGCGCCAGCCGCTGGGGATTTCCATCTGGTACCCCATGCCCGGCACCGTCAGCACGTTCACATCCGTATATTTCACCGGGTTCAGGGTCAGGCTGCCGGTCAGGGCTTTCAAAGCCTGACGGGCAGCAGCTTCCATATTTTCCGGTGCGCTCACGTTCACCACCAGCAGAACGTTCTTTTCCGGCTGGTAAGCCTTGCCGATCAGGAACGGCCGATGGGTGCGGAGCTTTTCCTCGGGCACTGCCACATAGGTATAACTGTCCGGGCCCTTCTTCTTTTCCGCCCGTTCTGGTTCCGGTTCCCCGCTGGTGCTGCGGTATTTCCGCAATTTCCGTTCCAGGATGCCGTCCAGGGCCGGGGCGCTGCCCAGGTCCTTATTGGTTCCGTCCTCCCGGATGGTATCATTTTCCTGGTCCTGGATCCGGGTCAGGAATTTGGTGAAGTCCTTTTTCTGCTCACTGGAATACTGCTTCATGGGCACAGAGATGAAACTGGGCAGCGTATACAAATCGGCGCTGACCATGAAATCCTTGCCCACCGTAAAGCGGATCCCGGTAGAGGTGTGGTAGATTTCCTTGCTGCCAGCCGGCATGGTGAGGATATACCCACCGCTGGCCGGTTTATACGTAGTATCTGGCGCAGCGTTCCCGGCTGAAGCCCAGGGCAGGCTGAGCCACAGGAGAGAAGCTGCTGCCGCTAAAGTTTTACGAAATTGCATAAGCAGCCCTTTCTGTCTGGTTATTTCAGATTCCCCTTGATATACTGGTCGATTTCCACAGCTGCCTTTTTGCCGGCACCCATGGCGGAAATCACAGTGGCCGCACCGGTCACGATGTCGCCGCCGGCGAACACTCCGGGGATGGAAGTCTCTTCGTTTTCATCCACGGTAATGAGACCCTTTTTGTTGGTCACCAGATCCGGTGTCGTGTGCTTCAATAACGGGTTCGGGCCCTGGCCAATGGCCATGACCACCATATCCACATCATATACATGGTTACTGCCCGGGATTTCCACTGGTCTGCGCCGGCCGGAAGCATCCGGTTCGCCCAGCTGGGTACGGATGCATTCGATGCCCGTGACCCAGCCGTCTTCGTTGCCCAAAATCTGCACCGGGTTATTCAGCATATGCAGTTCGATGCCCTCTGCCTTGGCATGGGCGATTTCTTCCTTACGGGCAGGCATTTCGGCTTCACTGCGGCGGTACACCACAACGACCTTTTCCGCCCCCAGACGCTTGGCAGTCCGGGCAGCATCCATGGCCACGTTGCCGGCGCCCACTACAGCCACCCGCTTGCCCACATACACAGGGGTAGCCATCTTGGGGAACTTCCAGGCGCCCATCAGGTTCACACGGGTCAGGAATTCATTGGCGGCATACACCCCGTTCAAGGCTTCGCCGGGGATGCGCATGAAGTGCGGCAGACCGGCGCCGGTACCTACGTACACGGCCTTGAACCCTTCTTCTCCCAGCAGTTCATGCAGGGTAAAGGTACGGCCAATCACCACATCGGTCATGATTTTCACGCCCAGCACTTTCAATTGTTCGATTTCGTGCTGCACGATGGTCTTGGGCAGACGGAATTCGGGAATGCCGTACATGAGCACACCGCCCACCTTGTGCAGGGCTTCGAACAGGGTCACTTCATAACCCAGTTTGGCCAGCTCGCCGGCCGCCGTCAGGCAGCTGGGTCCTCCGCCCACCACGGCCACTTTGATACCGTTCTTGGGAGCCAGGCCTTCTTTGATCATATCGGTGCCGTTCTCCCGGGCCCGGTCCGCCACAAACCGTTCCAGACGGCCGATAGCCACCGGTTCGCCCTTGATGCCCAGGACGCAGTGCTTTTCACACTGGTTTTCCTGGGGGCATACACGGCCGCACACAGCGGGCAGGCTGTTCTTCCGTTTCAAAATATGGATAGCCCCTTCGAAGTCTTTTTCCGTCACTGCATGGATGAACTGAGGAATATCCACGTTCACCGGGCAGCCCTTCACGCACTGGGGATTCTTGCAGTTCAGGCAGCGCTGGGCTTCGTCCACCGCCACATCTTCCGGATACCCCAGAGCCACTTCGTCAAAGTTCTTGTTCCGCACATCAGCCGGCTGTTCCGGCATGGGATTTCTCATTCCTCCACGCATTTGCAATGCCCCCCGCAACTGTATTCTACTGCTTCCTGATTTTTGTACATTTTGGACCGCTGCATCAGGTTCTTGAAATCCACCTTGTGCGCATCGAATTCAGGACCGTCACAGCAGGTGAACTTGCTCTCGCCGCCCACCTGTACCCGGCAGCCGCCGCACATGCCCGTGCCGTCCACCATAAGACAGCTCAGGCTTGCCGTAGTCCTTACCTTGTAGGGAGCCGTGGTCTTGGCTACATTGGCCATCATGATGATGGGCCCGATGGCGACCACCAGGTCGGGATGTTCTCCCTTTTCCAGCATATCGTTCAAAGGCTGGGTCACAAAGCCCTTGATGCCCTCGGAACCGTCATCGGTAGTGATGATCACTTCATCGCTGATTTTTTCCATCCGGTCCCGCCACAGGATCAGATCCTTGTTGCGGCCGCCGATGATGGTGATCACCTTATTGCCCAGTTCGTGATAGGCACGGGCGATGGGATGGACCGGTGCCACACCGATGCCGCCGCAGACCATGACCACAGTGCCGAACCTGCCCATTTCAGAAGGTTGTCCCAAGGGACCCAGCACATGCTGCAGTTTATCGCCCTCTGCGAAATCCCGGCAGATATGCCGGGTGGTATTGCCCACTGCCTGGATCATCAGGGTAATGGTACCCTTTTCCCGGTCGAAATCCCCGATGGTCAGGGGGATCCGTTCACTGGTTTCGTCACACAGAACCATGACGAATTGGCCCGGTTTGCATTTATGCGCAATCAGAGGCGCTTCCACTTCGAGTTCCCATACTGCAGGTGCCAGCTGCAGTTTCTTCAAAATCTTTGCCACACGTACCACTCCTTACAGATTTGTATTGTCAACTTTCAATCATGCCTTCGGGATCACATACCCGATGCACTGGTTCACTTCAGCAACCACTTTTTCCAGGTCGATGGTGGTCAGTTCACCCTTCTTTAACAGGATATTCCCGTCCACCAATACCGTATCCACATCGGCGCTGCTGCCGGCATATACCAGCAGGCTTGTTCTGTCGTTCCGGGGATACCAGGCCGGACTGTCCATATTGTACAGCACAATGTCCGCTTTCTGCCCCACTTCCAGCCGGCCCACGTTCTTCAGGCCCACTGCTTCAGCACCCATCCAGGTACCCATGGCCAGGGCCTGGGAGGCCGGTACCGCCTTGGAATCCCCGCTCTGGGTCTTGGCCAGCATGGCTGCCAGCCGTACTTCCTCCAGCATATCCAGGTTGTTATTGCTGCTGGCCCCGTCAGTACCCAGACCCACAGTGATGCCCTTTTTCAGCATGCTGGCCACGGGCGCAATTCCGCTGGCCAGTTTCAGATTGCTCTGGGGATTGTGAGCCACCCGCACATGGTGCCGGGCCAGGATTTCCTGATCTGCTTCATCCACATGCACACAATGGGCAGCCAATGTCCCCACTTCGAACATTCCCAGGCTCTCCATCAGGGCGATGGGAGTCTTGCCGTACTTCTTCCTGCAGTCTTCCACCTCCCCGGCAGTCTCTGCCAGGTGCATATGGATTTCACACCCCAGCTCTTTGGCCCGGGCGATCACACTCTCCAGATAGTCGTTGCTGCAGGTGTAGGGTGCGTGGGGTCCCAGCATGATATGGACCCGGTCGTTGCAGGCCCCGTTCCAGTTCCTGAACAGCCCGGTATTCTCCTCCAGCCGGCTGGCCCCGTCCTGGACGCTGCTGCCGGTGAGTCCCCGGCTCAGCACCGCCCGGATGCCGCTGTCACTGACGGCCTTGGCTGTTTCTTCCATAAAGAAATACATATCCGCGAAACAGGTAGTCCCTGTGCGGATCATCTCAGCGATGCCCAGCAGGCTCCCCCAGTACACCGCCCGGCCGTCCAGGTTGTTCTCCATGGGCCAGATCTTGTTCTGCAGCCAGTCCATCAGCGCCATATCATCCGCATAACTGCGGAACAGGGTCATGGCCACATGGGTATGGGCGTTCACCCACCCGGGGACTGCCAGGTGGTCGTGACCATCGATCACTTCCCGGCCTTCTACCGGTTCCGTGCCCACATAGGCGATATCCGTGCCGTTGATGCCGATAAAGCAGGGCCGGTTGTCGCTGCGATCAGCCAGCTCCACATCCTTCACTACGATATCATAGGTCATTTGCTGGGTCGTTCCTCCTTTACACCGGCGGTGAAAGTCTCCATCCGGAAGCCTCCGTATTCTTTCAATGCTTCGCGGCAGCAGCAGGTGTGAGCCGTCGGTTCCCCATCCTGTACATAGGCATCGATCAGTGCCACAATCCGTTTTTTCATGGTTTCCATGGCCCTGGTCACTTCTTCATGGCTCAATTCCCGGGTACTCAGCCCCGACCCCATATTGGTCACCACGGATACATTAGCGTAGCAGATTTCCGCCTCCCGTGCCAGTACTGCCTCCGGCATGTTGGTCATACCGGCCACATCGCCGCCCAGGACTCTGTACATACGTACCTCCGCCGCCGTCTCGTACCGTGGTCCTTCCGTCACTACGTAGGTACCATGTTTGGAATGCCGCAGTCCCAGTTTGATGATGTTGCGGATCAGCTTTTCCCGCAGAGCCGGACAATAAGGATTAGCGAAGTCCACATGGACCACCATTCTGTTTTCCCCATTGAAGAACGTGTTCACCCGGTTTTTGGTAAAGTCCAGGATCTGGCTGGTCACCACGAAGGTGCCCGGCGGCAGGCCTCGGTTCAGGCTGCCCACCGCCGTAAAGGAAATGATTTCCGTAACGCCCAGGCTCTTTAAGGCAAAGATGTTGGCCCTGTAGTTGATCCTGTGGGGCGGCACACTATGCCCTGCGCCATGCCGTGCCAGGAAGTAGATTTCATGCCCGGCCGCCACTGCTTTCAGGCAATGGGCCGTGCCAAAAGGTGTTTCTATGGTCAGGGGTTCCAGCCTGCCGAAGCAGGAAGCGTCTTCCACGCCCGTGCCCCCGATGATCCCGATCTTGCACACTGCAATCACCTCTTTGGATTCTTTAAGGAAGGATGTGCAAAAGTTCCTTCAGGGTATCAATGGTGTAATCCGGCTCCACGAATTCAGCGAAGAATTCCGGGGTAAACGAAGTCCAGTTTACCTTCACGGTTTTGCATCCGGCTGCTTTGCCGCTTACCAGATCGTAAGGGCTGTCCCCCACGCACAAACAGCGGGACGCCGGTACACCCAGAAGCTCCAGACCCTTTTCCATAGGTTCCGGGTCCGGTTTATGGGCTGTACATTCCTGGCAGCCGATGATGCCATCGATATACTCCGCCAGCCCCAGGCAGTTCAGACCCCGCAGACAGCTTTGCCTAAATTTGCTGGTGACGATCACCAGAGGGATACGGGCCGCATGCAGGGCCGCCAGTCCCTCCTTTACCCCGGGAAAGGGCCGGATCATATCATCGTGCCAGGCAAAATTGAAATGGCGGTAATATTCCGTCATTTTATCGATGACCCCTTCATCCTGCTGGCCCGTCAGCTCCGCCAGGCCCTGGCGCAGAGGCAGGCCAAAGGTATTGATGATATCCTGGTCCGTAAAGGTCCTGTCCGGAGCAAAATGGCCCAGGGTCTTATGGAACGTGGCCAGGATCAGAGGCGTGGTATTGGCCAGCGTCCCATCAAAGTCGAATAAAATACCGCAGGTAGACACAGAGTCCCTCCTTATACACAAACTACGACAGAATTTTACCACAAATTGGAAGGAAATGAAAGGGGGCAGCCTTACCGGCTCCCTCCTTTCATTTCGATTCCATAGCAGCTTTGCAGGGACGCCCGTTCCCAGATCCAGATGGTTTGGTACGGCAGGATCGGTGCATCATTGCTTTACCACAAACTCAGCTGCTCCCCTTCTTCCGGTGCCATCTTCTTCCGCACCGCTTCCAGGAATGCCTGGAGGCTGCCGAATTTCGCTGCCCCGTCTTTGATCACCTTCCGGTAGCAGGCGTCAGTAGTCTTCACGTCACTGAGTGCCCGGTGGGCCTGGGGATTTTCCACATGATAGTATGCCGCCAGGTTATTCAGCCGGTGATGCTCCCACAATGGGAACACCGTCCGGGCCATGGGCAGCACATCCACCCAGTCATTGGGAAGGGGGCGGCGGAGTTCCTTCTGGAACCCCTGCTGCAAAAATCCCATGTCGAACCCTGCATTATACCCTACCACGATCCGGTCTCCCAGGAACCGGCCAAATGCCTCCAGGGCTTTGGCCGCCCCGGGCGCCGCCAGCAGTCCATCATTGGTGATCCCCGTCAACCGGGAAATGAACGGCGATATGAACTGCCCGGGCTGCACCGTCACCGGCTGTACCAGCGTGGTGAAACTGCGGCCCGGTTTACCGGCCACAACTTCCAGAGCACCGATTTCGATGATCTGATCCTGCACCGGATCCAGTCCCGTAGTTTCCAGATCCACCACCACATAAGTGATGGGCAGCTGGAACAGACACCGTCCCGTGCCCGGCAGCGTCCCGGCGAAGTCCCTTTCTTTCCGTTTCATGATGCTCAGCCGAACAGACGGGCAAAGAACCCCTTCTTCTTTTCGCAGGGTTCCACCTTGAAGCTGGTCATCTGATAGCCCGTGTTGTCGATGACCCTGCGGACAGCATTTTCATCCAGCGGTTCATCCGCAATGATGTCTGTTTCTTTTTTGGAACGGGAAGAAGTAACCGAATCCACCCGGAAGGCGTTCCGGATTGCAGAATTGATATGGTTTTCGCACATGCCGCAGGCCATGCCCTCGACACCAACAACCATTTTAACCATAAGTATAACCTCCCTGTAAAAAATTCTATACCTAGTATGGGTATTTGGCGGTTATCATTATAATCAGTCTGTTGGATTTGTCAAGACTAACTTTGCTGATAACATGCCTGCCCCAGAACACCGTTTCTTGATAAACGTCCATCCACCCGGCAATGACACTTTTACATTTTTATATATAGCTATATTTCCTGTAATTTTTTCTGTAATCCCATTGACACATTCTGTCCACTATGGTATTCTTTTATCCATCAAACAAAAACGTCAAAACGCAATGACGCAAAGTAGTACGTTTGAAGGAAGGCCCCAGAGAGCTGCCGCAAGGTGCGAGGCAGTGCCCGATCCAGACCGAACTGATTGCCGAGCGGATGGGATGAAAAACCAGTAGTCCCTTACGGGAACTCCCGTTACAGAGCATGGCTGTCGCTACGTGCTGCAGCCGAGAGTGCGTCCATCGGACGAAACAGAGTGGTACCGCGGAAGGTCATGTCGCCTTTCGTCTCTTAGCAGAAATGCGGAGAGACGAAAGGCGTTTTCGTTTCTCTGGACACTTTACATCTTTTAAGGAGGAACTCCCCATGACCAACATCTCCACTGCCATCAAAGGCGCAACCTTATCCATGTGCTTCTCCGTAGGCGCCGTACTGTTCAGCTCCCATGCCGGCGGCGGCTTTGCCACCGGCAATCAGGAAAACGTGTACTTCATCAGTCTGGGCTGGCTGGGTCCCATCACCGCCATTTTTACCATGCTGCTGTTCACCCTCACCATCAAAGAGGCCATGAACATGTACAACAGCCGCCACCTGACCAGCTACAAGCAGCTGTTCCAGAACCTGTACAGCCCGGTGCGGGGCATCGAATACTTATTTGAAGCCTTCTTTTATATTATGGTACTCATGGCCGTTTCCGCCACCATCTCCGGAGCTGCCGCCGCTCTGGCCGCCCAGACCGGCATAGCCTACACCACCGGCATCGGAGTGGTGGGCACCGTAATCTTCTTTTTGACCATCTTCGGAGCCGGGCTGGTACGCCGGGCCACCACCTACATGGGTATCGCCATCCTGGCCATGGCCATTACCATCTTTTCCGTAGGCATCTATATGGGCGGTCAGGTCCCCGGTACCCATTTCATCGCCGACGCATTGGCCGCTGACTTCGCCGTGAACGGTTTCAGCAAACTGCCCACCGCCATCCTGCACGCTTTCACCTACTCCGGTTTCCAGTGCGTGGTCATCCCTACCATGATCGTAGTGGGCGCCCCCCTCGTCACCCGTAAGAACTGCGCCACCAGCATGTGGTTCTCCTTTATTATGAACGCCACGGCCCTGACCATGGCCGTATGCATGCTCATGGGCTGGACCGGCATCTACGGCAAGACCCCTCTGCCCACGCTGATGAGCCTGAAAGCCATGGGCATGCCCTGGCTGACCATTCTCTACACTGTAACCCTGATGCTCTGCCTGATTTCCACCGGCGTTACCACTGTATTCGGCTTCACCGCCCGTTTCTCTGAAATGAATGCTTTAAAGAAAATTTCCAGAAGCGCCGTAATCCGCAGTGCCATCGTCACCCTGTTCATCATCTGCCTGTCCATGACCGTTTCCATGGTGGGCCTGACCAACATCATCAAATACGGCTACGGCTATTGCGGATACCTGGCCATCGCCATCATCATCGTGCCGTTTTTGACCATCGGCCGCATGAAGAACAAACGGTATGAAAGTGATGCCGCATACCGGGAACGGGTAGACGCCATGAACGAATATCCCGGTGTGGAAGAAGCGGAAGCAGCAGAAGAAATGTAAAAAAATACCCAGCCTGCGCAAGGGCTGGGTATTTTTTAGTGGGTAGTGATCAGTGGTTAGAAAGTTCTAAACCGTACGTCCGATACTCAATCATAGGTACGGCACAATCCGCAGGGACAACCCCCCATGGCTCATAGTCCTTGCCAGCATTCTCTAAATCTTAAACACCCTCCCGCACCGATAACAGATGTAACTCCGATTATACTCCCTCTTCTCCTCCGGCAGGGTGTATTTGTTGTACTGATGCGCCCAGTACAACAAGCCGCAGCCGGCGACCCCTCCCAGGAACACAAACGCCCGGCCCAGCCATTCCCAGTCTACGATCAGAAACTCCACGAACCACAAAAACAGGCCTGTCATCACGCACCAGACGAACGGGATCATCATTTCCGCCTCTTCCGGCGGGGCCACTTTCGCCGCCAGTTCCGTCTGACTGAGACCCCCGGTGGCGCCGGCCCCCACGCCGAAGCCATCCCCGGCCACGCCCCCGCCCACCATATACCCGGTGGACCGGGACGTGCCCATCATATAGGCCATGGACAGCGATTGGGTATTTTCCGATTGACAATAAGGACAAGCATAACGAGATGCAGGCATGGATAATCATCTCCTTTATGATGATTCGTGGCTGGTGGTTAGATTGTTCGATTTGAATAAATCGTACCTCTGATTTTCAATTATAAGTACGCTGCAATCCGTAGGGGCGCACCAAGACTAGCGCAGCGCCATGTTGCCCGGTGCGCCCGCCCCCCGAACGCCAAATGTATGACCGTAACGCCTGGAGACTTCGACCGAACCCTCTTTATTCCATTTTCTATTATATACCACTAGCTGTCCACTTTTTAACCCAATTCCGCAGGGGGGCTTGTTACTGCTCCTTATCTTTGTAAAGGCAGATGACCTATGACGCAAAATCTGTTCCCGATTTTCGCAACACTCCCATTATATTTTCACCATTTTCTTCAAAAACTTGTCACTGTTCTTCCATTTTTATTATACAATAATCATATCTTATCCAAATGAGGGAGGTAATACCATGAATCAAGAACTCTTACAGGCCATCCAGGAAGAACTTCCTGCTGCATCTCGTCTAGTCCGCTATCTGTACGACCATCCGGAGACAGCATATCAGGAAGCTCTTTCCAGCCAGGCCATCGTCGATACGTTGAAAAAAGCCGGTTTTGCGGTGGAATATCCGTTTATGGAAAAAGAACTGGGCTACAGCACCGCCTTCCGGGCCACTCTCCACAACGGAGAAGGTCCCTCCGCTGCCATCCTGGTGGAATACGACGCCCTTCCTGAAATCGGCCACGGATGCGGGCACAACCTCCACGGCCCTCTGTCCGTTCTGGCCGCTTTGGCCCTGGCCAAGCGGAAAGACCTGTTTTCCGGCACCCTGGAAGTGATCGGTACTCCGGCAGAAGAAGAGGAAGGCGCCAAGCTCCACATGGCTCCTGCCGGCATCTTCGACCACCTGTCCCTGGCCATCATGATGCACAGCGGCAGCGGCCACTACAGCCAGACCAATATGGACGCCACCGCCCTGCGCTGCTACATCGTGGAATTCTCCGGCAAGAGCGCCCACGCCGCCGGCAGCCCCTGGCTGGGCCACAATGCCCTCACGGCCGCCCGGAAATTCATGGATCTATTGGATGCCCGGCGTGACGGGTTCCACCCCGGCACCATCATGAGCGAAATCATCCTGGACGGGGGCCGCCAGCCCAATATGGTCCCTGATTATGCCAAACTCCGCATGGAATTCCGTTCTCCTTCCCTGGGTGAACTGGAGAACCTGGATCACATCGTCCACTGCTGCGCCAAAGGAGCCGCCATCGCCCTGGAATGTACCGAAAAATTCACTCTGGGCTTCCCGGATTTCTACGATATGGTCCGTGTACCAGCCCTGGAAGACAAAATCACTGAAGAATTCCAGGCACTGGGAAAGCCCATTGAACCTGCCGCTCCAGCCGGCGGTTCCACCGATGTAGGCAATGTAAGCTACCGCTGCCCTACCATCCAGCCCATCATCAGCATCACCGACGAGCCTTATTCCCTGCATACGCCCGAACTGCGGGACGCCACGCTGACGGACCACGCCCGTGACCAGATGGCCGCCGGGGCCGCCGTCATCGCCGATACGGTGCTCTCGATTTTCAATGATGCTGCTTTCCGGGAAAAAGTACAAAGCGACTTCCAGCAGGCTGTAGCCAGAAAAAAGGAGTGAAACACCATGTCTGAAGACAAGATTCCTGTAACTCCGGAAGAAACCAAAAAGAAAAAATTCGTCCTGCCCCACATCTATGCCCTGCTGTTCGGCATCATCATCCTGTGTACCATCATGACCTGGATCCTGCCCGCCGGGGAATTCGACCGGGTCACCAATGCCGCCGGCCAGAAAATCGTGGTAGCCGGGACTTTCCACCTGGTGGACGCCCATCCTGTGGGCATCTTTGAAATGTTCAAATGCATCTATGAAGGCCTGTGCAATGCCGCCAACGTGACCATGTTCGTGTTCGTAGCCTATGCTTTCATCGGCCTCATCATCGCCACCGGGGCTTTCAACGGTCTGGTGGCCGGTCTGCTGCGGGTTTTCAAGGGCAAGGCCAAAGTGGCCATCATCCCCATCTTCATCACCCTGATCGGGTTTGCCTCCTCCACCATCGGCGTATTCGAAGAAACCTTCCCCTTTATCCCCATTTTCGTGGGCA
Source organism: Acidaminococcus sp. (assembly GCF_050873445.1). Taxonomy (GTDB): domain Bacteria; phylum Bacillota; class Negativicutes; order Acidaminococcales; family Acidaminococcaceae; genus Acidaminococcus. Next base: position 7,353 of record NZ_JBNMIU010000041.1, on the reverse strand, counting down.
TTTCCATTGCCATGGGCTATGACGCCATTGTGGGCATGGCCATTGTTTCCCTGGCAGCCGCAATCGGCTACGCCGGGGCTTTCATGAACCCCTTTACTGTGGGCATGGCCCAGAGCATCGCCGGACTTCCCATCATGAGTGGTTCCGCCTACCGGATCTTCTGCCACATCTGCATGATTGTGGTGGCCTCCATCTACACCATCCGCTATGCGCTGAAGGTGGAAAAAGATCCTGCCAGGAGTTATGTGTACGGAGATTCTTCCGAATTCAGCATGAGCTCGGAGGAAGTGGCCAGCCATCCCTTCGGGATCCGGGAAAAATGTGTACTGCTGGTACTCCTGGCCGGCATTATCGTCCTGGTCTACGGAACCAAGAACTTTGGCTGGTATTTCACTGAACTCAGTGCCCTGTTCATGATCATGGGGCTGGCCTCTGCGTTCATCATGGGCTGGACTCCCAATGAAATCGCCCGGAAACTGTCCCGGAACTTCACCGACATTGCAGAAGCCTGCATGATGATCGGCATTGCCAGAGGCGTATTGATTGTCATGCAGCACGGCCACATCATGGATACCTTCGTGTACGGGCTCAGCCTGCCCCTTGCCTCCTTCCCCACGGTGATTTCCGCCGAATGCATGCTTCTGGTACAGACCCTGCTGAACTTCCTGATTCCCTCCGGATCCGGCCAGGCTGTGGTCAGCATGCCCATCATAGCACCACTGTCCGACCTGCTCCATATTCCCCGTCAGCTGGCAGTACTCTGCTTCCAGTACGGCGATGGGCTTTCCAACATCCTCTGGCCTACAGCTATGGCACCGGTGTGTGCCGGGATTGCCGGAGTCAAAGTGGAAAAATGGTGGAAATGGTTCGTTCCCCTGTTCCTGATGCTTCTGGCAACCCAGATGGTCACCGTAGCGCTGGCACTGATCATCGGGTGGCAGTAAGGGACTTTCCCCCGAACTGCCTCCGTTCTTTTCAATCAACTTACGGCAAAAAGGTCCGGTCCTCCTGATTGGGTGGAGGTCACCGGACCTTTTTTCTTATTTTTTACTCTGTCACAGTCCCTTTGCCTCAAATCACCGGACCCAGGCAATGGATATCGATGGCACTGAAATATTGAATGGCTTCGTTTTTTGTCATTTCGCCGTTGAGCACCCGGATAAGTTTCCGGAACACCTCTTCCCCCACTTCCTCAATGGTCTTCTCTCCATTGAGGATGGGACCCGCATTGATATCCATATCTTCCTGCATGCGCTCGTAGGTGTTGGGATTGCCGCAGATCTTGATCACGGGCATGCTGGGAAAACCCTGCGGTGCCCCACGGCCGGTAGAGAAGCACATGAACTGAGCCCCCGTAGCTGCCATACCCGTCAGGATCTCCGGTTCCCGCCCGGGCGTGTCCTTGATCCACAGTCCTTTTTGCGTGGTCACATGCTCCGGATACTCCAATACGCCCTGGATGGGACAGGTCCCGCTTTTCGCAATGGCTCCCAGGCTTTTTTCCTCGATGCTGGAAAGACCGCCGGCAATATTCCCGGGAGTAGGCTGCCCAGTCCGCATATCGACTCCCACGCTCTTCGCCCGCATTTCCATGGCATTGACGATTTCGTAAATCTTATCCGCTACCTGTGAGTTGACGGCTCTGCGGGCCAGCAGATGTTCACCACCCAGAAATTCCGTTGTCTCCCCGAAAATGACGGTAGCCCCCAGATTCACCAGTTTATCCGCCACATATCCAATGACACAGTTGGAAGCCATTCCACTGGTGGTATCCGAAGCTCCGCATTTGATGGACATGATGATATGGAAAACATCGGCCGGAACCCGCTGCTGGCCGGAGATTTCAATAACCAGTTTCCGTGCCAGATCCGTCCCTTTTCGGATGGCCCTGGTGACGCCGCCCAGTTCCTGGATATGGATGATTTCCACTGGTTTCCCGGTCGCTGACAGTTCCCGGTACATCCGTTCGTGATCCGTTCCCTCGCACCCCAGGCTGACAATCAGGACAGCACCCACATTGGGGCTTTTCCCCAGACTGATCAGGGTATCAGTCACCCGTTCCAGGTCTGGAGGCAGCTGACAGCAGCCCTGGTGATGCAGGTAGGGAATCGTTCCCTGGACCTGCCGACAGATGGCACCGGCCACATCATTCGCACAGGTCACACTGGGAATCACCGCTACAAAATTCCGTGCCCCGTAAGAACCGTCAGGGCGTTTATATCCGTAAAATTCCATCATTTACCTCTTTTCCAGGTCGCCGCGGCCGCGCATGCTGTCCAGGTTGTGGACATGGACATACTCACCTTTTTGAATATCCCGGGAGGCCACCCCGATTTCCTCGCCATATTTTACGATGATATCCCCTTTCGAAATGGCCATCAGGGCGATTTTATGACCGTACGGAATATCCCCGATGGCTTCGATCGTTTCAACCTGCCCACTTGGATCATGGACTTCTACCATGGTCCCATCCGTGACCCCATTGGCAAAAATAGTGGCCACATTATCTTTGGGGTTCACTTTCAACCCAATGACTTTTTCCTCCATCGACAACCCAGCTCCTTTGCGCAGCATCCTCCAGCCAGTTGCCAGGACAGCAACCGGGAAATGATGCCCGAATGATTCCATTATACAGCAAGAAACAATAGGAAAACAGTAGGGAATCTCCAGCCCGTCATGATACAGCGTTACCGATATGCTCTCCAAACGTGCGGATGTGAGAGGATTTTTTCACTGGTTGCAGAAACAGGCGAAGGTGTCTGTTAAAGCCGGACTATAATTGATCTAAAAGACCACTCTCCCCCTCCTATACCCGTTCCGGTATAGAACGCCTGGCTACCCGTTTCTCATGATACACTTTGGCAATCATATAAAGTGTTTCACCCCGTGATTCTGGAGATATGGTCATCCGTCTCATCGAAGCTGGGTAATGGGCCGACCCCAGGCTGTTGCCTTCCATATCAAAACTGATGCTATCGGTTATCCCAAGGGTCCGTGCTTTCAAATCCACATTGAAAAGTACCTTTGTAACCGATTCGCTAGGTGAGTTCTGGTAAAAGAGCACCCACATAAATACCCTGTAATCCCCAGGCATACGGACTTCTCTTACAGATTTTGGATCGAACCAGGAACCGACAGTGTCATTAGATCCCAGCCAAATCCACCTTTTCGATGGCTGGAAGGCTTCGCCCACCGAACAGAAGAATGCCAGCAGCAAGCATACGATAAGACATATCCGTTTGATTTTCTTCATTCCCATCCACTCCCATCAATGAATTGAACTTTGCTTCCTTCACTCTGATTTCTTCTACAAATCCAGTATAGCAAATGAAAAGAGTAAAATTGGGGACAGAATTGGAGAGAGTGTCAAGGCCGGGTTCAATTTGACCCATAGGAAGTGCGGATATTTTTTGGACCTGCACCGCAATATCCTGCATCTTTCTATATTGTATTGGACTCATACCACCAGGGGAAACTTTCATTCTTTCTTCAACATACCAATAAATATATTGATCCAATATATCCATGAACTCTTGTAAGGCTGAGTTATCTGGAGAGCACCCCTTCTTGGACATAGAACGGATCAGCCCTGAATTTTCCATTCGTTCAATCCACCCTGGCCAACGATAATGCGCACCCCGTAAGGAGGTGCGATAAAAATTCCCACAGGAGATCAAGCACCTGCCTTGATTTCAATCCACGCACCCACAAGGGGTGCGACTGGCCTGGGCCAGCGGCGGGCGATGTGCAACGTATTTCAATCCACGCACCCACAAGGGGTGCGACGAAGATGTGGCACAGCGCCGACACGAAGATGTGGATTTCAATCCACGCACCCACAAGGGGTGCGACCTATTCGTCAGCGGTCTGCAGAATGTCGTATTCGGTATTTCAATCCACGCACCCACAAGGGGTGCGACGGTAGTCACACAATTCAACGCTGCGCCCCAGCAGATTTCAATCCACGCACCCACAAGGGGTGCGACTTTGCTCAGCACATTGGCCCGGCGGATTTCATAAATTTCAATCCACGCACCCACAAGGGGTGCGACCCACAAGCAATTTAATTGCTAGATCATATACGTTTATTTCAATCCACGCACCCACAAGGGGTGCGACAGTCAAAGTGGCCGCACTGAATCTTTCCAGTGCAGTCTCCCTGTTTGCGCGAACCGTCTTTTTCGCATCAGTTCAAGCGGCTTTTCACCACATTCGATTCGAATGTTTGCTTCCACTTCGCGCTTATAAAATCATCGGCGCCGCAGGATCATACGTTTTCTTCGCTCCCACATGGATGATTTTACTTTGATACTTGTTTCCCAAATTATAGAACCGCAGGCTGTCTTTATTCAAGTCAATCATAGATTCCAACTCACCACGCAGTGCTACAAACTGAGATTCGTCCACCGAACATTCAAAAACAGAATTTTGGACACGCTGTCCGTGAGCCACGCAGCATTTGGCGACTTTTCGCAGGCGGCTCCTTCCGTCAGCTGTTTCTGTATTCACATCATAGGTTACCAGGACCAGCATCAGAATCACTTCCCCATAAAGGCAGGATATCCGTCCAGATCTCCACGGATCCATTTGGCCAGAAGCAGTGCCTGTACATAAGGGACGAGCCCCCAAGGCACCTTTTCCTTTAAAAATGGGTGCTCAACAAGTTCCTGTTTCCGTTCCTGCCATTTTGTCAGTACGATTTTCCTCCCGGTATCATTCAGGAGCACAGCTCCTGTTTCTGTCTTTTTGAAGTGTTTTCCGGTCACACTTTGGTTGTTGACCAGGAATAGCGCGAAGCGGTCAGCAATCAATGCCCGGAACTCTTCCATCAAATCAAGGGCCAGCGATTCACGCCCAGGCCTGTCCCGATGCAGAAACCCTACATAGGAATCCAGCCCCACTGTTTCTAACGCATTGGCACAATCGGACGCCAGGAGTGTATATAAAAATGAAAGCAGTGCATTCATAGCATCCAAAGGCGGCCGTTTGTTCCGACGGTGGAGATAAAACGTTTTCTTTTCCCGCAAAATCAGTTGATCGAACAGAGAAAAATACAGATGGGCTGCATTTCCCTCTACCCCTCTGATTTCATTGCCATTATTGGCTTTCTGCAAGTCATGGAGCGCTTGCCTTAAAAACACAATGGCATCCGTAAACTGTTCCTTATCCACAGAGAGAGGATGATCCCGTAAAAACCGCATCAACAGGAGCCTGGAATTCCAGATCTTTCCCGTCAGGAACCATCTGGCCAATTGGAGACTGTCAGCTTCCTGATCGGCCATCCGATATTGTGCCTTGCGTAACAGTACATTCCCATGGCTCGCGCCGCACACCCTGGCCAGGAACTTTCCATAGGGAGTCAGAAAACAAAAGCTGATTTGCCGCTTGGCACAGGCACCCAAAAGGGCAGGAGAAGCCCCTTTATAGCCGAAATAGAATATGTTTTCCACATTCAGCAAAGGAATCCGCTGCACAACATCCTTTTCTCGCCAGGCAACCAGATTTTCGTTTTCCAACGACAGGTACAAATCCTCTGACAGGATAAAAAGGGTATTCAGTAACCGTCTCATGATGTCCCCTCCTGCAGAAAATCTGCATAATAGTCGGAAACGGCCGTTTTCTTTTGTAATTTCGGCAGGCAGATATCCTGAAGAGAGCAGCGACTGCACCCTTTGCCTAGCTTTACTTTGGGAATGTATCGTTTCTGATAGTACTGATGCATTTCTTCAAAAACCGTGCGGACTTCCTGTCGCAGCTCCTCCGTGATTTCAATTTCCCGTCGATGCCGCAGGGCATGGTAATACAAACATCCTTTGGAAATCGTACAACCCAGCATTTCTTCCAGGCACATGACCTCACAGGTAAGCTGCAGGATATCGCTTTCGTCAGCTTTATCCTTACCTCGTTTGTATTCAATGGGAAGGATCTGCCAGTTCCCTCGATGGCCAGCCAAACGGGCCCCTTCCATCCCCTTCTCCAATTGAGTGCATTCCACCACATCACAAAAACCGGAAACGCCTAAGGTACAGGAACTGATGCGCAGTCCCCGTACCGTCAGGATTCCAGCTCTTTTTTCTGTAAGCTGACTGTCATGTGCCCGTCGATGCAGCAATTGTCCTTCTGCCGTCAGTCCATTTTCAGCCCACTGCTGTTCGATATGGATCAACGCCCATTGGCGCCTGCAGAAGATAAAATGCTGAATCCCGGATATCATCAGATAGTCAGATTCTGCGTAACTCATACCATCCGTTCGCAGGTTACACCCTCAGGCAGGTCTTGCGTATCCACCGTAACCTCATAATCAGCATAGGACCGAGGCGCTTTCCGCGGATCTTTCTTCGTTACTTTGACTCTTTCAAACAGCTTGTAAGCAGGAGCATTGCCAAGCTCAGAATCATGTTTGAATACAATCAGTTCACGAACCGCCATATTCCCTCTGGCGGCGGAATGATCATTTTCGAACATGTTGATGATGGCTTTCCACAACAGCTGCAGGTCTTCTTCCGAAAATCCGGTGGATTTGCGTGCCAGGTTGGCAGAAACGTACCCTTCCGCCTGATACAGGCCATAGGGAACGATATATTTCCGGCCCATTTCCGTATTCCTGCCTTCATCTTTTCTTTTAGCAGTAGTAATGGCCACCCGGGTGATGGTGATTTCCTGAGGCATGATGGGATCAATGCTGTGCGCAAAACCCAGTTGTACTGGTCCACGGACCTGACCGCAGCTCAGTGCTCCTTTGACAAAAGTCGTCATGACTGCACCGAAAGTACGGACATCATAGAAATTCTGGCACATAAAGTCACGGATCTTTTCATCAGCATCCGAATCTTTCTTTTTTACACTCTTCACATCTTCAATGCCCAGGTATTTCAGCGCCTGTTTGTCGTTTTCTTCCAGGGGGACATTTTCGCTGACATAGATTTTGTAGCCTTCCTGATTTTCTTTGGCAACTTCCACATAATTTCTGATCTTCCGTTTCAAGCAAACATCTGTCACCAGTCCCAGACCCGTTTCAGGATCGACCCGGGGCATATTCCCGGCATCCGGATCCCCATTGGGGTTCCCGTTTTCCACGTCAAACAGCACCACAAAATCATACCGATTGCGAATTGCAGTTTCCTTATCCATTATTCTTTATCCTCCTTTTTGGTGAAACGGTCCTGGGTCTCCTGATAATAGCCCAAAATAAACATACCCTGCTCATCCAAAGTCAGCCGCCCGGGAATGGGGCTGCCCTGATCAGGCATGGAAATCTTTCCCAGCAGGTCGCCGATTTTCTTTTGCATGGTGATTGCCCAGGCTTTCTTGTCCTTGCCCAATTTATTCAAATGGGCATTCGACAATTTTAAG
>NZ_JBNMIU010000040.1:0-22066 GCF_050873445.1 Acidaminococcus sp. | reverse complement strand
GATACCACATACACATGATTGTGTTCAATAGGTTGGGTCTAAAATGAACACGTCAATTTTAAAGGATTCAAATTGCAGGCTGTCCAATTTTGTGGGTAGGTACTACTCTTAAAAAGTGTCCATACTTATGGGTACAGTATAGGAAACGGTATTGCTTCTTGCTTGAATGGATTTGCTATAATAAAACTATTGGATGTACGAAAAATCGATGCTGAAGGAGTTGACCTTATGGCAAAAATCGTAACTTATCAGGACTTGGTCGTTTGGCAGAAATCGATGGAATTGGCAAAAAGCATTTATCACTTTGTCTGGAGCCTGCCACCGGAAGAAAAATATGCACTTGGCGATCAGATGCGCAGGGCAGTTGTTTCCATTCCTTCGAATATTGCAGAAGGGCAGGCAAGAAAAACCACAAAAGATTTTGTCCATTTTCTTTATATTGCCAGAGGATCCAATGCAGAACTGATGACCCATTTGCTGTTATGCCAAAGCTTTGGATATATCGATGAAAAGAAACTTAGAAACTTAAAAGAAGATAGTGATGAAATTGGCAGGCTTCTGAACTCCCTGATTAAAACCCTGAAGAGCAAAGCAGAGTAAAGAGTTCCTTCAATATCCACTGACCACCACCCACTAGCTATTGCTTTTCATGCGGCTATGAAATTGTTTTTTCACTAATCACTAACCACTCTAACCACTAATCACTAATTTCCATTTGACCAAAGGAGGAATCTCATGACGCGACTCGAATCTTTGACCAACGCTCTCGTCACTGCTGTCACCGACCTTGGATACCCGGCCGAGCTGGGCGAACTGATGGCCCGGAACCTGGGGACAGAGAGTACGGTAGAGCGGATGCTGCAGTATGTGCTGCGGGTGCAGCCGCCCACGGCAGAAGAAATGGTGGACGAAATGCTGGCCATCTGCGATGAACGGGACAAATGGGTGCAGAAGAAAAAGAATGAGTATTATAACCGGAAGGTGAATGAGTGGATCAATCGATAGGAATGATCCTTCGGCTAAAGGTGCCTTATCGGCCAGAAACCACAAAAAAGACCTGCTGCTGCGCAACAGGTCTGGTTGATGAATTTGGTGCCGAAGGCCGGACTCGAACCGGCACGTCTTTTGGGACGCTTGATTTTGAGTCAAGTGCGTCTGCCAATTCCGCCACTTCGGCACTTGCGATATACATCACAATATAATTATTTTACCATGGCACTATTTTCCTGTCAAGAAAAATCATACGTCCAAAGTCTTGACTTCGCCCAGCTTCACAGGACCACCAATGGCCATGCCGGTGATCTGGTCGTCTTTCCAGTAGGCTTCGATGTCGATGCGGCCGCCGGGTTCCAACAAGGACGATCCCACGGACCTTTTCTGACGCTGGGCCAGAGCAGCAGCTACGGCGGCGGATCCGCTGCCACAGCTCTTTTCGTGATACAGGGTCCCCGTGGCGGTGACATAGACAATGGGAATCACTTTCAACGTGCTGATTTCCACCAGCATGAGTCCATAAGCTTCCGGTTCCGGTCCCCGGGAAATTTCCCGCTGGAGGGAATAAAAAAATTCATCCTGGTCGATTTCATCCACGTTCAGGGTGAAATGCACGTAATGGGTGATGCCGGGCAGCACGATTTCCTGGCATTCTACGCTTTCCCGGTCATAGGAAAGGCTCCGCCTGGACAGGGAAAGGGGAGGGGGCAGTTCTACGCTGGCCTGGTAGTTGTTTTCACGTACTTTCCTGGCATGGACGGGCAGGGGTTTGTCGCAGCCGCTGCAGGTGACCTGGAAATCCCTTTCTTTTTCGCCCAGGACATGCAGGGCATAGGCACCGGCGCTGCGGGTGGCATTGCCGCAGAATTCGCCGCCCATCATGTCCACTTTGGGCTGGCCTTCCACCATGGACAGGCATCCAACCTGTTCAATGGAAGAGTCACTGGCCAGGAGCTCTTCGTTCAATTTCCTGCGTTGCTGCGGCTCCACCGGATCCAGGACGAACAAGGTGACGTTGCCGCTGGGGTCGGCTTGTACAGTTCGGATTTTCATAGGCAACTTCCTTTCTGGCGTTGTGTATCATGAATACTTCAAATATTTCCATAACTTAATTTTTCATAACTTAAAATTATACTTTAATTATAGCGAGCCAGGGGGGATTATACAAGGGGATTAACCTGATTTTTGTACGTCTTCTGAAAATAATTAAAAAACAGTTCCAATGTGGTACAATAAAAAATGTTTGCTGGACAGCAGACAATGAAGTAAAAATGGAGGCAGTTTTTTTGAATGGATTCAAGCGATTGATTGGCTTTCTTTGTGCCGGAGTGGTACTTTTGCTCCCCTGGGGGAACGGAGCTTCTGCTTCGGATGTACAGGATCTGGCCTGGCAGGATGGGGTACCCTATTACCGGCAGATCCAGGGAAATATCACCCACGGGGGTCCGAAACTGATTTTCTCGGACAGTCCGGAAATGGTGGGTAAAATCGGCATCATGTACAGGGATACGGTAAGCGGTCCGGTGCGTCTGTTTTTCCACCATGTGAATGATACAGGGACGGACAAGCGGCTGGCAGTGATGCTGCGGCGGACCACCATCCGTTCTACAGCTGTGTCCTTTGGCAGAAACGGCATCTCCCGGCCCAACGAGGACTGGCTGGCGGCTGGCAGGGAAGCCCAGATGAAATACTACAGCTCGGTTCCCAATGGCCGCAGGCTGGTGCTGGATGGTCCACGGGATATCCTGAACAACGGCAGGGGTTATATCCTGCATCCGCAGGAACTGGTCACGGGCATTGTGGATCTGAAATTCGACAAACCGGTGGAAGTTTCTTTCATTATGATGCCCGTGGATGCAGATCCCCGGATTTCGGCGGAAGTATATTCCATTTTGCCGCCGGACGAAGGGGACCATGTGCTGCGGGGTACCTTTGAAGGAGCCGATGTAACGGTGACTCTGCCCGGTGCCTTTCCAGCGGACAGAGGGGAAATCTGGGGCGTGAAGCTGGCAGACGATGTAGAGGATCCCTACGTACGGGGCATCGATGTGACCCGGAATGAACCGGTGGTGGATTATGGCAACTACGGGGTCATGTATGCGGTGAATTTCCAGACCCGGGGCAACAGTGCGACCCAGTTGCGGTTCAATCCCTACGGAGGTGCCTATGCCGGAGAAGGGGTACTGAGCCTGAGCGGGGAAACGGCCAAATATATTCGGATTCCCGATGACCGGCAGTCTTTCGGCTGGAACGGGGATGGAGAAACCATGAAACTGGGCGTAGTACCTGCCGGCAGGAGCGGCACGTTCTTCTTCTCGCCTCCCGGGTCCTCCAATTTGCCGGTGCGGATCTTCTGGGAGGGCATCCGGGGAGAACGGAAAGTGCAGCCTGCCAGTGAGCAGAAGGACAATCTGGAACAGAGGCGCAGCCAGCGGCGCAGGAAAAAGGCAGCACCTGTGAAGAAAGAGACGGCCCTCAAAGATCCTGCCAGGAAGGCTGCTGCGGAATCTGGCAAAACGAAAAAATCCACCACGGAAAGCCTGCTGGATCGGATCGATCGAAGTATGACAATCAACTAAATAAAAATAATTATTAAAAAGGCTTGAATATTTTCTAGGTTTGCGGTACACTAACCTTATAGTGAGGGGAACGAAAATCCACCCGATCAACAGACGACAAGGATGTAGAGGAGGAATTGACAATGGCTGAATTGAAAGGTTCTCAAACTGAAAAAAATCTGTGGACGGCTTTTGCTGGTGAATCCCAGGCTTATAACAAATATGGTTATTATGCAAGTGTTGCCAAGAAGGAAGGCTATGAACGGGTTGCCCAAAACTTCCTGGAAACTTCCGGCAACGAAAAAGAACATGCCAAAATCTGGTTCAAGGCCCTGCATGGCGGTTCCATCCCTGATACGGTAGCCAACCTGAAAGATGCTGCTGCCGGCGAAAACCATGAATGGACCGAAATGTACAAGGAATTTGCTGAAACGGCTGAAAAAGAAGGCTTCAAGGATCTGGCCTACAAATTCAAGGCTGTGGGTGCTATTGAAAAACACCATGAAGAACGGTACAGAGCCCTGCTGAAGAAAGTGGAAGACGGGACTATGTTCCAGCGCAGTGAGAAGACCGTATGGATCTGTTCCAACTGCGGCCATATCGTAGAAGCTGAAAAGGCTCCGGAAGTATGCCCGGTCTGCGCTCATCCGAAATCCTATTTCATGGTCAACTGCGAATGCTTCTAAGAGCATAAAAAAGAGGACTGTCGCTGCGGCGGCAGTCCTCTTTTGTTGTTTTACCGGTTGGTCAGGCCCAGTTCCTTGAGCATTTCCATATCTTCTTTAATGGTGGTCCCGCTGGTAGTCAGCATATTGCCGGTGATGGAGGCGGAGGCGCCGCTCTTCAGGGCCGTGGCACCATTCTGGGGCAGCAGTTTGCGGCCGGCGGCCAGGCGGATGTTGGCGGTGGGGTTGATGAACCGGAAAATGGCGATGGTCCGCAGGATGTCATCGGCGGGCAGGGGCTTGCGGCCTTCCATGCCGGTGCCGGGGATGGCCATCAGAGCATTGATGGGGATGGATTCGATCCCCAGGCTCTGCAGGGTGAAGGCCATGTCGAGCCGATCCTGCCAGGTTTCTCCCATGCCGATGATGCCGCCGGAGCACACGCACATGCCTTCGGCCTGGGCGGCTTTGATGGTGCGGATCCGGTCGTCAAAGGTATGGGTGGTGCAGATGTGGGGGAAGAAACGGCGGCTGGTTTCGATGTTGTGGTGGTAGCTGGTGACACCGGCCTGGCGGAGACGGTGCAGCTGCTCACGACTGATGATACCGTGGGAGGCGCACAGATCGATGGTCAGCTTGTCACGCATATGGCTGTAGATGGTCAGGGCCTTTTCGAAATCTTTGCCTGCCAGGGCACGGCCGCTGGTGACCATGGCGAACCGGTTGGCTCCGGCGTCCTGGTCGGCTTTGGCGGTCTTCATGATTTCATCCTCGTCCAGGAAGCCGTATTCTTCACACCCGGTGTGATGGCAGGCTGCCTGGGCGCAGTATTTGCAGTTTTCGCCACAGCGGCCGCTGCGGGCGTTGATGATGGTGCAGAAATCCACGTGGTTGCCGCAGAAGTGGGTCTGCAGCCGGCCGGCTTCTTTCTGGAGTTCGTCCAGGGGCTGGGTCAAAAGGTCCTGTACTTCCGGGTCGGTCTGCTTCAGACGGTACCCATCGATAATCCGGTCAGTCAACGCACGCAATGCTTCGCTCTTCAATATGCTCATCCCTTCTGGTATAATATATAGTATAATTTGTATTATATGAAAATGACAAAATAGCGTCAACATAAATTTTAATGAGGTTAACGTAAATAACTGAACCTGGAGAGAAGGTTTACCGGGCGACACGGCTTCGCCGGTCTTGGTAAACCACTACGGATTATGATCGGAATTTTGACGCATGGAATCTGGGAACGGACGTCCCTCATGGGCCATCCCTACGGATTCGAATCGGAACTTTGGCGGGATGGAATTTTGACTGCCAGACCTGGGAACGGACGTCCCTCATGGGCCATCCCTACGGATTCGAATCGGAACTTTGGCAGGATGGAATTTTGACTGCCAGATCTGGGAACGGACGTCCCTTATGGACCGTCCCTACGGATTCAAATCGAATTTCCGATGCAGCTCCGTAGGGGTCTGCCAAGATTTTTGCCGCAGGCAAAATATCGCCCGGCAGATCCATCCCTGGCCTGAAAACAATGAAGATGTTTTATTATACTTTTTTTAGGAGGAATCGATTATGGAAAAACTGCTTTTCATTTACATGGATGGGTGTCCATACTGTCACATGGCGGCGGATGTATTGGCTACACTGACCAATGAACATCCGGAATACAGCAAGATCCCGGTGGAAAAGGTGAACGAGACCACGGAACCGGAAAAGCTGAAGGGCCGCAATTATTACTACGTCCCCACATTCTTCTACGGGGACGAAAAGATTTACGAAGCCAAGCCCGGGGATGACAAGCCCAAGATGGAAAAAATCCTGGGTGCGTTTTTTGCAAAACATGCATAAGAAAAAAGCAGCCGCTGCGAAACGGCTGCTTTTTTGTCATACGTCATACGCCAAAGAGTAAAAATTTGCCATCGGCAAATTTTGGGAATGTGGGGGCGGTTTGGTGAAGTGCTTGCGGGGAGAAATGGAACGGGTTTACCGGGCGACACGGCTTCGCCGGTCTTGGTAAACCCCTACGGATTGCAGACAGACTTCCGGTTTAGCGCCGTAGGGGCGGACCAAGGGTCGCAGAGCGATCCCGCCTGGTGCGCCCATCCCGGGCCTCCCAATGGGCCACGAATCACGAAACAATCCCTCGTTTTTTTAACACCTTCATCACCATCGGTCCCAGTACCGTTACGCTGATGAGTTCGCCCAGGCCGATGTAGGCCATGGCAGCACCTGCCGATAAATCAGGAGGCAGGGCGGCCAGGTAGTACAGCTCGCCGCCGATGAGCAGCCCGTTGCTCACTACTGGCAGCAGGGAGGCCACCCACACGTTGGGACACCGGTGCATGGGGAACACGCCCAGGAATGTAGCCAGAGTGCCGATGACCATGTCAGCAATCCCGAAGGGGCTGTTCAGATTGGCCAGAAGGCAGCCTATGGTCAGCCCGGGTACCCAGCGCCTGTCATAGAAGGCCAGCAGTGTCAGGCATTCCGAAATCCGCACCTGGATGGGGCCATAGCTCAGCGGCGCCAGGCACAGGGTCAGGGCTGCATAGATGGCGGCCAGAAGCCCATTCTGGAACAGGCCTGTTTCGCCGGGGCACAGTCCCTTCATGCTTCATCTCCCAGTACCTTGGCCTTCAGAGCCAGGTACTTCCGGGAATAGTAGGCGGGCAGCTGGCTTTCCCGCTGGTCATATCCATAGGCCCGGCGGGAAACGGCCAGGATGGGCGGCGCCTGGATCCGTTTGGCCACGGACAGGCCGCAGAACAGCTTCCACCACCGTTCCAGATCGGAGATGAAATCCCTGGCCGTGGGGAACAATTTGTCTGTCAGACCTTTTTCGCAGCCCAGGTGTTCTTCCAGGGTGTGGTCCAGGTACCACTGCAGAAGTTCTTCGGGACTGGTTTTGTTCCAGCTTTCCACAAAGGCACGGAGCAGGTAATCATGGTACGGATATACCAGCGGGTCACCGCCGTTCCCTACGGTCTGGGCTGCGGACAGTTCCGCACTGGGCTTGATCTTGAAGATCTGGTCCGGAATCACTTCTTTATGGAATACTTCTTCATTTAAATATCGTCCCAGAGCGTATACCTGGTGTTTCCACAGGTCCCCGATCAGGGCCAGCACCCCGGCGATGTCCCCGTAGAAAGTGGCATAGCCCACGGTCATTTCCGCCTTGTTGGAGTTGCAGCTGAACCCGCCGCCGAAGATGGAGGCCAGGCCGGCCAGCACCCGGGCGCCCCGGTCCCGGGCCTGGATGTTTTCCGTGGCGAAGGGCGTCACCGTCAGATGGGCATCAGTTCCGGTGCCATAGTTGTGGACAGGTGTCTCGCTGAACTGGCGGATGGTGTGGTCCACCACTTCCTGGATGGGGATGATGGTGTAGTTGGTGCCCAAAGCCTCGGCCATCTGCTGGGCCAGCCCTTTGGTCAGGGTGGAGTTGTACTGGCTGGGCATGTTTGCCAGAAGTACGTTCTCAGGTCCCAGGATGTCCACATAGAATGCGGCAGTGACCGCAGAGTCGATACCTCCGGATACGCCGATGGTCATCTTGCGGATGCCCAACTGCTGCAGGAAGGCAGCGGCCCCGTAGCGCAGAGCGGTGTAGAGGGCTTTCATGTCGCTGGGCATGGGCTGCAGGCCCCGTTTTCCACTGATGGCTCCGGTGTCCGGATTCCAGTCCGCTACCAGCAGATCTTCTTCAAAAGCCGGGGAATCGGTGATGCTTTCCCCGCGGGCATCGTACATGCAGCTGCAGCCATCATAGGTGAACACATCCTTGCCGTTGTTCTGGATGCCCACGTTGTTGCAGTATACCAGAGGGATCCCGCTTTGACTGGCCTGGCGCACGAACAGGTCATGGCGCTTCCGGTTCTTCTGATAGGTATAGGGGGAACAGGACAGGTTGCACAGGATCTGGGCCCCGTTCTGCCGCAGCAGTTCCGGTACATTATAATGGTAGTTATCTGTCCAGCCATCTTCGCACAGGAGAACCCCCAGCTTTACGGTACGTCCTTTCAGGGTCACGGTCACCGGCTGGATCAGCTCCTCCATGGTGGTGCCGACGGGCAGTTCCGGAAGCAGTTTGGCCGTACTGAAGAAATACCGGGCATCATCGAATTCCCGGTATTCGGGCAGAGAAGTCTTGCTGATGAACGGATAGGGCAGGCCGCCCTTTTTCAGCTGGCCGTCCTGGGCCACAAAGGCCGCATTGTACTTCCGCACCCGGCCGTCTTCATTCACTTTTGCCGGATCGGTGGCGATGTTGCCGAAGACCACACAGATGCCTTTGGCAGCGGCAATGATTTCCTTTCCATATTCTTCGCAGTCGGCGATGAACGCCCGCTGTTCCCACAGATCGCCCAGCAGATAGCCGGGGACCATGAGCTCCGGCAGAAGGAGCAGGTCCACACCGGTGGCTCTGGCTTTTCGGATGGCGTCCAGGGCCCTTTGGGTATTGGCGGCCGGCTGGCCTGGCTTTACCTGGATCTGTGCACACGCAATTTTAATATCCATTTGTTTCTCGCTCCATAAATTGATATAATAACAAAATAAACAACTTGGTTCCATTATAACAAATGGGGGAAAGATAGAAAAGCACGGCTCCGGGGAACCCCGCGCCTTTCGAATAAAACGAAGAAATGCCAAAAGTTGCGTATATACAGGGGTTATGCTATGATACCCTTGCGATATGCAGAAAGTAGGGGGGACTATGTTATACATTAGTACAAGAGGGAAAACGGATATGGTGAGTTCGGCTCACGCAATTTCGAACGGATTGGCTGCGGACGGCGGGCTGTTTGTGCCCAAGGAATTCCCGCCCATCAGCCTGGCAGAAATCGACGCTATGCGGGAACAGCCGTACAGCGCCCGTGCCCTGACGGTGCTGGCCCGTTTCCTGACGGACTACAGCGAAGAGGAACTGCGGAATTGTGTGGAAACGGCTTACCGCAAAGAACGGTTCGGAGATTTTCCGGCACCGCTGCATCCGTTGAAGGACAACCTGGATGTACTGGAACTGTGGCATGGTCCCACCTGTGCGTTCAAAGACATGGCTCTGCAGATTTTGCCTCTGTTTCTGACCAAGGCCGTGCAGAAGACGGGGGAACAGAAAAAACTGGTGATCCTGGTGGCTACCTCCGGGGATACCGGCAAGGCTGCCATGGCAGGGTTCGCCGATGTGCCTGACACGGAAGTCATCGTGTTCTATCCCCAGGAAGGGGTCAGTGACATCCAGAAGCTGCAGATGATCACCCAGCGGGGAAAAAATGTGCACGCAGTGGCCGTGGAAGGCAACTTCGACGATGCCCAGACCGGTGTGAAGGTACTGTTCGGCAGCAAGCCGCTGGCTGAAGAACTGCAGGAACATGGCTGTGCTTTCTCTTCTGCCAACTCCATCAACTGGGGACGGCTGGTGCCCCAGATCGTATACTACTTCAGCGCCTATGCGGATGCTGTGAACAGCGGCCGGATCGAGAACGGGGCTCCCGTGAACTTCGCCGTGCCCACCGGTAACTTCGGCGACATCCTGGCCGGATACTATGCACGGCTGATGGGGCTGCCGGTGAAGAAATTCATCTGCGCTTCCAACAGCAACAATGTGCTGACGGACTTCATCAATACGGGCGTGTACAACCGGAAACGCCCCTTCCACAAGACCATTTCTCCGTCCATGGATATCCTGGTGTCCAGCAATCTGGAACGGCTGCTGTTCGAGGAAACGGATCACGATGCTGCCCAGGTGGCTGAATGGATGAAGGAACTGAACGAAAAGGGCGAATACAAAGTCGGTGTGGAACTGCAGAACAAGATCCTGAAAGACTTCTTCGGTACCTGGGTGGATGAAGTGGAAACACGGGAGACCATCGGGGATGTATTCAACAATTACGGATATGTGATGGATCCCCATACGGCTGTAGCCTACAAGGCCATGGAAAAATACCGGCTGATGACCAGTGACGATACCTACAGCATCGTGCTGAGTACGGCCAGTCCCTTCAAGTTCAATGACGTGGTGCTGCAGTCCATCAACCCGGATCAGTTCGAAGGCAAAGAAATGGATCCTTTTGCTGCCATGGAAGAACTGAGCAGGGAAGCCAAGCTGTCCATCCCCAGAAGCATGGAAGAGCTGCCCAAACTGGAAAAACGCCAGAGCGACGTAGTGGACAAGACCCAGATGGAAGCGGAAGTCAAGAAAGTGCTGGGGCTGGAATAACAGAATACAAAAATAGGGGCTGTGAAATCATCTTCACAGCTCCATTATTTTGCCCGCATCAGCTGGTTTCCATCGGCTGGGCACCAATCACTACCCGCTGGCCACTGCATCTCCCATAAGCAAAATAGCGTACCCCATATAAGGAAAAATGTATGCTAAAGTGTAACGTTTGTTGCAGTTTTATACAAAAATATACAGTTACCTCCTTATTTTTTCTAAGAAAATATGGTATGATAGAGAGCATGTAGAATGATCGTTATATCTTTTTGATTCAAAGGGGAGCAAAAGATGGAAGTCACTGTAATTACCAACATCAGACGGAAAGTGTTGACCATGCTGTCGAAGATGGCCTATGATGGGAATCTGCCGGATCACGTCTATGATATCCTGCAGATCGTCAACGAAAACACTCCGAGAACCCGATGCTGCGTACATAAAGAGCGGGCAGTCCTAAAGGAACGGATCTGCGTGGCACTGGGTGTGGATACCGATATGAACATCATCGATGCCGCCAACAAGGCCATCAACGAACCGGTGGACCGGAACCAGCATGTCATCGCCGTGCTGCCGGAAGGATGCAGCGCCTGCCCGGTGAATAAATACATGATTACCGATGTGTGCCGCCGCTGCCTGACCCACCGCTGCATGAACGGGTGCCCGAAGAAGGCCATTTCCGTGTATCAGGGCCGGGCCCACATCGACTACGATATGTGCGTGGAATGCGGCAACTGCAAACGGGCCTGCCCGTACGGCGCTGTGGTGGAAATCGCCCGTCCCTGCGAAAATGCCTGCAAAGTGCATGCCCTGCATACCGGAGCCAACAAGAAGGCAGAAATCGACAAGAACATCTGCGTGGAATGCGGTGCCTGCCGTGGGGCCTGTCCTTTCGGTGCCATCGAAGAACGGAGCCATATCGTTCAGCTGATCCAGGCAATCAAGAGCGGCAAGAAAGTGGTGGCGCTCCTGGCGCCTTCCTTCGTGGGCCAGTTCGGCCTGAAGGTACAGCCGGGCCAGATTGTGAAGGCCTGCAAGGAACTGGGCTTCTACACGGTGAAGGAAGTAGCGGTGGGGGCCGATATGACTGCCATCGCCGAAGCCGAGGAATTCCTGGAAAAGGTGCCCACGGGCAAACAGAAGGTCATGACCAGCTCCTGCTGTCCGGCTTTCGTGGCTACGGTGAAACGCCATGCTCCGGAACTGGCTGACTGCATCTCCGATGCGGTGTCTCCCATGGTGGCCCGCAGCAAACTGGAGAAGCACAACCACCCCGGCGCCCTGACCTGTTTCATCGGGCCCTGCATTGCCAAGAAGGTGGAAGCCCGGGAACATCCGGAAGACATCGATTTCGTACTGACCTTCGAAGAACTGAAGTGCATGATGGACAGCCGGGATATTGATCCGGCCAAGTGCGAGGTGGATCCCTTCCACGCCGCTTCTTCGGCTGACGGATGCAGCTTCCCGCAGGCTGCCGGCGTAACCCAGGCTGTCAAGGACTATGTGAAGGAAACCCATCCGGATGTGGATGTGGACAGCCTGAAGACCGTGTACTGCAACGGGCTGGAAGAATGTCTGGCTACGCTGAAGGACATCGAAGGCGGCAAGCTGGATGTCCAGTACGTGGAAGGCATGGCCTGTCAGAAAGGCTGCCTGAACGGACCGGGCGCCCTGACCGAACCGGGCCTGACCCGCGTGCTGCTGAAACGGTTCGCCGGGACTACCCAGGCCACTTCTTCCGCTGACATCAAAATGGCTGTGGACGGTGTGAAGAACGTGGATATGGAACGGGTATATTTGCGCAAATAACTAGAGTGTGATAAAATAGCCGGGTATGAGTACGTTGAAAACAGGGCTCCATACCCGGCGTTTTCGAATTTATGTAGGAGGAATCTAGAATGTCAGGACATTCCAAGTGGGCGAACATCAAATTTAAAAAAGGCAAAGCAGATGCGCTGCGTGGGAAAATCACCACGAAGATCGGCAGAGAAATCACCATCGCTGTACGTATGGGAGGCCCTGATCCTACTGGTAATATGAGACTGAAACTGGCTTTGTCCAAGGCCAAGGCCAACAACATCCCCAAGGACAACATCAAGAGAGCCATTGCCAAAGGGCAGGGCGCTACCGAAGGGTCCAACTATGAACAGATCACTTACGAAGGCTACGGCCCCGCCGGTGTGGCCATCATGGTGAGCGCCCTGACGGATAACCGGAACCGGACTGCTGCCGATGTGCGGCACGTGTTCTCCAAAGGCGGGAACATGGGTGAATCCGGCTGTGTAAGCTGGATGTTCAAGAACAAAGGTGTATTTACGGTGGAAAAAGAAGGGGCTCCTTCTGAAGATGAAGTGATGGAAGTGGCACTGGATGCAGGGGCTGAAGATATGCAGACCCTGGATGATGCCTATGAAATCACTACCGCTCCGGAAGACTACGATGCTGTGGAAAAGGCTCTGGCCGACCACAACATCGAAGTAGCCATGAGCGAATTGTCCCTGATCCCGGATAACACCATCGCCGTGACCGGAGAAGATGCAGAAAAAGTCCAGAATATGATCGATGCTTTCAACGATCTGGACGACGTGCAGGACGTTTATACGAACGCTGACCTGCCGGATGAAGAATAAGGGGTGCGTGCCGAACAGGCATCCCGGGAGACCATAAGGCCGGCCGGCTGGGGAACTTTTTTCCCCGGGGGCCGGCTTTTTTAACCATGAGAGAGGGAATTTGAAACATGCTGGCATTGGGAATCGACCCGGGTACGGCAATCTGCGGCTACGGACTGGTGCGCCTGGAACGGAGCCGGCTGATTCCCGTCCATTACGGGGCGGTCTTTACAGATAAGGATATGCAGCCGGAGCTGCGGCTGAAAAAAATCTATGAGGAACTGACGGCGCTCATTGCGGAATACAAGCCGGATTTCATGAGCGTGGAAAAACTGTTCTTCAACCGGAACGTGACCACGGCCATCGCCGTAGGCGAAGCCCGGGGCATCATCCTGCTGACGGCGGCCAATGCGGGTCTGCCGGTTTACGGTTATACGCCCATCCAGGTGAAACAGGCCATCACAGGCACCGGGCGTGCGGACAAGAATCAGGTGACCTATATGGTGCAGAAACTGCTCCATATCCAGGAAAAACCCAAACCGGATGATGTGGCCGACGCCCTGGCCATTGGCATTACAGGGCTGAACTTCATCCGGGAACAGGAACTGCGGGAGAGAATGCGATGATCGGATTCATTACCGGCCGGATCGACCATATGGGAACGAATTTCATCCTGGTGGACACGAACGGGGTAGGGTACCGGATCTTCATGAACACCGGTGACCTGGCCCGGTTGCAGGTGGACCAGAAAGTGAAGGTGTATACGTATCTGTCGGTGCGGGAAGATGCCCTGCAGCTCTTTGGATTCCTTTCCTATGACGCCTACAGTCTGTTTACCCAGCTGATCACGGTGAGCGGCATCGGGCCCAAGATGGCCCAGGGCATCCTGTCGGCATCCAAGGTGGACAGCTTTTACCTGGCAGTGAAGAACCGGGACGTGAAGTTCCTGACCAAGCTGCCGGGCATCGGCAAGAAAACGGCAGAACGGCTGCTGCTGGAACTGAAGGACATGGTGGTGCCGGAAGGGCTCCAGGACGAGGACGGCAGCGGTCCTTCCTTCAATGAAGAGAATTTGGATGACGATACCACCACCCTGGGGGCTGTGGCCGAAGGGCTGGCCTCTCTGGGCTTCCGCCGGGATGAGATCGACGGGGTCCTGAAGCGGCTGCATGTGAAACCGGAAAGCACTGTGGAACAGCTTTTGGACGAGGCACTGAAAATGCTATATCGGAGGGGTTAAATGGAAGATACCAATCGTGTGATCGCCGGGCCGGAGCAGGCCCAGGACGGCTGGCAGTACAGCCTGCGACCCCGGCGGCTGGCAGAATACATCGGCCAGAGCAAAGTGAAAAAGAATATGGAGGTGTTCATCCAGGCGGCCCTGAAACGGAAAGAGGCCCTGGATCACGTCCTGCTGTACGGGCCGCCCGGCCTGGGGAAGACCACCCTGGCCAACATCATCGCCAACGAACTGAATGTGAATATCCGGATTACCAGCGGTCCGGCCCTGGAACGGCAGGGGGATCTGGCGGCCATTTTGACCAACCTGAGCGACAGCGATGTCCTGTTCATCGATGAAATCCATCGGTTGCCCAAGACGGTGGAGGAAATCCTCTATTCGGCCATGGAAGACTATGCCCTGGATATCATCATCGGCAAGGGGCCGGCAGCCCGTAGCGTGCGGCTGGATCTGCCCCGGTTCACGCTGATCGGGGCCACCACCCGCATGGGGTCCATTGCGGCACCGCTGCGGGACCGGTTCGGCGTCATCTGCCATCTGGAGTTCTACACTCCGGAGGAACTCCAGATTATCGTGCAGCGTGCGGCCGAGATCTTAAAGGTGAACATCGAACCAGAAGGTGCCTACGAAATCGGGCGCCGCAGCCGGGGGACGCCCCGGGTGGCCAACCGGCTGCTGAAACGGGTGCGTGACTTTGCCGAAGTGGCGGGGTACGATACGATTACCCGGGACGTGTGCCGCAGTGCCATGGAACGCCTGGAAATCGATGATCTGGGCCTGGATCAGAATGACCGCCGCCTGCTGCAGAAGCTGGTGAAGGATTTCGGAGGCCGGCCTGTGGGGGTGGATACCCTGGCGGCATCTCTGAACGAAGAGGCGGAAACACTGGAAGACGTGTATGAACCCTATCTGATGCAGCTGGGTATGCTCCAGCGGACCCCGAAAGGGCGGCAGGCTACCCTGGCGGCTTACCAGTACCTGGGGGTGCCCTATCCGGAGGATCATGGAAAATGAAGAAACGGCTGGCTTTTTTCCTGTGTGCGTTGCTGCTGCTGGTAAGCAGTGTGGCCCTGGCGGATTCCGCCGGTCCCAAACTGCGGGTGGGCCTGGCTGTGGACCAGTTCTCGGCCCAGGTGAGTTCCACCGGCAAGATCAAAGTGGTGGACGGCAGCGGCCGGACTACGGTCCCGGCGCCAGGCAACCATTACGTGAGCGTCAAGCAGGGAAGCCTGTATGCGGACCAGAAAAAACTGGCGGGCAGCACGGCATCCCTTTTGGCAGCGGACCCGAAAAATCCGGTGCTGGTGAATCAGAAAAAGTACCGGGGCGCCCTGACAGTGCTGCTGAACAGCGGGAAGAAAAATCTGAACGTGGTGAACATACTGCCTCTGGAACAGTATCTGTACGGCGTGGTAGCGAAAGAGGTGCTGCCGCTGTGGCCGGATGAAGCTATCAAGGCCCAGGCTGTGGCGGCCCGTTCCTTTGCCCTGTATTCCATGGACAATCCCAAATATGCCAATTTCGACATCCGGGCCAATGAAATGGGCCAGGTGTACGGCGGTATCGAAGGGGAGAATGCCAATACCACGAAACTGGTGGATGCCACCCGGGGCATGGCGGCTCTGTACGAAGGGAAACCCATCCAGGCGGTGTTCCACAGCAGCAGTGGTGGATATACGGAAGCGGCCAGTGCCGTGTGGGGAAAGAACATCCCCTACCTGCAGGCCGTGAAAGATTATGACCAGGATTCTCCCCGTTACGCCTGGAACAAGGCCTTTACCCGGGTGCAGCTGTCCCGGCTTTTGAGCCAGGGCGGGTACGAACTGGGCGAACTGCAGGGCATCCGGCTTTCGGCCCGCACGGCGGCGCCCATGGCCTATACCCCGGACCGGGGCGTGTCAGGCCGGGTGAAGCGGCTGACTTTCGTGGGATCCAAAAAGAGCGTGACCCTTACCGGCAGCCAGGTGCGGAGCCTGCTGGCCCTGAACAGCACCCTGTTCGACGTGAATATCGGACTGGAGCGGCCCAAAGAGCTGGACGTGACCATCACCAACGGCTATGGCTATCCGGTGGGCAGGAAGACCATCCCTATCAACGAAAAGGGCGGAACTGATTCCGCTTCCGTGGGAGACCTGCATCTGTTCACCGGTGTGGAGGGGGAAAAAGCCACCTTCACCGGCAACGGCTGGGGACACGGCGTTGGACTCAGCCAGTGGGGCGCCCGGGGCCTGGCTCTCAGCAAGGCAGCCAGGGGCAAACGTGATTATTATAAGACCATCCTGGCCCATTACTACCAGGGTGTGAAAATCAAACAAGTATATTAGAGGAGTTAAGAAACATGGATGTAACGGATTTTGATTATGATCTGCCCAAAGAGCTGATCGCCCAGACACCGGTGGAACCCCGGGATTCTTCCCGGCTGCTGGTCATGGACAAAAATACCGGGGAACTGGAGCATCGGCATTTCTATAACCTGCCGGAATACCTGAAGCCTGGCGACCTGCTGGTATTCAATGATACGCGGGTGATCCCGGCCCGTCTCCACGGGTTCAAGACCACCGGGGCCCACGTGGAGGTATTCCTGCTGACCCGTAAGAACGCCACGGACTGGGAGGTCCTGGTGAAACCGGGCAAGAAGCTGCAGAAGGGCGCCCAGATCAAGTTCAGCGATAAACTGAGCTGTGAGATCCTGGATACCACCGATTTCGGGGGCCGGATCGCCCGGTTCCATTACGACGGCATCTTCGAGGAAATCCTGGACCGGCTGGGCGAGACGCCGCTGCCGCCCTATATCCACGAGAAGCTGAAGGACAAGGAACGGTACCAGACAGTGTACAACCGGGAACGGGGCAGTGCGGCCGCACCCACCGCCGGCCTGCACTTCACGAAAGAGCTGCTGAAGAAAATCAAGGACATGGGTGTGGAGGAAGTGTTTGTCACCCTGCACGTGGGGCTGGGGACCTTCCGGCCGGTGAATGAAAGCCGGGTGGAGGACCATAAGATGCACAAGGAATTCTATACGGTGTCCCAGGAAGCCGCAGACGCCATCAACAAAGCCAAGCGGGAAGGCCGGCGGATCATTGCCGTGGGCACCACCAGTGTACGGACTCTGGAGAGCGCCGGAGCCAGCGGCGAAATGAAAGCCGGCGGCAACTGGACCAATATCTTCATCTACCCGGGCTTCCAGTTCAAGTTCGTGGATGCCCTGGTGACCAATTTCCACCTGCCCCAGAGCACGCTGGTCATGCTGGTCTCCGCTCTTTCCAGCCGGGAGAGGATCCTCCACGCCTACAAGGTAGCTGTGGAAAACAAGTACCGGTTCTTCAGCTTTGGCGACGCCATGTTCATCCATTGATTCCATAAGAGGAGAGGTTATGCAATCAGTCTATTTCGAACTCATCAAGGAAGACCCCCGGAGCGGGGCGCGGCTGGGCAAGCTGCACACTCCCCACGGGACTTTCGATACCCCTATGTTCATGCCGGTGGGCACCCAGGCTACGGTGAAGACCCTGACTCCGGAAGAACTGTATGACATGCACGCCCAGGTGATCCTGTCCAATACGTATCACCTGTTCCTGCGGCCGGGCACGGAGCTGATCCGGAAGGCCGGAGGCCTGCACAAGTTCATGAACTACAAACGGGGCATGCTCACAGACAGCGGCGGTTTCCAGGTGTTCAGCCTGGGCGAAATGCGCAAGATCACGGAAGAAGGGGTCATGTTCCGGTCCCATCTGGACGGTTCCAGACAGTTCCTGAATCCGGAAGTGGCCACCAAGGCTCAGGAGGACCTGGGTGCGGACATCATCATGGCCTTCGATGAATGCATCCCCTATCCGGCGGACCATGCCTATGCCAAGCAGTCCACGGAACGGACTACCCGCTGGGCCAAACGGTGCCTGGAAGCCAAGACCCGGGAAGACCAGGGTCTGTTCGGCATCATCCAGGGGGGCATGTATCCGGATTTGCGGGAATACAGCGCCAAGGCCATCACGTCCATGGATTTCGCCGGGTTCGCCATCGGCGGCCTGTCCGTAGGGGAACCCCATCCGCTGATGTATGACATCCTGGACAAGACCACCCGGCATATGCCCAAGGACAAGGCCCGCTACCTGATGGGCGTGGGTACACCGGACTGCCTGGTGGAAGGGGTGAATCTGGGAGTGGATATGTTCGACTGTGTGTATCCCACCCGGGTGGCCCGGAATGGTACGGCCATGCTTCCCACAGGGCGGCTGGTGGTGCGCAATGCCCAGTATGCGGAAGACTGGCGTCCCATCGACGAGCACTGTGACTGCTATACCTGCCGGCACTTCAGCCGGGCCTACATCCGCCATCTGTTCAAGGCGGAGGAAATCCTGGCTCTGCGTCTGTTATCTATACATAATCTCCATTTTCTGTTAAAATTTGCAGAGGATATGAGAAATGCCATCGCTAATGATACGTTCCCGGAATTCAGGGAATCATTCTTAGCCAATTATGAGACAAACAGGAGGTAATTGCAGATGGAAAACTTGCTTCAAATGGCCTGGCCTTTTATTTTGATGGGGGCAATCTTCTATGTGATGATCTACCGTCCCCAGAAACGGGATCAGAAGAAACGCAGTGAAATGCTGGATTCCCTGAAAATCGGGACCAACATCGTCACAATCGGCGGCATCTTCGGCACCATTACCAAGGTACAGGATGACCGAATCCGCATCAAAGTGGCCAGGGGCGTGGAAATCCACATCCGGAAGAGCGCTGTGGGCGGCGTTGTGACTACGGCTTTCGACCATGGCGGCAAACCGGCTGAAAAGAAGGAAGAGGAGAAGGAAGCTGTCAAGGCAGAACCGGAACAACCGGTGGAAACTCCTCAGGCGGAAGCTGCTGAAGAAACGAAAGCGGCAGAAGGGACCGGAGAAAGCAAATAATGGACAAGAAAGCGGTCCGGCTGGAGATCAAGGAGCGCATCAAGCGCCTGAACCAGCGGGAAATCCATAAATTCAACCGGGAAATCAACAGCCACATCGTGAACAGCCGGCTGTTCCTGGAAGGAAAGGTGATCATGGGCTATCTGGGTGAACCTGGGGAAGTGCTCATCGACCAGGCCCTCCAGACGGCTCTCAATATGGGCAAGACTGTCTGCGTGCCCCAGATCCTGGAGGCTCCGGGGGAAATGCAGGCAGCCCGGCTGGTGACGCTGAAAAAATTGGGACGGGACCGGTATGGCATCCGGACGCCCCAGGAATCTGCGGAAGTAGTGGCGCCGGAGGATATCGACCTGGTACTGACTCCGGGACTGGGCTTTACGCCAGACGGGGAACGGCTGGGCCGGGGTGCCGGCTACTACGACCGCTTCCTGCCACGGTGCACCAAAGCGGTTCCCATGGCAATCGGGTATGAGGTACAGGTGCAGAAAGAACTGCCCACCAATGCCCACGACGCAAAAGTCCGTTACTTGTGTACCGAAAAAGGCCTGCGGGTATGTAAGACAAACGGAAAATGAGGAGGAATCATTTTGGAGGCTAAAAATCGGGTCAAGCTGCTGGTTTCAGTGCTGGCCATCATCATTGCGTTTGCCGTATTCATCAAGCCTCTGGCCAGTACGGTCAAACAGGGCCTGGACCTGCAGGGTGGTACCCATGTGGTGCTGCAGGCACAGCCTACGGAAGAAGCCAAGGTGGACGATGACGCCATCAACCGCTCCATCCAGATCATCGAACGCCGGGTCAACGAACTGGGCCTGACGGAACCGGTGATCCAGCGCCAGAGCAAGGATAAGATCATTGTGGAACTGCCAGGGGTCAAGGATCCGGAAAAGGCCATTGCCATGCTGGGCAAGACGGCTATGCTGGAATTCAAGGACATGGACGGCAATACCGGGCTGACCGGTAAGGATCTGCAGGATTCCAAAGCCAGTGCAGATCAGAGCGGAAATCCTGTGGTCACTCTGAAATTCAACGAAGATGGGGCAAAGAAATTTGCTGATATGACCGCCCGGAACGTGGGCAGGCAGATTGCCATCCTGCTGGACGGCCAGGTACTGACTGCTCCCCGGGTCAATGAACCCATTACCGGCGGCAATGCCCAGATTACCGGTTCCAAGGATGCCAAGGAAGCCGAACATCTGGCCATCCTGCTGCGCAGCGGATCCCTGCCTGTGAAGCTGGAAGTCGTCGAAAACCGGACCGTAGGGCCTACCCTGGGCCAGGATGCCAAGGATGCCAGTGTGAAGGCGTTTGCCATCGGTCTGGCTGGCGTGTTCCTGTTCATGCTGCTGTATTATCGTCTGAGCGGGCTGGTGGCTGATATCGTGCTGCTGCTGTATACCCTGCTGCTGCTGGCGGTGATGAAGGGCCTGAACGCTACGCTGACCCTGCCGGGCATCGCCGGGATCATCCTGTCCATCGGGATGGCTGTGGATGCCAACGTGCTGATCTTTGAACGGTTCAAGGAAGAAGCGAAAAAAGGCAAGACCTTGCGGGCGGCTGTAAGCGCCGGCTTCTCCCGTGCTTTTACCACCATCCTGGATTCCAACGTGACCACTTTGATGGCGGCAGCGGTGCTGTTCTATCTGGGGACCGGCCCCATCAAGGGGTTCGCCGTGACCCTGGCTCTGGGCGTACTGATCAGTATGTTCACCGCTGTGACGATTACAAAATTCATCCTCAGCGCCCTGATCGGCAGCCGGTTCTTTACGAATCCGGCCTGGTATGGGGTGTGGGGCCTGAATCATAAAAAGGAAAAAGAGGAGGCGGCACGATGAAAAAATTCTCCATTGTACAACATGCCAAGATCTTCTTTTCCATTACGGCCATTGTCCTGATCGTGGGGATCATTTCCATGTTCACCCGGGGCTTCAACCTGGGCATTGACTTTACTGGCGGCAGTATCCTGGATGTGAAGTTTGCCCAGCCGGTGACTGTTTCCCAGGTACGGAGCGTGCTGAGCAGCCATGATCTTGGCAACAGCATCATCCAATTGGGCAGCAGTGATCAGCAGGTGGAAAGCAGTGAATCGGTGCTGATCCGGACCGGGCTGATTTCTGACAGCCAGCGGGTGGAAGTCATGAACGACATGACTGACAAGCTGGGCCAGAATGAAGTGCAGCGGGTGGAAAACGTAGGTGCCACCGTCGGCAAAGACCTGGTGAAGAGTGCCGTGGGCGCTGTGGTCCTGAGCTGGGTGCTCATGATCATCTACATCACCATCCGGTTCGAGCTGCGGTTCGCTTTGGCGGCCATCGTAGCCCTGATCATCGACGTCATGGTGACCCTGAGCTGGTTCTCGGTGCTGCATCTGGAAATCGATTCTTCCTTTGTGGCAGCTCTGCTGACCGTTGTGGGGTATTCTGTCAACGGCACCATTGTGGTGTTCGACAGGATCCGTGAAAACCTGCATACCCATCGGCGCAACGAGAGCATGGGGGATCTGGTGGATGCCAGCATCTGGCAGACCATGACCCGGAGCGTGTACACCACGCTGACCACCCTGTTTGCCGTGGTAGCCATTTTCCTGTTCGGCGGAGAGACCATCCACAATTTCTCCTTTGCCATGCTGGCAGGGTTCTGCAGCGGGTTCTATACCTCTACCTTCCTGGCAGGGAGCATGTGGCTGTTCTTCCGGAAGAAAATTGGGAGAAAGTGATTGAAAAAACTGTCGCGCGCTGCGCGGCAGTTTTTTTGGTTCTTTGTCAAATGTTGGGGCGAATTTCAAATCATCCACCATTCATGGACGTGAGCATTTTTGCTTACGTCCATCTTTAATTTAGTTTTACCTTAGACAACAGTAATATCCTTCCTCGAAATCGTTTAAAG
>NZ_JBNMIU010000039.1:0-23764 GCF_050873445.1 Acidaminococcus sp. | reverse complement strand
GTACGTTCCGGGCGCCCAGGATGAAGACCACCGCCGTGCCGGCCATGGCAATGGCATCATACAGGGGCTGCATGCTGCCCTCAAACAGGTTGGCCCTGGCACTGGCCTTTTCGTAGGCGGTGAGCTGATCCTCATAGGCCCCGTCCCGGCAGGTTTCCTCCCCGTAGATCCGGTAGGTCATGGCGTGGCTCACCCGGTCCAGGGTCAGGGTGTTCAGTCGGGCTTCCGTGGCCTTGTAAATGCCGTTGGCCTCGGCTACCTGCTTTTTCAGCCGGTTGGCGATCCAGTAGGCCAGAGGCGTAAAGCTGCAGGCCAGCAGGGTCAGCTTCCAGTCATAGGCCATGAGCAGCACCAGGTACACCACCATCACCACGCCCGTGTCGAATACTTCCGTGGTGAATTTCCGCATCCCTTCGGCGCAGGCATCCACATCCCCCATGGCCTTGGTCATCAGGCTGCCCATGTTCTCCTCGCCCAGGGCCCTGGCGTCCAGATGTACCAGACTGTGGTACAGCGTATGGCGCAGGGTGCGGCTCACCTCGTTGGCAAAGAACCGGGTGCTGTAGCGCTTGCCCGCCCGGGCCGTCTGTACCAGCAGGATCACAAATACGTACAGGGCGGCCAGCCGGGCCATGGCCGCAACGGGTACCCTGCCCTGGTAGATGTCATACAGGCACTGAGCCAGCTGGCCCTCGAAATAGGGGCCGGCCCCCATGCCGATATTATAGAGGATGCCGGTGACAGTGACCACAGCCAGCACCGGTGCCTCCAGCCGGAAGTAGGAAAAGATTCTGTCCGGCCGTTCCACCTCCCAGATTGCACGTTCCAACATAAAAAAAGCCGCCCCTTTCCGTAATAGACTGTCCAGAATAGTATAGTACAGAAAGAAGCGGATGAACGTAAATTTTTTAAAAACTGAAGGCTGGCGCCCCGATTCTTTTTACCGGATGAAACTGGTCATGACCTTCACCGGTTTGACCGGTTCTTCGACCCCTGCTTTTTTGCCGGCTTCGATGCTCTTCAGCAGCCAGGCCATGTTTTTCCCCAGGGTTTCCATGATCTGGACCCCTTCCTTGTCCTGCAGCACTTCTTCCGGAGTGTTGCCGTGGACCATGTTCCAGTAGTTGCTGGAAACCACGGGCATTTCGTTATACATCAAGTACTTGTTCAGCACGTCCAGGGTGGCACTGGTACCGGCCCTCCGGGCAGAGGCCACGGCTGCAGCCGGTTTGTGGCGCAGGTCGGCGCCGGCTGCCCCGGCGAACCGGTCCATGAATACCTGTATTTCACCGGTGGGAGATGCATAATATACCGGGGACCCGATGACCAGGCCATCGGCATTCTTCATCCTGGCGGCAACGTCCTGCACCAGTGCATCCAGCTGGCCGTTCACGGCGTTCAGGCCGATGTAGATGATTTCCGTGTCGATGCCGGCAGCTTCCAGCTGTCTGGCCACAAGGGACAGAGCAGTATAGGTGCAGCCCTTTTCCCGACGGCTGCCGTTCAGAAGTAAAACTTTCATGATCAAAGCTCCTTTGAATTGTATTTATTTTCGCTACATTTCTATTGTAGCACAGGGTGTCAAGCCGGGGTCACAGGGTCGCCGCCGCACAGGCTGCCAGAGCACACCGCTGGTACAGGGATTCCACTTCCGCCCGTTCCTCCGGCGTATGGGAACCTTCCCCCCGCACCCCCATACCGCACAGGGTGGGGATGCCTGCCGCAACCAGGATGCCGGCATCGGACAGGCCGCCCACCTGGATGCCTTCCGGGCGCCGGTACCCCAGTTTTTCCGCCGTGGCCGCCACATGGCCGTACAGTTTCCGTACCCTGTCAGTAGTCTCCATGCAGTGCATCACCCGGCTCACGTCCAGTTCTGCCCGGGTATCAGGCACCGTATGCGCTGCCGTCACCTGGGCCAGCAGGTCATGGATTTCCTTTCCGATGGCTTCATTTTTATACCGGATGCCGATGCGGATTTTGCAGCAGGCCGGGATGGTGTTCTCCCCGATGCCCCCTTCGACGGCACCGCAGTTGATCAGCTTGCCCCGGGGGATATCATTGGCCGCTTCCAGGGTCACGATCTTATGGGCCGCCTCCAGAATGGCCGATCGTCCCTTTTCCGGAGCACTGCCCGAATGGGCTGCCACCCCGTGGATCGTAATGGAAACGGGGCCGCCGCCATAGCGCCCGATGACCAGCCGGTCGTCCAGCGGCCCCGGTTCAAAATTGAAGGCCGCCAGCGCCCCCCGTGCTTCCCGGGCGATCAGTTCCTTGGCGTTGGAAAGCATGTGCAGTGTCTCTTCATCGGGCACCCCCAGAAACCGGATGGGGTGCTTTTTCCATCCGGATGCTGCCAGTGCCTTCAGGGCATACACCCCGATGACCAGGCCCGCCTTCATATCCACCACACCGGGGCCGTGGGCGAACCCGTCCGCATCCACCCGGAAGGGGTTGCGCCCCGCTTCTCCGGCCGGGAACACCGTATCCATGTGTCCCATGAAGATGATGGGCGCACCGCCGGCCTTCTGGTTCCAGTCGCCCACGATCATCTCACCGGCATTTTCCACTGCCACCCGGTGCACCACAGCCCCGGTGCCTTCCAGTTCACGGGTGAGGATGGCCCCCACTGCGTTCACCCCGTCCAGCTGTCTGGGCCCGCTTTCCGTATTGACGATTTCCTGCCAAAGCTCCAGCATGGGCTGCCGGTGGGCGGTGATGTATGATTTGATGAGATCTTGCATATCGCTTCGCTCCTTTTTTGAGATGGCAGAAGCCAGACCCGCCTTTCAGGCCCGGGATGTCAGCTTGTCCGACGCAGCAGGCCGTTCCTGCATCCCGTCGCCGTTCAAGCTGACATCTTTCAGCCCCCTGCAGGAGGCGGTCCGGCTTCTTATTTTAAAGAATATTCACCACAAACCCGGCCAGCACCACGGACGTAATGGTCACGGTGACAAAGCCGGCTACCAGCATCTTGGGCAGCAGGTAATTTTCCAGTGCCTTCCGCTGGTCCTCTGTTTCCCCCATGGCACTGGCCACTTCCTGGGAAACCAGCATGGTGGTCGGGAACCCGAAAGTACAGGTAATGCCCAGAGCCACCGCCAGGGTAAACGGCATGGCAAGCACTCTGCTGCACAATGCCGCGGCCACACAGAGCCCGGCCACCCCCAGGATTGCCGCCCAGATCAGGGGCGGCAGCACGGAAACCACCTGCTGGGGCGTAGTGGCCCCCAAATTGGAGAAGATCACAATGGTCACGAAGAAAATGAGCATTCCGCTGGACTGGGTCTTGCCCAGGATGCCCTTGTCCAGAAAGCCCAGGAAATAAAAGACCACTCCCATGATCAGGCACATGACCAGATAGTGGATGTGTCCATGGGTCAGCCTGGCCGCATAAAAGGCCACCGTCGCCACCAGGCCCAGCTTGGCCAGGTACACGGAGGGTTTGTCGAACAGGGAAGGCAGCCGCACCGGCTTTTTCCGGGTCAGCTCCCGGACCTCTTCCTCCCGGGCACAGTACGTACCCACAAAGGTTTCATCCTGCCGCAGCTGCCGGGCCAGGCGCCGCAGGGCAACGGAAGCCACGGGAATGCCGAAGAATTTCTGGGTCACCAGCAGCGCCAGACAGGAAGTGCCCACGTAGGCCAGTCCCTTTTCTTTGGCAGCCGCCAGCATGATCAGCGTGGCAGCGTTGCCCCCGGCGAAAATAGGCGCACCGGCAATGGCAATCTTAGGATCCATAACGAACCGGCCCCCCAGAATGATGGCCGCCACGGCGAACACCACACACAGGACGGAGGTAACCACCACTTTCCACTCCCGTTTCAGTTCCGCAAAGTCGATGGTGGTCCCCAATGCCACGATCAGCATCCCCACCACGGCCATGCCGATACCTGAAACCTGGGCATCCCGGATAAGGGTCCTGGGCAGGATGCCCGACCAGAACCCGGCCAGCAGGATCACCGAAATCCCCAGCACCGTGGACAGAATAGCCCGGGTCTTCACGGCGATTAGTTCACTGACCGCATAAATGCAGAACAAAATTGTTAACGCTCCAATACTTCCCATACCCTGTTCCCTCACTTCTTTTCTTCTTTTCTTCTTTACTACAGTAAAGTTATTATACCCTATATGGGACGGAAAGTGCAAGCAGAAAGGAGCTGTGAAGGAATCCCTTCACAGCTCCTCATGGGTTATGCCTTTTGGCTCCCTGCCTGTGCTGTATTTTCTTTCTTGTGATGGTGTCTTGCGTCATCTGCCACGGTCCGGACTCTTTCGATGGTCGGCTTCCCGTTCTTATCCCGTTCCACCACGGCAATGCGGATGTACTGCAGTTCGTCGCCGAATTCATCCACCAGCTTATCCAGGGTGCCATCCTGGTTCAGCTTCGGATTGCCGGCGGCTCCGGCCATAATGGCCCGGTAGATCACGGTGGCGAATTCGTAGCGTGTCATCATCCGGTCCCCCTTGAACTCGCCGTCCGGGTATCCTTCCAGCATCCCGGCCCTGGCCAGTCTGGTCACGTAGTCATAGGCCCAGTGGTTCTTGGGCACATCCGGGAACAGGGTGTCCCCCTTCTGCAGCGGCACGGTCTTTCCGCCGGCGTTGCCGGTGAGCATGTTCACCATCTGGGTCAGCTGGCCCACAGTGGCCTTCAGGTCACGGATTTCCTTGGCCATGGCCACCCGGCTGTTGGACACATGGTTGTGCTGTCCCAGTTTGAACGTTACGCCTGCGTTCACCATGTTCTCGCCGCCGCCCATGCTGCCGCCCACGCTGAACATCACATCCTCCGTAGGCCGGTAGAAAGCCCCGATGGCCGCCGCACTGGCTCCATGGTAGTTGCCGTAGCCGGCAGCGAAATCCCACTTGTCATCCGGGTCGAAATCCTGGGGATGCAGGGCCGCCAGAGCCGCAGCACCGGCGCCTGCCCGGTTGATCTTATTGTCCAGACGGTTCACGCTGCTGCCCAGTTTGCCGATTGCCTGATCCCGGGCGTACAGCTGGCTGCCGTTGACGACTTCCGTGGAATCGGCACTCACCTTGCCGGGCGCTGCCCCGCTGATGGTGTTGCCGCCCATGTTAATGTCACCCTGCCGGATGGTAATGGCACTGTGGGTGTTGTCCCCTGCAATGGAAACCGTACTGGCATTCACCGTGGTGGCGTTCACCGTGGTGGCTTCCACGCTGTCCAGGCCCTTGATGTCCTTTGCCAGCTTCACGGTCAGAGTATCCCTGCCGTCGGAAATTACGCCGATATTGCCATCCGTCAGCGCTCCCGCAGCACCGCCCTTGATGTTGGTGGTACTGTTCAGTTTCTGTTTCAGGGGGTCGCCGCTGTCGCCGGCGAACTTCAGCCCGTCATCCAGGGTTGCCACGGTGCTGCCACCTACGGACACCCGGCTGATGTCCGTGGTGTCATCCACGCCTTTTGCCGCATCGGCTGCTTTGATAGACGCTTCCTTGTCCCCGTCCTTCAAGGTCAGCGTGCCGTCTTCCCCATTCGCAGTCACGAACTTGGTCTCGTCCTTGCTCTTCACGGTCAGTTTGCCGTCAGTCTTCTCATCGCCCAGGGTAATGTCGTTATTCAGGGACAGGGCATAATTCATGCTGCCATCCCCGTTTTTCGTTTCCTCCATTTTCAGGTTGCCCTCAGCACTGGGCTTGCCATTGACCGTCACCGTCGTATGCTGGGAAGCCTTGTCGTACACTTCCTTCAGCTGGGCTTCCGTAGCGGCCCGGCCGGAATCTTCATACTGATCCAGATGGGTCGTATCGAATTTCTTGTTGGAAAGGCCTGTGATGGTGCTGGTGTGTTCCGAATCGCCGTCCGTTTCCCCGTTGCCGTTAATGGTGACGCCGCCGATGGTGGCAGAGCCGTTATCAATGGTGGTATTATCCCCCACCTTCACCTTGTTGGTGTTGACGCCGTCTTTGTCAATGGTGGTGGTCACATCACCGTTGGTGATGGTCAGGGATCCGGCGCCGGTAACCGTACTTGCTGTTTTTTTGCCGCCCGCATCGGTCCTGGTCATCTCAGAGCCTTCAGCAGTCGTCTTGTTGGTGACCGTACTGCCGTCGGGATTCGTCTTTTCCATAGTGGCAGAATCAATATGCAGGTCCTTGTTCAGAGAAACCTTGACCGCCTCGCCTTCCACGGAGGTACGGATATTGCCGGCCTTGGTTTCCTTTCCGTCCGCACCATAGGTGCCGTCGCCGTTGATAGCAATGGTCTTGCCCAGAGCCTTCTTCACTTCACCGCCGTTGGCCGAAAGCCCGAAGCCGCCGCTGGCACTTGGGCCCGTCAGGTTGCTGACCACCTGCTGGAGCTGGTCTTCCGTAGCAGCTCGTCCGCTGACGTAGCTTTCGTTGTTCCAGGTTCTGTTATCCAGGCCAGTTACATAATCACCGGTTTCCTCTCCGCCCCCGGTATTCGTCACTGTCTGCCGGCCGAATACGGAATTCTTACCGGCAGCCACCGTATTGAGTCCTTTCAGATCCTTGCTCAGCCGGATTTCCAGCTGGTCACCCCTGGATACGACCCCGATATTCTTGTCCTCCAATGCGGTCAGTTTCTCCTCGTCATCCTGGCCGCCGGTAACTTTCAGCTGGGTATTGAGTTTCCGTGTCACTGTCTCACCCGAATCCCCCTTGAACTTCAGCCCGTCATCCAGGGTTGCCACCGTATGATCCACGTTCCCGCTGTCCTTATAGATGATGCGGGTCATGCCATCCGTACCGGCTGCACCGGGTGCACCAGTTGCACCGCGGATGGTCAGGCCGTCGGCACCATCCTTGCCAGTCAGGCCGATGCTGCCGTCCTTCCCGTTGATGACCACGGAAGAGCCATCCTTTCCGGTCACACCGATGCTGCCGTCTATGCCGTCCTCACCTTTCCTGCCGATGGAAAGCTGGTCGTTCAGTTTGATGTTGTAGGTCAGCTGGCCATCGGCACTCTTCATGGCTGCAATGCGGAGATTGTCCGTTTCCCCGCCGGCATAGTCGCCATAGTCCCCTTCACCGGCAGCCGCACTGGTGGGATTGGACTTGTCGTTGACCGTCACAGCCGTATGCACGCCCGCCACAGCCGCTACCGCCTTCAGCTGGGCCACGTTGACCGCATCCGTATCCACCGTGCCCGCTGCCAGGCCGTTGATCTGGCGGGTGGCAGTTGCCTTGCCATTCCTGTCCACAGTACCGACAGATACCGCACCCAACGTGGACTTCCAGGCAGTGTTGGTATCCGTAGAATTACTGCCTGTACTGGGATCGAAACCTGCTTGGCCCGATGCAACATTGGCCGTGGAATTGGCGCCTAATGCAACCGAATTGTATACATAAGCACTGGTATTTCCACCCAGCGCTACGGCATAATTTTGTGCCCTGGCCGAATTGCCGATGGCCGTAGAATTCCAACTTGCATAGGCAGCATTGCCCATGGCCATACTGTAATTGCTGGCACTTGCACTATCATTGCTGGATCCTTTCAGGCCAATGGCAAGGGAGCAGTAATCTGCCGTAGCATTGAGGCCCAGAGCGGTGGATCCGTTATTGGCAGAAGTATTTCCCCCCACCGCAATATTTGTGCCGTTGCGACTGATGCCGTTCGTTCCGGCGCTGCTGTTAAAGCCTGCCGCAAAAGAGCTGTTATCAGCCTGTACATTAGCGCCCACTGCCACAGAACCGGAGTTGGCCGTTGTTCCATCCATGCCGGAAGCATACGATCCATTCGTAGCTGTTACACCGCTTCCCACTGCCACAGAACTGGAATCGGCTTTTGTCCCATTCATACCGGCGGCATAGGATCCATTATTAGCCGTTGTCCCGGTCATGCCGGAGGCATAGGAGCCGCTCGTAGAATGCACATTGGATCCCACTGCTATAGAACCGCCTTCAGCCGTTGTTGTATCATCCTCACTTGAATTTATACCTGCCGCAAAGGAGCCGTTCGTAGAATGTACTTTAGACCCCATTGCCACAGAGCCGTAATTGGCATTTGTCCCATTCATCCCGGAAGCATAGGAACTATTTTCAGCCATTACAGCGCTGCCCACTGCCACAGAACTTGAATTGGCCTGTGTCCCGCTGATACCGGAGGCATAGGAGCTGTTCGTAGAATGCACATTGGACCCCACTGCTATAGAACCGCCTTCAGCCGTTGTCCCAGTCATACCGGAGGCATAGGAGCCGTTCGTAGAATGCACATTGGACCCCACTGCTATAGAACCGCCTTCAGCCGTTGTCCCAGTCATACCGGAGGCATAGGAGCCGCTCGTAGAATGCACATTAGACCCCACTGCCACAGAACCGTAGTCGGCCGTTGTCCCGGTCATGCCGGAAGCATACGAGCTGTTTTCAGCCGTTACATTGGAACCAAAGGCGGAAGAACCAGTGTCCTTTGCAGAAACATTGAAACCTACAGCTGTACTTTGATTACCCGTTGCGCTTGTCGTACCGGCGCCGACGGCTGTCGCCTGCTCGGCGGAAGCCGTAATCCCCTTGCCGATGGCGATGGATGCTTTTCCGGTCGCCTGGGCCGAATCCCCAATGCCTACCGCGGATTCCACCGCATTGGTCTCATAACCCACAGCTACGGCATTCTTCCCTTCGGCCGTTACATGGCTGCCGGCAGCAATGGAATTGCTCACATCCTGATAAAGTTCCACCGTATAAAGGGAACCGATATTATCGCTTTTCCTGTAGCTATATTTCGGTTGGTCGCCGACTTTGTCTGCCTTGCTGACATCGTCAGTAACTCCGGTGGTACCATCCTCCTTGGTATAGCTGTACTGGGGCGTAGTGGTCTTGTTGTCGTCTTTATCCCGGAATACCTGCGGTACCCTTGTGGGTTTGCCCTGGCTGTCTTTGTACCAGGCTGCATCGCTCAGGTTGGTGGTCTTGTTGCCGTCTGCATCGGCGTAATAGGTCGTCTTCGGAGCCGCCACTTTGGCAGTAGCGCCGATGGCCGTAGAAGAATCCCCTTCCGCACGGCTGTTGTTCCCCAAAACGGTGGCATTGCTGGCCGAAGTGGAACGGGTCAGGGTATGGGCCGTTCCTTCTCCGTCCACCAGTTGCGTATTGCTCCCATCCAGCGGCTGCCCTTCCGTATCCCCGTCTTTCCGCAGGGTATCGGCACCGTTCCCGATGGTCACGTTGTTTCTTCCGGCATTGTCGCTGCCCTTGGCCTGGACATCTTTGCCGATGGTCAGGTTGCTGTTTTCATCATACGCCGCCGAAGCGCCATTTCCCAGATCCACAGAATCCGCCTGGACCAGACCCGGAGCACCCAGGGACAGTGCCAGTGCCAGAGCCAGGGTTAAGCTGTATACCCCCCCCGGGTATATTCAGGTGATCAGAATGGGCCTTTCCCTGGTTCCGGGCAATTTCCGAAACCACCACATAGCAGTGACGCACTTTGCTGTAGATGACTTTGAAGATTTTGTTCATACAATCTCTCCTCCCCTTTTACGGAAACGAATCCGCCAAACGCCCCCCATGAGCTAAAACAGATAAGTGTACTGTGAAATAAAACAAATATCTAAACAATTATCATCACACGTTACATTATAACAGATTATTCACATAAATAAAAGGTGAAGAGAACATTTTTATTGTTATCCGTTTTGGATGGACTTTTCCAGGTCCCCCACCACTTCTCCCACATTGTGCCGGCGCAGATCCTCCTCGAACTGTTTCTGGATGTCCATGAGCTTGTCGTCCAGAGCCTGATGGATGTGGCTGCCCACCGGGCACCGGGGGTTCGGGTTCTCATGGAAGTGGAACAGCTCGTCCCTGCTGGTTTCCACCGCTTGATACACATCGCAGAAAGTGATCTGGTCCAGGGGCCGGGTGATCTGGATGCCCCCGGGGCCCCGGCGCACAGCAATGAGCCCGGCGTCCCGCAGCTGTTTCATCAGATTCCGCACGATGACCGGGTTGCACCCGATACTGCCTGCCAGGAAGTCGCTGGTCACTTTATACTCCCTGCCGAAATATTCCGCGGCTGCCAGGATATGGATGGCAATGGTAAATTTCGTAGATATCTGCATGGTCATTTCCCTTTCTTTTTATGCATTCCCTTCTATTTTACCAGACGCACCGCCGCTGTACACACAATCGGCCAGTTTTTCTTCCGGCAAAAAGCAGGTCCGCCGCTGGGTTTCCACCAGCTGCCGCACAAACTCCCCGGCCGGGTGCAGAAGCAGTTCGGCGGGCGCTCCATACTGCTGGATGACCCCCTTGTCCATGACCAGTACCTTCGTACCCAGTTTCAGGGCTTCTTCCATATCATGGGTGACAAAAAGGATGGTAAGGCCTCTTTCCCGATGCAGCCGTTTCAGCTCGTCCTGCAGCTGTTTCCGGGTCAGTGCATCCACCGCCCCGAACGGTTCATCCATGAGCAGGATTTCCGGTCCGGCTGCCAGGGCCCGGGCAATCCCCACCCGCTGCTGCTGGCCGCCGGAAAGTTCAGTCGGCATCCGGCTTTCCAGGTTCCGGTCCAGCCCCATGGTATCCATCCACCGGTCCACCAGGGCCTGCAGCCTGCCCTTGTCCTTCTGCCCCAGCAGCCGGGGCACATAACAGATGTTCTCCGCCACTGTCAGATGGGGGAACAGGACGCTCCCCTGGATGGCATAGCCGATGTGGCGCCGCAGCTGGATCAGGTCCCTGCCGCGGATATCTTTTCCCCGGATCAGCAGCTGGCCGCTGGTGGGCATATGCAGCCCATTGACCATTTTCAGTGTCGTGGTCTTTCCGCTGCCGGAAGTACCCACCATGGTGACAAATTCACCCTTATCGATAGCAAGGTTCAGATCCGGGATCACCACCGTACTGCCATAAGCTTTCCGGACATGCCGGAATTCAATGATCGGTTCCATTGTTCCCTCCTTTACCGCAGCAGCCCTCTGGCCTGCAGGAAAGCCCGTGCCACTTCCCCGGGCTGCTTCTTGTCTGTTTCCACTTCATGGTTCATCTTCCGCATATCCTCGTCCGTGATCTGCCCCTGGAGCTTTTCCAGCTCGGGAGCCAGTTCCGGGTACTTCTGCAGCACATCTTCCCGCACCACGGTCCCGCAGCGGTAGGAAGGATACAGATGGAGATCATCCTCCAGCACCACCGCATCCGCCTGGCTCAGCTGGCCGTCTGTGGTAAAGATGGGCATGATATCGATCTTTTTCTGGGCCAGTGCCTGGTATTTCAGCCCGATGTCCATATCCCGGGTGCTCCGGAAAGACACGCCCAGTTTTCTTGTGAGCGCATCATACCCGTCCTGCCGTTCGAAAAAGTCGTACTCGGCACCAAGCACCAGCTGCCCGTCTGCTTTTTTCAGATCTGAACAGGTGTGCAGCCCGTACCGGTCGGCGATTTCTTTCCGTACGGCCAGGCCGTACGTATTATTGAATCCGTAGAGGCCCACCCATTTCATGTGCAGCCGGGTTTCATACCCCTGCTGCAGCTGGCCGAACTGCTCCTCGCTGTACAGACCCTTCTGTTTCAATACCATGTTCCAGCCGGTCCCTGTGTATTCGGGATACAGGTCAAAGGCGCCTTTTTCCATACCCGGCTGGATATTGGAAGTGCCGCCTCCCACTCCCTGGGTCAGCTGGACTTTCAGATCCGTATCCTGCTCAATGAGCAGTTTCAGCATCTGGCCCAGGATGTATTGTTCCGTCATGGGCTTGGTGGCAATATGAACCACTCTGGCCTGTCCTCCGGGCCACAGCAGGCTTCCGCCCAGGCACAGGAGCAGTGCCGCCGCCCCCAGGGCCAGACGCCGGTTCTGACGCCGTGCTCTGGGCCCCCTGCACTGCAGCCGCTGTTCCACGAACCCCAGCAGCCCGTCTGCCGCCAGGGCCAGCAGGGCGATCAACAGACTCCCGGTAACGGTCAGTGCCGTATGGTTGGTGGTGATGCCCCGGTAAATGGCTACCCCCAGCCCGCCGGCACCGATAAAGGAAGCGATGCCGGTCAGGGCGATGGTCATGATCACCATGTTCCGGATCCCGGAAAAAATCACCGGCAGGGCCAGCGGCAGCTGGATTTTCCA
Organism: Acidaminococcus sp.; assembly: GCF_050873445.1. Taxonomy (GTDB): domain Bacteria; phylum Bacillota; class Negativicutes; order Acidaminococcales; family Acidaminococcaceae; genus Acidaminococcus. The sequence continues at coordinate 11,715 of NZ_JBNMIU010000039.1, read as the reverse complement.
CAAAATCTGGAAACGGGTGCTCCCCATGCCTTTGGCGGCCTCCAGAATGGCCGGATCCACCTGGCTCATACCGGTGCAGGTATTGCGCACCATGGGCAGCAGGGCATAGATGGTCAGAGCAAGGATGGCCGTCCTGTTGCCGATCCCGGTAAAGGGGATCAGAAAACCCAGCATGGAAATGGAAGGGATGGTATAGAGGAAATTGATGGCAGTGAGCGTAGGCCTGGCCGCTCTGCGGTATTCGCTGATCAGGATGCCGGCAATGCCGCCCAGCACCAGGGCCGTCAGACAGGCTGCCAGAGAAATTTCCAGATGTTCCAGCAGCAGGCCGGAAAAAAATTCCCGTTTTTCCGCCAGCAGGTGAAAGATGTCCCCTATCATGTCAGCCCTCTTTGTTGATAATGGCTTTTACCGGACACGTTTCAGCGCACAGTCCGCAGTGGAGGCAGTGTTCCTGCAGAATCCGGTAAGGATGCCCGGAGGCGATGCACTGCTGGGGACAGATCTCCGCACAGGCAGCGCAGCTGGTGCAGTCTCCGGTAATGCAAAAGCCCTGGCAGCCAAATCTCTCCGCAGCCGGAGTCTTCTCCCCCAGGGGAAAATGTTCCCGCAGGATGGGAGTACGGCTCAGATCAAACCATTCCAGCTCCCCCTCCCGGATGCAGAAAGGCTCCAGGATGTACCGGCTCTGCCCGGGATAGACATCCTTCATCACCGGGTTTTCCGCAAAAATCCGGTCGATCCAGTTCCGGGCATCGGCCAGTTTCTCCGCCCTGCCCCGCAGCCGGATGCTCTGGTATTCCGGAGTCAGCCCGGTAACGGCCACACGGCCCGCAGCCAGCAGTTCCCGGTAGAAGGCCTTGCCCCGGGCGGTACAGAAGTACAGCCTGCCCTCTTCTACCAGCATCACATCGATGATCCGTACCTGGGGATTCCCCTGGGCGTCCACCGTGGCAAACGCCACATCTTTCAGTTCCCATAATTTTTGCAGGCAGCCCTGTGCATCCATGATTCCTAACTCCCTTCTCCCAGCCGCTGGGACAATGAAACGCATCCGTTTGATTGTAATATTTTTATTTACTTCTTGCAGAAAGGATAGCACAGACGATTTTTGTTGTCAATATTAATATTACATCATAAGTCAAAAAAGTACGGGAAACCTGGATCCGGAATCTCCCTTTCCAGATTTCCCGTAAAGGATTTCCTGCCATACATTACAGGAAGCGGCTCTCTTTGGGCATGGTGAACCGGCTGACATCCACCCCTTCCAGTTCCAGCAGCTTCACTTTCCGCTGGAGGCCGCCGCCGTAGCCGGTAAAGCTGCCGTTGGCCCCCACCACCCGGTGGCAGGGCACGATCAGGCATACCGGGTTGCTGCCCACGGCACCACCCACAGCCCGGGAGGACATCCTGTCCACATGGCGGGTTCTGGCCACTTCCCGGGCCACGTCCCCGTAGGTTGCAGTCTGGCCATAGGGGATGGTCAGCAAGATCTTCCACACCTGCCGCTGGAAGTCCGTGCCCTTCAGATGCAGGGGCGGACGCCAGCCCAGATGACGGCCCTCGAAATAGCCGTGGAGCCAGTGTTTGCCTTCCTGGATGAATTCATGATCCCGGGCCTTCGGCAGCTGGTCTTCCAGCCCCTCCGGGGCATCGGGCGCCCCTTTGAAGTACAGCCGGGTCAGCCCCTCCTCGTCCGCTGTCAGGATCATGGTCCCCAGAGGGGATCCATACGTATCATAGACTTCCATAATATCCCACCTTTGCCTGTGAACATTCTTTCGTTTCATTATAGCATATTTCAGGAGCTGGTGGGTAATATTCACTGTCTGTGGGCTTGGATCATATCCATGACTTCTTTGAATTCCGGGTCGCTGTCAAAGTCAAAATCCACTTTCCTGCCGACTCGATAGCGGATCCAGACAGCATCATCCGGCATGATCTTTGCTTCCAGAGGCTTGAAACGGATCGGCTGGTCCGTGGTAATGCCGGGTTTCGCCATGAAGAGGGTCTGGGTTTCCGTGCTGCCGTCCGCTGCCGGAGCCATGACCAGGCTCAGCTCGTCCACCAGTCCCGCCTGCATGAAACTCCAGTTGAGGACGCCGCCGCCCCCGAGCATTACGGAATCCACATGCAGGTCATGTTTGATTTTATGGCAGAGGAGCGGCAGATCAATGCTGTCCCTGCCGCAGATCAGATAGCTGATGCCCTTCCTGCGCAGGAAATCCTTGTAGCTGTTGGAAGCCGCTTCGGTGAGGATTTCCACAATATGGTTTTTGACGCCATCGTACTCGCTTACATTGTCCTGCCAGGCCAGTTTGCCGTGCCCGTCTACAGCCAGCAGAAACTGACCCAGGGCCGCACCTTCGGCCAGGTAGTCACCGTCCGGCACCTGGGGTGCGTTTTCATCCAGTTCCGGTTTGGCATAGAACGTGAAATTGTCATCGATGGTCGTGCGGCCATTGAGCATTGCCTGATAGTGGTATCTGGCATCCGGACCATTCATAATGGCACTGAAGCTGTCCGGTGCCTCACTGGCGGACGGAAGCCAGAGGTATTTGCCCATGATCTTGCCGTCCGGCGAAATCTCCATATGACAAAAAATAAACGGCTTATCCATTGCGTATCGTCTCCTTCAGGGTTGATTCTTTCCACAGCCTACTATACAAAAGAAGGCAGGATTTGACCAATACTTTTTATCCCAACCCTGCCATACAAAACAGCTATGCCTGCAGTCCGCCCGGCAAAACAGGGAATGCCATTTGTTTTCACACCCTTTTATGATTTGGTTTTAGCGATCCGTAATAATACGACGATGTCGCTCCACCATCAATTAGGAACGTAGATCCTGTAATAAATGCTCCTCTGTCACTCATCAGAAGTTCTGCTACATTTGCTACTTCGTCTGCGGTTCCCGGTCTTCCTGCCGGACATTTTGCAAACATATTCTTGTAAAAATCACCTCGCGGTCCATTAAATTCATCCACTGCAAGTGGTGTTACAATAATTCCTGGGGCAATATCATTCAACCTTGCACCACGCTTTCCCCATTCAACAGACTGCGCCATTACCCGCTTCTCGTTGCAGCGTTTTGCCAACTGGTAAGCATGAAGGGTATCTTTAATATTTCCCGGCTGTAAAATCTCAAGATTTAGTAATTCTTCTGTTGGTGTTGTGGCAAGTGCTGCATCTTCTTCTGCGGTAAGCTGAGGCATTCTCCAACCTGACTGACTGGAAATGGTAACTCCGCAACCACCTTCTGCGATTACTTTTCCGACTTCTTCTAATAAAACAGCTGTCCCGTACAGATCAACCTTTAAGATTGCTTCAACCGGTGCCTGACTCGGTGATACCCCTGCACCATTTACAAGCATTTTAATGTCTCCATACGCCTGTGCTTTTGCAATCAATCTTAAAATAGATTCTCTGGAAGAAAGATCCATCTCTACCGGTTCCACATCAAAACCTGCATTGTTCATAATCTCTGCAATGGTGTTTGCATGATTTATATTTTTATCACCCATAACAATTTTCTTACCAAACCCTATTCGTCTTGCAATAGCCATGGAAATCTGTCCTGCTCCAGTTACAATCATTACATCTTTTTTGTTCATCGTCTGTTTGCTCCTTTTTGTAAGATCAATCGCTTATTATCTCATTTCACCAACATTTTTCTTTGCCCAGTCTGCTACTGCTGATTTTGCTTTTTCTGCGTCCGCACCATGCACTGCAATGCCCGATCCGAATCTTGCACCTTTGCATATTTTTCTAAGGTCACGTTCACTGCTGCCAAGTCCGCTTCCTTCATGTGTCATAAGTGCCATTACTTTTTTCCCTGTAAAGTCAAGCCTCTCAAGCTGTGTAAACACAGCTGCTGGATAAGTGCCCCACCAGCAGGGCCCACACACAAAAATATTGTTATAATTCGAAATCTCTTCCAGATATTTTTTCAATTCCGGTCTTGCATTTTCCTTTAATTCTTTCCTTGCTTCCTCTGTACATTTGTGATAATCTGCTGAATACTCATTTACAGTTTGAATTTCAAAAAGGTCTCCGCCTACTGCTTTCTGAATGAACTCTGCGCAAATTTCCGTATTGCCCTTTTTCAAATCAACAATACTTCCATTCACATAGTTCTCACCCTTTCTTGAATAGTATATGATCAGATTCTTAGCCATTTCCATTCCTCCTGATGATGTTATTTTCTTTTGTGAATCTAATCATAATTCAAATATACTTCTCAATCAAATCTTTATGCTAATTAAATTGATAAGTTTTAATAATCATTGTATAATATAATAAACTTTCAAATCTAGGAGGTTTCTTTATGTTATTGCGTCAGATTGAATACTTACTGGCTGTGGTTGAAAATGGAAATTTCTATCAGGCTGCCGAACAATGTCATGTATCGCAGTCTGCTATCTCCCAGCAAATCAAAAAACTGGAAGAAGAACTTGGTGTGAAACTACTGAAACGCCACAATCGGACATTTTCACTTACGCCTGCAGGTGAACATTTTTACAGAAAAAGCCTGGTCATATCCGGTGATATCCGGCAGATGATCCGGGAAACCAAACGCATTGCATCAAATGATCATGCTGTATTAAAAATCGGATATTATAAAGGCTATCATGGAAATGAATTATCCGAGGCAATCTCCATGTTTTCCGAAAAATATCCAACTGTTGACGTTCAAATCATCGTTGGAAGCCATGAAGAGCTTTACCATGCTATGGAAAATGGTTCTGTTGACCTTGCGCTAAACGACCAGAGACGTGCCTTTTCTGATGCCTACAATAATGAGATTCTTGCTGAAAGCAAAATTTTTATTGAAATATCTTCCAAGAATCCTTTAAGCAAATTGCAGCATGTAGAGACAGAAGACCTGAAAAACGCCACCTGCATTCTTGTGATTAACCAGGCCGCCAGAAACGAGGAACAGGAATATTATGAGACTATTGTCGGACTACATGGAGATTTTTTATTTGCAGACACCATTCAGGAAGCACGCCTGAAGATCCTGACCGGTCAGGGCTATATGCCAGTTGACATGATCAGCGAACAGGTCTGGTTTGATACGACCGTATGTCGGATTCCACTCACAAGAAATGCGCAGCCTGTCAAAAAGACCTACTGCGCATTCTGGAAAAAAGACAACTCCGGATTTTATATTGAAGATTTTGCCAACATCCTAAAAGCCTGCTTTTAGAAAAGCAAACACAGGCTCCACCGGCATATTTTCATTGGACCAGAAATAAAATCAGGTACGGTCCGATTCTAAACAGCTGTGGCATGTGCGAATCCTCCATTTTGGGCAAATTCCAGGATGAAATGAGCGTTATTGTAGAGGCATGTATCAAAAGCCTTAATGGCATCCTGTGAATAGCCCTGGTTTTCTGTCCGTTGATAACTGGGCAAAATACAAGTGGCATGTTGAAAGCCTCCTTCGCAGGGAATTTCAAAATATACCTGTACAGTACCATCCGATGCCATACTGGAATGGGAAATTTCTGTTTCATCTGCAAGAGTCATATAAGGATACCGCATTGTTTTCACTTCCAGGAGATTTTGCAATCCTTGTAACATAGAACCGGTTCAACGTACAATCAACCGCGATGTTCCCCTCGACTGCTTCCAAGACGCAGGAGATGTGCCTAGATACGCGAAAACGCGGGATTGGATTCGTAGCATAGTACTAAAACGTACATGCCGCGAACCCAATCCCACGTTGACAAAGTAGATGGCCCCTTATTGTGCGCAGGGGTTATGCGTGAGCCTCACTGGGGTCTACCTGCTTATATCCAAACTGATCCTTCTCCTGATTCCAAATCAGTTTATACACTGTGCCCTCCTGAAACCTGCCGAAATCCAATTTAGCCAGGTAGAAGTCGCCCCGATGGGTAATGAATTCTTCCAGGTCGTATCCGTGAGGAGCATAATAATTCTTGCTGTCCACGAATTCCTTGACCTTTTTCCCTGTCCGGTCATAGCCGATCAGGAAGCAGTCAAAGAAAATGTCGGAATGGGCTAGGCCCGGTTCCACACCATAGAAGTATCGGCCGGTATCCGTGTCCTTGAACTGGGTAATCAGATAGGCAATTCGCCGATTAGCCTCTTTGGTGCGGAAGTTGGCCCATAAAGCAGAATCTGCTTCCAGGAAATGACCCTTGCGGACCACCACAATACCGGGAAGTCCGCGATTGGAACGGCCGCCCACGAAATGCATTTTTCGATTCCCTTCCGAAAAATCCTTCTGCACCACTTTCCCCGTAGAATTGGGAATTTCCAGCACAGTCCGCTCCATGGGAATGATTCGGCTGGCCAGTGCCAGAGACGGAAAAGCAGCAAGGAACCCCACCAATAACCCCAATTTTTTCAGTTTCATAAAACAACCCCCTTTGACTTCCTGAGAGGATTGTAACATAAAAAAGTGGATTATACGATGGGATTTCGGTCGGGGGCTCCGGGCGTTACGGTCGAAGAACACGTTGCGGGGCGGGCTTACCGGCTGGTAAGCCCCTACGGCGTCACAATCATACAATCGATATAGACCAAAAACTTGTATTATCACCATTCCCCCGCCTCCTTCCAGGCACACGAGATGCGTCCAGATGCGCGAAAGCGGGAGTTTTGGGTCGTGGCATAGTACTAAAGCGTACATGCCGCGAGCCAAAACTCCCGCTGACAAAGCAGATGGACGTATATCGTGCGCCTGGGTTATTTAGCAGGTCTTATTCCCATTCGACAATCCCTAATCAATTTTGTTTAGAGATTATTTGTTGCCGTGTTTACTTTTCTTTTGAATCTTTGATTTATCCATATTATCCTGCCTATATGGGCTAATGTTATCAGTTTGTTATCGGCGTTGATAACACTCGCTCCGTAACTGTGGATAATAGCAATATGTTCCGATTCAGATTATAAGCGAGTTTGCTTAGGAAACCAACACCATATTACAAAATACAATAAAATAAATCTTGCAATAAATATTTTTCCACTATCCCAACAAACTGGAATTTGTCATTCCAAATTAAATGTAGATTTCGCACTCAGAGAATAGAGCAGCTTTTCCAGCTAAAAATACTTTATCCCCATCCATTCTGCAATATAGGGTTCCTCCACGTTTCGATGCCTGATATGCCACAATGCTATCTTTATTGAGCCTTTTTGCCCAATAAGGAACAATATGGCAATGCCCTGATCCGCATACAGGATCTTCAGTAACATTTAATTTCGGTGCAAAACTTCGTGAAACTGAATCTGTGTCTTTTCCCGGTGCAGTAACCTGCAAGAGTAACCCTTCTAAATTAAGGAGCTTATTCATGTCAGGCTGCAAGTTTCTTACTGTTTTTTCGTCATCAAACACGCATAGTAAATCTCTTCCCATATATGCTTCTGATGGTGTGGCTCCCATCGCATCTATCATATCCTGTGTAACAGGAACCTTCTCCAATTTATATGCTGGAAATTCCATTTCCAAAAGGTCATCATTTCTTTTTACAATTAAATCACCACTAAGCGTTGAAAATACAACCTTGTTTGCATCCGTGATATAGAATTTGAACAAAACATAGGCACATGCAAGTGTTGCATGTCCACAGAGATCAATCTCGCCACCTGGAGTAAACCAACGTAAATGGTACTTTTCACCTTCTTTAACAGCGAAAGCCGTTTCTGAAAAATTATTTTCCTTCGTTATGTTCATCATCAAGTCTTCAATAATCCATTGATCCATAATGCAAATAGCCGCTTGATTTCCATGAAAAATTTTGTCAGTAAATGCATCTACAATATATTGTTTCATTTGAATTTCCTCCGTAAATTTCGATTTGTCTCTTTCTTCTCAATTATACAGCAACAAATATTATTGTAAAGTAGAGAGCAAGCCATTTTCTGCCTTGCCCTCATCTACATTATTTTTACTGATAATTATTTCTTTGTCCACAATCTCCCTCGTACACGCCTGTATATTATTCATTCTACCTACCCATTCCAAAGCATTGTCCGCCTTTAACTGCTCCGTGATTCCCTGGGTCTGTTTCATCTGCTCTACAATTCTTTCAAAGCGTTCCTGTGCCTGTTCCTCTATATCTGCCAGATAACTGTTCAGTCTGCCGCTCATCATCAGATCCAGATATACATTCCTGCGGTATTCTTTCAAATACTGCAAATGTCTTTGTCCCCATACTCCAACGAATCTCGGTTCTTCTTCCTCCGGCAAAGTAAGGGAATGAAGTCGCTCAAAGAGTAAATGAAATAATTTTAAGAGCAAAATAAGAGCACAAATAAAATGAACACCTCGTAAGCCGCATACTTACGAGGTGTTCATTATTCATATAATCATTCCCATTCAATCGTCGCAGGCGGTTTGCTGGTAATGTCGTACACTACACGGTTCACCCCGGGGACTTCGTTGACAATCCGGCGGGACACCAGATCCAGTACGTGATACGGGATATGGGACCAGTCGGAAGTCATGCCGTCGGTGCTGTTTACAGCACGGAGGGCAATGGTATTGCTGTAGGTCCGGAAGTCACCCATGACACCTACGCTGCGGATGTTGGGCAGGCAGGCGAAATACTGCCAGATGGACCGGTCCAGACCGGCTTTGGCGATTTCTTCCCGGAAGATAGCATCGGCTTCACGGACAATGTGCAGCTTCTCTTCGGTCACTTCGCCCAGGACACGGATGGCCAGGCCAGGGCCCGGGAAGGGCTGGCGCCATACCAGTTCGGAGGGGATGCCCAGTTCTTCGCCCACGGCACGGACTTCATCCTTGAACAGTTCCCGCAGGGGTTCGATCAGCCCCAGTTTCATGTCTTTGGGCAGGCCGCCTACATTGTGGTGGCTCTTGATGGTGGCAGAGGTACCGGTACCGCCGGATTCCACCACGTCCGGATAAATGGTCCCCTGGACCAGGAAGTCCACGTGACCGATTTTTTTGGATTCTTCTTCGAAGACCCGGATGAATTCTTCCCCGATGATCTTCCGTTTCTTTTCAGGGTCGCTGACCCCTTTCAGCTTGCTCAGGAAACGTTCCTGGGCGTTGACCCGGATCAGGTTCATGTCGAAATCCCGCTTGAAGACCTGTTCCACCTGGTCCCCTTCATCTTTCCGCAGCAGGCCGTGATCCACGAATACGCAGGTCAGCTGCTTGCCCACAGCCTTGTGGACCAGTACGGCAGCCACGGAGGAATCCACGCCGCCGCTCATGGCGCACAGCACATTCCCCTTCCCTACTTTTTCACGGATTTCCTTGATCTTGTTCTGGGCAAAGGAAGACATGGTCCAGTCGCCGGACAGGTTGCAGATATTGAACAGGAAGTTGCTGAACATCTGCTTGCCGAAGGGCGTATGCATCACTTCCGGATGGAACTGCACACCGTACAGTTTCTTTTCTTCGTTCTGCATGGCAGCAATGGGGCATTCATCCGTATGGGCGATGACGGTGAAGCCTTCAGGTGCTTTTTCCGCATAGTCCTGATGGCTCATCCAGCAGACGTTGTTCTTTTCCAGACCGGAGAACAGACGGTTTTCGTTGTCCAGGACCACAGCAGTCTTGCCGTATTCGCCGCTGCCGGCATGGGCCACTACGCCGCCCAGGGCCTTGGTCATGAACTGATCCCCGTAGCAGATGCCCAGTACAGGGATGCCCAGTTCAAACACGCCCGTATCCACACTGGGGGTGTTTTCGGCATATACACTGTTGGGACCGCCGGACAGGATGATGGCTTTGGGATTCTTGGCTTTGATTTTATCCAGGCTGTAGTTATAAGGAATGATTTCGCAGTAAACGCCGCATTCACGGACTCTTCTGGCAATCAGCTGGCTGTACTGTGCGCCGAAGTCGACTACCAGGACGACCTCATGCTGTAAATTCTCCATACTCTTCCTCCCTTTTCTCGGTTGTAAACTTTTATACAATATACCATAACTTGCGGTTTCTTTCAATTGGAAAACCGATTATTTTTCGTTGGTCAGACCCAATTTTTCGAAAATCAGAAAAGCCAGGCTGGCGATGATGGCCACTACGGTAGCCAGTCCCATCCCCTTCAGCTGCACAGGACCAATATGGACCGCAGCCCCGGAAAGGCCGCTGATCATGGTCACAGCCGTAAGGATCAGGTTCTTTGGCTGGGTGAAGTCCACCTTCCGCTCCACCATCATGCGCAGACCGGAAGCGGCAATAAAACCGAACAATAAGATGCAGACACCGCCCATCACAGGGGTGGGGATTCCATGGATCACGGCAGCGATCTTGCCGATGAAGGAGAAGAGGATGGCAAAAATGGCCGCCCCGCCGATGACCCAGGTGCTGTACACACCGGTAATGGCCATGACGCCCATGTTTTCCCCATAGGTGGTATTGGGCGTGGAACCCAGCAGGCCGGACAGCACATTGGACAGGCCGTCGGCAATCAGGGAACGGTGCAGGCCCGGATCCTTGATCAGATTACGGCCCACGATGTCACTGGTAACGAACAGATGGCCCAGGTGCTCTGCCAGCACCACGAACAGGGCCGGCAGAATCATCATGATGGCCGAAAGGTGGAATTCCGGCTTATAGAAAGTAGGGAACGAGAACCAGGCAGCGCTGGCCACGGCGGAAAAATCCACCACACCCATGAAATAGCTGAGCACATAGCCGCTGACTACCCCGATCAGGATGGGGATAATGGCAATGAACCCCCTGCCCACCACATTGGCCAGGATGGTGATAACCAGGGTGGCCATGGAGATGGTCATGGCCTGGGCGTTGGTCATTCCCTTCACCGGCTCCATGAAACCGCTCATATTGAGGGCCAGGGGCGCCAGTTCCAGACCGATGATGGCTACGATGGAACCCATGGCCGCCGGCGGGAACAGCACATCGATCCACCTGGTGCCGATTTTCTTCACCATGAGACCGATGAGGATAAAGCAGAGCCCGAAGGCGATGAACCCGCCCTGGGCGTCGCCGTAACCCATGCCCGGAGTGGCGCACACAGCCAGCACCGGAGAGATGAAGGCGAAGCTGGAGCCCAGATAGGCCGGCAGCCGCCATTTGCAGATGGTCAGATACAGCAGGGTCCCCACCCCGTTCATGAACAGGGCCGTGGAAGGATCCACCTTCAAAAGAAAGGGGACCAGCACCGTGGACCCGAACATAGCGAACAGGTGCTGCAGGCTCAGAGGGATGGTTTCTGCGATGGGGAGTTTTTCCTCCACATGGATGATACGTCGTTCTTCCATATAACTACTCCTTTGGATTGATTTTTACCATTCTATTTTATCATAAAAAATGAGTGCGAATCTAACTTTCACACTCATTTCTGTCATACACGATACACGGAAGAAGACACGGGCCGCCGGCAATAAAAAAAAGAAACCTCACACACTGTGAAGTCTCTGGAAGTTCTGGTGCCGGGGACCGGAATCGAACCGGTACGGAGGTCACCCTCCGAGGGATTTTAAGTCCCTTGCGTCTGCCAGTTCCGCCACCTCGGCGAAAAAATTGGAGGCGACGCCCAGAATCGAACTGGGGATAAAGGTTTTGCAGACCTCTGCCTTACCGCTTGGCTACGTCGCCATATGAAAATGGAGCGGAAAACGAGATTCGAACTCGCGACCCCCACCTTGGCAAGGTGATGCTCTACCACTGAGCTACTTCCGCATGAAGAATGGTGCCTCAGCGCAGAATCGAACTGCGGACACAAGGATTTTCAGTCCTTTGCT